>CAXIBS010000037.1:0-15760 GCA_964022585.1 uncultured Colwellia sp.
CAGTGTTATTCAAGTTAGCACAAAACTTTATTAGCTTTATCACTTCAAAAGAAGCATGTGCAGTACATAAAATATGTGTTTTTGAGTCAACAGACTATCCGCAAGTTTCTGATATGTTCTATAAGGCGGGACCATTAAGAGTTACTAATGAAGTGAGTCTTTTAATGGCCAAATTAGACCAACAGAAAATCCTTTCTATCGATAACCCTAGACATGCAGCGGTACAGTTTTTAAGTACAATGAAAGGGGAGTTATGGACACAAATGGAATTTAATATTAAAGAGCGTATATCCCCTGAAGATGTAGATAAATACTTGTATGAAAGTGTGGCTTTCTTTATTCGAGGCTATACAGCTAAATAATCAATATGAGCAGTATTAAAGTGCTGCTTAATTTAGCCTAAATGTGTTTTTACTACGCATAGTACACTAATATCCCTGTTATCTGATTAAATAATTGCATAATCCTTATATCTGTGTATAATGCGCGCCTCGATGAAAGGGATGTTGTTTTTTTCGACAAAACAGCAATTACACTAAACTCTTATACAGTCAGTGTATTATTTATTGGTTTTATTATTTAAATAGAATGAACAATAAATAAATCGAAAATGAGTGGGGGTTATACCGCCCAATAGACTTGCCCAGCTGAACATTTCGTTTCCAGCAGAAATATAGTGTGACAATACACTATGCGCTTTAAGTCTTCCTGGTGGTTTCCTCGTATTATGTACGCAGGTTAAGACTTAGCAATTAAAAATTATTTATAAGCACACTTTCCACAAACGATCATTGTATGATTTATTTGTTTTGAAGGTGCTCTATTCTTTTGTGATTTTTTTCTTCGTTTATACCTGTCTTGAGAAGATGAAATTTAAAAATGACTGAACAAAAAAATACAAACAAAACTGAAACAAAAAATGAAGTTATCGGTTTTGATACATTAGGCTTACCTGAAAACTTATTATCAGCTGTTACCTCAATTGGTTTTAATGCTGCTACTGATATCCAAGCAAAAACTATCCCGCTATTATTATCTGGTAAAGACGTTTTAGGTGAAGCACAAACAGGTACCGGCAAAACGGCAGCTTTTGGCCTACCTGCTTTAGCAAAAATTGATACATCAGTAAGAAAACCACAATTAATGGTATTAGCACCAACGCGTGAATTAGCGATGCAGGTTGCTGAAGCTATTGTATCGTTTGGTAAAAACATGAAAGGCTTACGTGTTGCTACTTTATATGGTGGTCAATCTTACGGCCCACAATTTCAACAACTAGAGCGCGGTGCTCAAATTGTTGTTGGTACACCTGGTCGTTTAATGGATCACTTACGTCGTAAGAGCCTTAAACTAGATGAACTAAGAGTTTGTGTACTTGATGAAGCCGATGAAATGTTAAACATGGGCTTTTTAGAAGATATTCAATGGATTCTAGATCACTTACCAAAAGAAACGCAAATGTGTTTGTTCTCTGCAACAATGCCAGCAGCTATTCGCAAAATAGCGAACCGTTTCTTAAAAGATGCTGAACACGTTAAAATTGCTGCTGTTAAAAAAGCAAAAGCAAATATCACTCAATATGCATGGAAAGTAGGCGGCATTACTAAAATGACCGCACTAGAGCGTATTGCTGAAATTGTAGATTATGATGCAATGATAATCTTTGTGCGTACTCGTAATGATACGGTTGATGTTGCTGAAAAATTAGAGCGTGCTGGTTACCCTGCATTAGCACTAAATGGTGATATGAACCAAGCTCAACGTGAACGTACTATTGAGCAAATGAAATCAGGTAAATCTTCTATTTTAGTGGCAACTGATGTTGTTGCACGTGGTTTGGATATCCCTCGTATTTCATTAGTTATTAACTATGATTTACCGGGTGATAATGAAGCATATGTTCACCGTATCGGTCGTACAGGTCGTGCTGGTCGTGAAGGTATGTCAATTGCATTTGTTCGCCCACGTGAAATGTATTCAATTCGTCATTACGAGCGTTTAACTTCAGGCGCAGTGAAAATGTATGAGTTACCTAATATTCAAGAACTAGGTAAAAAACGTATTGAACGTGCTCGCGATGAAATTTCTTCAATTGTTGAAGGAAAAGATTTAGCTAGTATGCGTAAAATTGTAGAAACAATGGCGGAAGAATCTGAATTGTCTATGGCTGATTTGGCCGCAGCATTGTTATATCAAAAACAATTAAAGCAGCCGTTAGAGCCGAAAGAAGATCCTAAGCCACGCCGTGAAACTCGTGATCGTAATGACCGTAATAGCCGTGACCGTAATGATCGTGGTAGAGATTCTCGTCGTGATTCTCGTGCTGATAGCCGAGGCGAAAGAAATGGTCAACGCAACTCTCGTGATAATAAGCCACGCCAAGCTAAAGTGAACCGTAATGATGTTGATTGGCAGACTTACCGCCTAGAAGTGGGTAAAGAGCATGGTGCACGTCCGGGTGATATTGTAGGCGCTATCGCTAATGAAATCTCACTTGATAGTAGTTATATTGGTGCTATCAACTTGCATGATAAGCACAGCTTTGTACAGTTACCAAAAGGTATCCCAGCTGATTTATTTAAGCAGTTGAAAGGTGTTCGTGTTCGTCGTCAGCCACTTGCTATTAGTACATCTGATGAGAAGATAGTAAGACAAGAAGCTGCTCCTCGACGTCGTAGTGAACGTCCACAGCGCAATAATTAATCAACAATATATACTGTAATAAAGGCGCTTATAGCGCCTTTTTTATTGCCTGTAAAAATATAATTACACCTCGCTAGTAGCCTCTATCAAGCCTTGGTATATTTCAGTGATCTTTTCATTCAAATGCACGTACATTTTCTTTTACATATCCACTAAACCCTCTATTGGCCTTGCTCTTTCGCTTAAGTTATATCCTCTAGATAATGGCGTTATTACAATAAGCGCCTTGTACAAAAGGTGTGAATATTATCAGCGATAAGAGATAAAAAAATGACTGACGTTATATCAACAAAAGCAAACCCGTTAAAGCTATGTGGTATTGAATTTACAGAATATGCTAGCCCTGATTCAGACTTTATGGAAAAAGCATTTTATGGTTTTGGTTTTTCTAAAACTAAAAAATTCAAAGGCCGTGATATTGATTACTTTAATCAAAATGATATTCACTTTCTGCTTAATAGAGAAACTACAGGTTTTTCAAAAGAGTTTGCTAAAAGCCATGGACCTGCTATTTGTTCTATGGGGTGGCGTGTTGAAGATGCAGAGTTTGCTTTTAAAGAAGCGGTGAAGCGTGGCGCTAAATCAGCAGAAAATGCCATAAATAAACTACCTTACCCAGCTATTTTTGGAATTGGCGATAGTTTAATTTATTTTGTAGATAGCTTTAAAGAAGAAGGTAAAAACAAAGGCGTAATCTATGATACAGATTTTGATGCCCATGATGTACCTGTTATTGTTGATGACAAAGGTTTTCTAGCGGTAGATCATTTAACCAATAATGTTTACCAAGGCACCATGCATAAATGGGCAGACTTTTATAAAGAGGTGTTCGGTTTTACTGAGGTAAGATATTTTGACATTAAAGGGATTAAAACTGCACTTATTTCATATGCGCTACAATCGCCTTGCGGAAAATTTTGTATACCAATCAATGAAGGTAAAGGTAAAGAAGATAATCAAATAGATGAATATCTACATGAATATAATGGCCCTGGTGTGCAGCATTTGGCGTTTATTACAGATGACTTAGTTGCTTCATTAGATCAACTAGATCGTGATATTGTTGATACCTTACATATTGTACCTGAATACTACGATGAAATTTTTAACCGTGTACCTTGGGTTAAAGAAGACAAAGATAAAATTAGAGAACATCAAATTTTAGTCGATAGCCAAGCAGAAAATACTTACTTATTACAAATATTTACTAAGAACTTATTTGGCCCGATCTTTATTGAAATGATTCAACGAGTTAATGACCAAGGATTTGGAGAAGGGAACTTTTCTACGTTATTTAAATCAATTGAGTTAAATCAAATGGAGCGTGGAGTTTTATAGCGTTTAATCACTTGAAAGTAAGTTGCAAAGAGGTTTTTGCAACTTACTTTCAAGTTCAATTAGCGAGTTTTATCTGAAATTAATATTACTTCTTATTACCACTAACCGATACGTTTAAATCTTTTAATATTCCGTCATGCAAATTATAAACTAAGCCATGTACAGTAACATTTTGCTCTGCAAGCCAAGCATTACGTAATATTGTGGTATTACATACGTTTGCTACTTGTTCTATTACGTTTAAATCGCACAATAAA
The DNA here is from genome assembly GCA_964022585.1 of uncultured Colwellia sp. GTDB lineage: Bacteria > Pseudomonadota > Gammaproteobacteria > Enterobacterales > Alteromonadaceae > Colwellia. The sequence continues at coordinate 4,299 of CAXIBS010000037.1, forward strand.
TTCATCTGCTCGTGCTTATCTGTTATTGAATCTAACTTATCTTTATTAAAACGATATACATCTTGAATGTGACGTAACCAATTATCAATGAGTCCAAGGCTATCACCTTTTAAAGCAGCACTAACACCGCCACAACCATAATGGCCACAAACGATAATGTCTTTTACTTTTAAAATATCTACAGCAAATTGGATAACAGATAAACAGTTTAAGTCAGTATGAATTACTTGGTTAGCTATATTACGATGAACAAATACTTCTCCTGGTTGCATACCTAATAATTCATTTGCAGGTACTCTTGAATCAGAACAGCCTATCCATAAATATTGTGGTGATTGTTGCTGTGAAAGTCCTTCGAAAAAACCTGGGTTTTCTGCAGTTATTTTGTCAGCCCACTGCTTATTATTTTCAAATAAATGTTGTATCGTGCTCATAAGTGTAAAGTACCTCTTGCCATTAACGAATATCATGACATTTTATGTCAACAATGAAGAGAGTAAAAGGTAAATTTGATAATACCAGTACATTAAACCTTGGTATAATGATTAAAATTCTATAATCAGTAGTTAAAGAGTCAAAATGGCCAGTGCAGCAGCAATTCATATTTTAGTCAAAACAGAAAAACAAGCACTCGAAATAAAAGCGAAACTAGCCAAAGGTGGCAATTTTTCACAACTTGCAAGAAAGTTTTCTATTTGCCCGTCTAAAAAGAAAGGTGGTGAACTAGGAGAATTTCGTAAAGGCCAAATGGTTAAAGCATTTGATGATGTTGTCTTTAAAAAAGAGATATTAAAAGTACATGGCCCGATAAAAACTAAATTTGGTTATCATTTAATTAAGACTTTATATCGTAATTAGTCTTGCTGTTCTTTTTTATCTATTTCTTCATTACGTTTTTTAATACGCTCTAACTGCTCTGTGGTTAAATTAAATTTTCTTGCCGATTTTTTGAGTACCAAAACTCCTCCAAGAATAATCCCCAGAGCCAAAACGATTAATATAACGGTGCTTAGTGACATAAACCCTCTGTAAATTTATTTTATATTTAATTAAGCATTTGTTTCATTGAAGGTGTAATGATTTATATTTTTCCTTCTTGGTTTCTTTTTTCTGCAAGTGCCTGTAATTGCTTAGATTGTTCGTGCAAGCTGTTGCGTACTAATATCTCTCGGTCTTCTTCACGAATAAAATGAAATATAACCTTATGTATATATGAACTGTCTTTTTGTTGTACTTCAATCACTTCACCATAACAATAAATAGCACTATTTTTATTGAGGAAAAAAACTTTAAGTTCTAATAGCTGTGCTATATCAAATGCTTTTTCAGATGAAAATAATAATCCACCACCACCAAATTCAACCCCTTGGTATCGATGTTCTTCTTCGTCTTGCTGACTTAAAATATAACCAATTAATAAATCAATTTTTGCTGACTGATGATTTAAAAACTCAACTAGTTGACTTGCAACACCTGAAATAGACTGTAGGGGACGAAGTGCAGACTGATCGATACTTTTTATGTCACTTGCCATTTTGAATGGGGTTGGCATATCAATTAAAAACTGCTCAAAGCTTGCAGCTTTAGATAGTTCAAGTGGCAAAATATTAATACTGAAGTCATGTTCAATCGAAAAGAATTCATGATATTTTGCTAATTTTTGCTCGATCGTTTCACTATTTATTGATGTCATTTAGGTTAATACTTAACTATGTTAAAAAATCTTATTGAATAACAAAGTTATAGCAGAAATAACTTTGTTTAAGTATCTTTTATTTATTTTGCTTAGAATATTAGGTCATTGTGTTATGCTAAGCAGCTAATATCAACACGAATTCTTTCGTCACTTTTAGCCATAATATTAAATGTTTCAACCTGTTAGTCTATTTATTGGTTTACGTTATAGCCGTAGTAAAAACCGTGCAGGTTTTATCTCTTTTATTACTTTTTTCTCTACTGTGGGCATATTGCTTGGAGTAGCTTCATTGATCATTGTTGTGTCTGTGATGAATGGTTTTGAGGGGGAACTTAAAAAGCGAATTTTAGGTATTGTTCCTCATGTTATTGTTTCACAACCACCTAACTCCAACACAAATGCTTTTAAAGACTGGAGCAAGCTTCGAGAACAATTGCTGCAGCAAAAGCATATCAATCAGGCCACCCCTTTTTTGAGTAGTGAAGCACTTATTCAATCATCGATGAATTTACAAGGGGTTTTATTACAGGGAATCATTCCTGAATATGAAAAGGATAACATTGTTAACAAGCATATGTTATCAGGCACATTGTCCAGCTTGTCTGAGCAGGCATACAGTATTGTGATGGGACGTTCTTTAGCTGATAAATTAAAAGTGTCTATGGGAGATACGGTTCGCTTGGTTTTGCCAAATAAAACTATTTTTACGCCATTAGGCAGAGTTCCTGTACAACGTAATTTTATGATCAGCGGAATTTTTGATGTTGGCTCGCAAGTAGATGATTCTATGGTGTATGTTCATAGCAAATTTGGGGCAAAGTTGTTGCGACGTAAAGGGGACGGAATAAAGCAACTTCGTCTTTATTTAGATGATGCATTTAATGCCGAGCAAGTTGTTGACGAGCTTTTATTGGCAGATTCTAATAGTTTACCGACTAAATCACTTGAATTAACTACATGGAAAGATAGCCAAGGCGCACTGTTTTCTGCTGTTAATATGGAAAAGAAAATGATGTGGCTAATGTTAAGTTTAATTGTAGCTGTTGCTACATTTAACATTGTTTCTGCACTGGTTATGGTAGTGGTAGAAAAGCAAGGTGAAATAGGAATTTTACAGACGTTAGGGCTATCAAGAATGGGTATTGTAAAAATATTTATTACCCAAGGTATGGTCAATGGGTTATGGGGCGTTACGCTAGGGAGTATTTTTGGCGTACTAATTTCCTTAAACCTTAATGATGTATTAGCGACGTTTGGACTTAATATTTTAGGTGCAGGTTATGGTGAACAATCATTACCAGTGAAACTTGAGGGCATAAATGTTGCGGTTATTTTATTTTCGGCATTAGCAATGACTTTTGTTGCGACTTTATATCCAGCCTTTCAAGCATCAAAAACACAACCAGCAGAGGTTCTAAGAAATGAGTAAGGCTTTACACTGTCATCAACTATCTAAGTCATATCAGCAGGGTAATATAGAAACAAAAGTATTAGATAACTTAGAGCTAACAGTTGAAAAGGGCGAACTACTTGCTATTGTTGGTAGTTCTGGCTGTGGTAAAAGTACCTTTTTACACCTTGCCGGCGCTTTAGATTTACCAAGTTCGGGTGAGGTATTTATTAACGATGTTAATATTTTAACCTTGTCAGATAAGCAAAGAGCTAATTTTCGTAATCAACACATCGGGTTTATTTATCAGTTTCATCACTTAATGATGGAGTTTACAGCGCTAGAAAATGTCGCTATGCCACTACTCATTCGCGGCGATAAGCCTAAAGAAGCTATTGCAGCAGCAACTGAGGTTCTTGCACAGGTTGGCTTATCTCATCGTGGTCACCATAGACCAAGTGAGCTGTCAGGTGGTGAACGTCAGCGTACTGCTATTGCGAGAGCTTTAGTGACTAAACCTTCTTTAATTTTGGCAGATGAGCCCACCGGAAATTTAGACAGCGATACCGCTGAGCAAATTTATCAATTGCTGCGTAGCTTAAATAAAACGGTGCAAACAAGTTTTGTGATTGTTACTCATGATATTCATTTGGCTATGCGCATGGACAGACAGCTGAAACTTGATCATGGTAAGTTAATGCCCTTTGTTGAAAATAAAAATGTCACTGTAGATCAAATAACGGACAACAATAAAGAGCCTTCAACGAATGTCTAATGTGACAACTTCAACAACAAAGACTCATCCCAAAAACAAAGCTGAGTCTATATTTACTCCTTTAAGTATTTTTTTAGCAATGCGTTATGTTGGTAGTCGCCAAGGGCAGGGGTTTGCTACTTTTATTTCTGCATCTTCAACGATCGGCATAGCGCTAGGCACTATGATTCTTATTGTTGTGTTAAGTGCTATGAATGGTTTTGAAAAAGAATTGGCTAACAAGTTATTGTCTATTGTTCCTCATGGCGAACTAATCTCTGTTAATAAACCAATCGCTAAATGGCCAGAGGAAGTTAAACGAATACAACAGACACCACAAGTTATAGCAGCAGCACCTGTTATTATGTTGGCTGGTATGATGCAACATAAAACACAGTTAAAAGCTTTAGAAATCAGGGGAGTTGATGTAAAGCTAGAAACATTAGTCTCAGATATTGAAAATTATATTGTGGCGGGAAGTTGGCATGCGTTGAACAATAAAAGTAATGATGAAAACATTAGTAATGGTGTAATTATTGGTGCAGGGGTTGCCAAAAAACTATCGGTAGAAATAGGTGATAGTGTACAACTTTTGCTGCCTTCTAATAATGGTACGGCTAAACATAATGTGTTTTCTGCGCCAGTAAAACGTTATGTGAAAATTGTAGGGATTTTCAAATTTGGTGGTGTAATAGATGATACCCTTGCTTATATTGCTCTTGAGCAAGCTGCAGAGATCAAACAGTATGAAGAAGGGCAGTCGCAAGGTATTCGAGTAAAACTCACTGATGTATTTTTAGCACCAAGAGTAGTTAAAGAGATTGCTTATAAGTTTGATCACTATGTTTATATTAAAGATTGGACTAGAACTCAAGGGCACTTGTTTAATGATATTCAATTGGTGCGTATGGTGATGTTTATCGTTTTAGTTTTGGTTATTGCGGTAGCGAGCTTTAATATTGTCTCAACATTAATTATGGCAGTAAACAATAAAAAAAGTGATATTGCTATTCTTAAAACTATGGGGGCTAGCCGAAAATTAATTATGCTAACTTTCATCTATCAAGGCTTAGTTAATGGCTTGATTGGTAGTATTGTTGGTGGTGTTTTAGGAGTGGTGTTAGCTTTAAATCTTGCAGAGATTGTAGCATTTATAGAGCAGTTATTTACTTTAAATTTATTATCAGCCGACGTGTATTTTATTGATCATATTCCTAGTCATTTGAATATGCCAGATGTGTATATTACTGTAGTCACAGCACTTATTATGTCTTTGTTAGCAACTATATACCCGGCTTGGCAAGCAACAAAAATAGAACCAGCACAAGTACTTGGACAAGCATAGCCACTTATATAACTATTTCACCTATAACTAAATTTTAGACAAAAAAAAGCCCACAAATAATTGTGGGCCAACTTAAGTATCAAGTTGATAGAAGGAAGCCTTATTCAGAGAGAGCGTCCTAAAAAATCTCAAAGGGAAATAACAAGTTCAATAAATAGAGTACATACTAGAAGTATCTATTCAAATGTTTCTGATTAAATATCTCGTTAAAAGAAATAATAGCTTTATTGCGTAATCAAGCTAAACCAGAAAACAGAGTCATTATAGCTAAGTATTTTACCATCCGACAAACTAAAAAAAATATTGTTAGTCATTAGAAAAACTAATGCAAAAACCTTTTGGGGTAAACATTACAATTTACGAAAATATATTGCTCATAAGTAGAGAGTCCCTTTATTTATTATTCTGGATACTCAAATTGATAAAGAATAGTTTATTTACCCGTGGATAGGATTTCTTAAGATTTAACATACAATTATTTTTTATCATAAAATGTAATAATTCATGATCTTCATCTTGTTTGTCTGCTAGGTTATCTATTACTATATGTTCACCTGATTTTATTACCCCTAAAAGCAATTTTAAATGCAAAATCCTTCCCAGAGTTACTCAATAAGAGTTTATTATGAAGACACTGATGCAGGAGGAATTGTTTACTATGCCAACTATTTAAAGTTTTTTGAACGTGCCCGTACTGAATGGTTAAGAGCGCTTGGTATAAATCAACAAAATCTTTTAGAACAAAAAATTGGTTTTGTGGTCAGAAAGGTAGAAATGGACAATATTGCCTCGGCAAAGTTAGATGATTTACTTAATGTTCATTCAACTATCACTACGCTAAAGCGCGCTAGCTTGGTATTTCATCAACAAATAACTAACCAAGAAAAACAAGTGATATGTAGTGCAACTGTTAAAGTTGCTTGTGTTAATTTTCAAAATGCTAAGCCTATGGCTATCCCAGAATCTATATTAGGAGCGTTTAAAAGTGCCTGCTGAATTTTCAATCTTTGAACTTATATTAGAAGCCAGCTTATTGGTTAAGTTCGTTATGCTTATTTTACTCGGTTTTTCAGTTGCTTGCTGGGCCATGATTTTTCAAAGAAGACAAGCACTAAATGCTGCAAAACAGCAATTAAAAACATTTGAAGATAAGTTTTGGAGTGGTGCAGATTTAAGTAAATTATATAACGAAATATCTACTCAAGATGAAGTAGAAGGCGTTGAAAGTTTATTTGTAGCAGGCTTTAAAGAGTTTGCACGCCTTCGTAAAAGCCGAATAGAAGATCCTCAAACTATTGTTGATGCTACACACAGAGCAATGCGAGTTGCATTATCTCGTGAAGTTGACCGTTTAGAAACTCATTTACCTTTCATGGCGACTGTAGGCTCTATCAGTCCTTATATTGGTTTATTTGGAACTGTGTGGGGAATCATGAATTCATTCATTGGTTTAGGTTCTGTACAGCAGGCAACACTAGCAATGGTAGCACCGGGTATTGCTGAAGCACTTATAGCAACAGCAATGGGGTTATTTGCTGCTATTCCAGCTGTAATGGCGTTTAACCGTTTTAGCCATAAAGTTGAAAAACTAGAAAATAGTTATGGTAACTTTATGGAAGAGTTTGCCAGTATTTTGCAACGTCAAACCACAGTTGATCAACAAGGTTAATTGGGGGACTTATGTACCAAAGAGTTAGACGTCGTAAAGTTGCCGAAATCAACGTCGTTCCGTATATTGATGTTATGTTGGTACTCCTGATTATTTTTATGGTAACTGCACCATTAATTACGCAAGGAGTTAAGGTTGATTTACCTCAGGCAGCAGCAGAGCCTCTAGATAAAGACACTAAACCTCCCTTGGTAGCATCTGTTGATGCACAAGGACGATATTACATAACGTTAGGCACCAATGATAAAGAGCCTCTTTCAGCAGAAGAGGTGGCAACATTAGTTAAAGCGCATTTAGAAGTTAATCCTGATACACCTGTTGTTGTTAATGGTGATGGTGCCGTATCTTACAATGCCGTTATTCAATTAATGGTTTTACTGCAAGAAGTGGCTGGTGTTCCATCGGTAGGCTTGATGACAGATCCTGTGGAGAACTAAGGTGGAAAAGAAGTTTATTTCAGCACTATTTTTCAGTATTGCTCTGCATGGCGTGCTAATTGGCGTATTATTCTTTGGTGATTTTACCACTGATACAAAATTGAAAACTAATACCCCTATTGCTCAAGACGTTAAGCCAATTGAAGCAACAGTGGTTGATTCTGCTAAATTGCAAAAAGCAATTAACAAAATTAAAAAACAAAAAGCTGATGATAAAGCTGCAGAAAAGAGGCGTATTCAAGATATTGAAAAACGCGCTAGTGATGCAAAAAAACGTCGTGCTAAAGAAGAAGCTCGTATTAAAAAATTAGAAAAGCAGCGTAAGAAAAAAGAGCAAGAGAAAAAGCGTGCAGACAAAGCCGCAAAAGAGTCAGCAGCAAAAGCAGCAAAAGCAGAGAAAATAAGAAAACAAAAAGAGCAAGAACAACAAAAAGCTGAAGATGCAGCTGCGCAAGCGCGTACTAAACGGCTTAAAGCAGAAGCTGCAGCTAAAAAAGCGGATGATTTACGTAAAAAACAAATAACTGAACGTAAGCGACAACAAAAAGAAGCAGCAGATAGAGCAGCTCGTGAAAAGCAATTAGCAGACCAAATGGCTGCAGAAATGGCATCACGCAATAAAGCTCGTCAGCAGCAAGTGATGACAGAGGTTCAACGCTATGCTGCCTTAATTACTAGTGTTATAAATCAGAACATGATTAATGACCGTAGCACAATGGAAGGAAAGTCTTGTAAGTTATTAATAAGTCTTGCACCATCAGGGTTTGTTACAAAAGCAACCGTTAGCGGAGGCGATGGGGTGGTTTGTGAAGCGGCGAAAAGAGCAGTTTATAAAGCCGGAACATTACCCGTATCTAAAGATCCTGAAGTGTTCAAAGAGATGCGTAATCTACGTGTAACCGTGGTGCCTGAGTTTTAAGCTAAATATTTGTAAACCGAATAAACCTTAATTATTAACCGTTAAAATTGATTTAGAAGCGAATAATGAAAATTAAATTACTTTTTGGATTTTTTATCACTCTCCTTTCCACCTCAGCCATGGCTGCACTAGATATAGTGATAACGGGCGGAATTGATAGTGCTAGACCTATTGCTGTAGTCCCTTTTCAATGGCAAGGAAATGGCGAATTACCGGAGAAAATTTCAAAAGTTATCAGTGATGACTTATTACGAAGTGGTAAGTTTAGCCCTATCAGCAAAGACAAATTTCCACAGCTACCGACGTCATCTAACAATGTTGACTATAGTGCATGGGCAAGTACTGGTGTAGAAGCAATTGTTATTGGTTCTATTAAAGAAAATACATTAGGACAGTTTCAAGTTAGCTACCAATTAGTTGATGTTATTCGTGGTCAAATTACCGGTGGACAAGCTTCTATGCTTAGTGACGGTGAATTGATCAGAGCGCAAGATCATATTCTTAATCAAAGTAGCGCTCAAATTAATAGCGGTCAGTTTCGCCGATACGCTCACACTATCAGTAACGCTGTTTATGAATCACTCACGGGAAGCAAAGGGGCATTTTTAACGCAAATTGCTTATGTCATTGTACGTGACCAAGGAAAATTTCCTTATCAATTAGCATTTGCTGATTATGACGGCTTTAATGAGCAGGTGTTATTAAGCTCTAACGAGCCATTAATGTCACCAACATGGCACCCAGATGGTGAGCAGCTAGCCTATGTTTCATTTGAAAATCGTCAGGCACAAATTCATACTATGAATATATACACAGGAAAGCGACAACTGGTTAGTTCATTTAAAGGCATTAATAGTGCTCCTCGCTTTTCACCCAATGGTAAAAAAATGGCAATGGTTTTATCTAAAGATGGCAACCCTGATCTTTATGTTATGACCTTAGCAAATAAAAAATTGCGCCGAGTAACACGTAATAGAGCCATTGATACAGAGCCAAGTTGGTTACCTGATGGTAATTCTTTAGTATTTAGCTCAGAACGGGGTGGTAAACCGCAACTTTATCGCGTAAATTTAGTCGATGGTAAAATAAGACGATTAACATTTAATGGTGAAATGAATCTTGGTGGCTCTGTGACGCCTGATAGCAAGCAATTGATCATGGTTAATAGAACACGTGGTCAGTACCGTTTAGCTAAACAAGAAGTTGACTCAGGGTTGTTTCAGGTACTAACGAAAACACGATTGGATGAGTCTCCTAGCGTTTCACCAAATGGTGGTATGATTATTTACAGTACTTTGCATAATAACAGGCAGGTATTAGGTTTAGTTTCGGTAGACGGACGCTTTAAAGCACGTTTACCAGCACTTGATGGGCAAGTTAAGTCACCAGCTTGGTCACCATTTTTGTAAGTTACTCTAAGTTGGCATAAGACAGCTTGGAAAATATAAATAATAATTGAAATAATTTTAAATTATAACTTTTGTAAAACAAGGGAAAAATAATATGCGTTTAAATAAAACATTTAAGAATGTAGTTATCGCTTTACCTCTTTTAGCTTTAGCTGCTTGTAGTTCAAATGATAATACTGGTGAAGAAAGTAATACTGGTACCAATGGTAATACTGGGGTAACGCAACAAGTAAGTGAAGACAGTGTACAAGTAACTGCTGCTAAGCGTGCAGTAGCAATTGAAGAGCAAAAACGTCAAGAGCTTGCAAAACTACGTTCAGAACACATTATTTATTTTGACTTTGATGTTTCTAAAGTAAGCGACCAATTTGCTAGTGTTTTAGATGCACATGCTAAATTCTTAAATGCTAATACAGACGTAAATGTATTGATTGAAGGTCATGCGGATGAGCGTGGTACGCCTGAGTATAATATTGCTTTAGGTGAACGTCGTGCTAAAGCGGTAGAAACTTACTTAGAAAATATGGGTGTTAATTCATCTCAATTATCAGTAGTTAGCTACGGTGAAGAAAAGCCAATGGTAAAAAATCGCTCTGAAAGCGCTTTTGCTAAAAACCGTCGTGCAGTAATTGTTTACTAAAAATCATTTTTTGCAAATGCAATTATTAATGCCGGAAAAGTAAATGAAAGCAATCTTTTTAAAGCGAACAGCTTTATTGGGCTTGATATTAACTGCTAGTACTACTGTAGTACTAGCAGCGCAAGCGCCAGTCATTGACATAAACTCACAAGTTAATGTGGAACAAAATACACAGCCGCCTTCCATTGCTGAACAGCTAGCTATATCTGAACGTAAAGTAGAATCTAAAAATCGCTCTTTAGTAAATATGCAGCGACAGATAGATGATTTACAAACTCAGGTAAATGAGCTTCGTGGTGTTGCTGAACTTCATGAACATCAACTATCACAAGTATTAGAACGTCAGCGTGAGTTATATCAAGAACTTGATCGCCGCGTAAGTGAAGCGCTAAAACCTACAGTACAAGCACCTAGTCCTATTGCGGTTAATACGTCAACAGCAGCGAAGACCTATAGTAATGACTTAACTGAAAACGAGGCTTACGATAAGGCGCTTAATCTAGTACTTAAAGATAAGCGATATGAAGAAGCTATTCCTGAGTTTCGTCGATTTAATCAGTTGTATCCTCAATCAACCTATGCTCCTAATGCACATTATTGGTTAGGACAATTATTATTTAATAAAGGGAATTTGAGTGAAGCTGAACATGCATTTACTGTAGTTGTTCAACAGTTCAAAGACTCAAGTAAAAGACCAGATGCTATGTTAAAGTTAGCAATGGTTGCGCAACAACAACAAAATACAAAAAAAGCAGGAAAATTGTATCGACAATTGATGGGTGAATATCCAAACTCAACTTCTGCACAGTTAGCTAAGCCAAGATTAGATGGTTTAAACTAGCTACACTACTTTTTATTGCTGACAAAAGTAGCGCTTTGCTGTGTTTTTAGACATATTGAAAAATAATAGTTAAAAAGTGAAATTTGTTGTTGCACTAAATTTTTTTATGAGTATTATATGCGGCGCGTTGAGGCACCAACCTTAACGCAATGTCGGCCGTTAGCTCAGTTGGTAGAGCAGTTGGCTTTTAACCAATTTGTCGAAGGTTCAAATCCTTCACGGCCGACCACTTTACTTCTTCTTATTTATACGAAGATACTCTTCTACAGAGTAAAAACAGTAGTTTGAAATTCATTTCAATAAAACTTGTCGGCCGTTAGCTCAGTTGGTAGAGCAGTTGGCTTTTAACCAATTTGTCGAAG
>CAXIBS010000038.1:0-15661 GCA_964022585.1 uncultured Colwellia sp.
TTTTTTGATGGTGTGAGTATCACTACTGGAAATTCCGAGCTTGATAAGCTACTTAGTGGGGGCGGTATGTCGAAAATGCTTAACACTATTTGGTTAATTATGTGTGCTTTAAGTTTTGGTGCTGTTTTAGAATATCTAGGCATGCTACGCAAGTTTGTTAGTGTTATTCTCGCATCAGCTAAATCTATAGGTAGCTTAATTGCAAGTACTGTAGCGACCTGTATTGGAACTAACTTAATTACAGCTGATCAATATATTTCAATAGTAATGCCGGGTCGTATGTATAAAGAAGAATATCAACGACGTGGTTTACACCCTCTTGTTTTAAGCCGAACATTGGAGGATTCAGGTACGATAACATCACCACTTATACCATGGAATACGTGTGGTGCTTATATGTATAGTGTTTTACTTGTTAACCCACTTGATTATATTTTTTATTGTTTCTTTAACTTAATTAACCCAGTATTAGCTATTGTTTATGGATATATTGGCTTTAATATTAAAAAATTAGTTACTCGTACTTAATTTTATTTTAGCCTGTAATAAGGCTATTTTTTCAGGATGATTTATGACTCACTCAACTGCACGACTTTTAGCTGATTACAGCCCTGCAAATTTCACTGTTGACACGGTGAACCTTACCATTGAATTAAACGATAACCGAACTCAGGTTGTTAATGAGTTGATACTAAACCGAGTAGGGGATCACCAAGAGCCTCTTGTTTTAGATGGTGAACAGTTAACATTAATATCTGTGTCTATTGATGATGAACTATTAGCAGTTGATCAGTACCTGCAATCTGAAACTAACCTAACAGTAACTACAAATAAAGATAACTTTACCTTAACTATTGTTACAGAAATAAATCCTGTTGATAATACATCGCTCGAAGGGCTTTTTAAATCAGGTGGCGCCTTTTGTACTCAATGTGAAGCTGAAGGCTTTCGACGCATCACCTATTACCTTGATAGACCTGATGTAATGGCAGTTTTTACAACTAAAGTTATTGCTGATAAAACACTATATCCCTCGCTCCTATCAAACGGTAATAAAATTGCCCAAGGAGATTTAGAAGATAATAAGCACTTTGCTACTTGGCATGACCCTTTTCCAAAACCATGTTATTTATTTGCATTAGTTGCAGGTGACTTTGACTTATTAACAGACACATATACGACTTGCTCTGGCAAAGTTGTGGCTTTAGAAATATTCGTCGACAAAGGAAATTTACATAAAGCTGAACACGCCATGGTTTCGTTGAAAAAAGCGATGCAATGGGATGAGCAAACTTTTCCACTAGAATATGACTTAGATATTTATATGATAGTCGCTGTCGATTTTTTTAATATGGGGGCAATGGAAAATAAAGGGTTGAATGTTTTTAATAGCAAGTATGTTTTAGCCGATAAGTTATCAGCAACAGATACTGATTACTTTAATATTGAAGCGGTGATAGCTCATGAATACTTTCATAACTGGACGGGTAATAGAGTTACTTGTCGAGATTGGTTCCAGTTAAGTTTAAAAGAAGGTTTAACTGTTTTTCGCGATCAACAATTCAGTGCTGATATGCATTCAAGTGCAGTAACTCGAATTCAAAATGTTCGAGTTTTGCGTTCATTGCAATTTGCTGAAGACAGCGGGCCAATGGCGCATCCTATTCGACCAGAAAAAGTACTAGAAATGAATAACTTCTATACTTTAACTGTATACGAAAAAGGTGCTGAAGTTATTAGAATGCTTCATACCTTATTGGGTGAAAATAACTTTAGAGCTGGAATGGATCTATACTTTCAACGTTTTGATGGTATGGCAGTAACTTGTGATGATTTTATTAATGCCATGAGTGATGCATCAAATAAAGATTTAACACAGTTTAAATTATGGTATAGCCAATCAGGTACACCATCAATACGAGTAAATGAGTCCTTTGATTCAGTTACAGGTGAATATCACCTTACTTTATCTCAGCAATCACCAATTACAGCGAAGCAGCCAGCACCCCTTGCTTTACATATACCCGTTAAGCTTGAATTGATTGTAAGTGAAGGTGAAAGGTCAACTGTACAAGAACACCTCATTGAATTAATAGAAGCTGAGCAATCTTGGACTTTTACAGGACTAGATGCAAAACCAACGTTAGCTTTATTTGCTGACTTTAGTGCGCCAGTGAAAGTAAACTTTGTTCAAGATGATAAAAGTCTATTGACCATCATTTCAAAAGCAAACAATAGCTTTTGTCGTTGGGATGCAGGACAAAAATTACTAATGTCTACAATTAAAGGTTTGACAATAGATTCCTCATTTGTAATTCCTGAGCAATTAATTACTTGCTTTGCAGGTATTTTACATTCAAATGATGATGCAGCATTCATTGCAGAACAACTAGCCTTACCTAGTTTTGATGAGGCAGCAGATCTGATTGAGCAGGTTGATCCTATCAAATTAGTTAATGCCATTAGTATGCTTACATTATTCTTAGCTAATGGGCTTGAAGACGTTTTATTAGCTAAATTCAATGCATGCGAAGACATTCTAAATGATGCGAATACCTGTGAAGCAGAAGTCATTGCAAATAAAGCATTAAAGAATACGTGTTTGGTTTATCTATCAGCAATAGATAAGCATGGTGAAATCGTTAAGCAACAATTTGCTTCTTCTGACAATATGACTGATTCACTTGCCGCTTTAAATTGTGCTGCGAAATATAACCTTGCTGATCTTCCAATGTTTATGCAAGAATTTGAACGAAAATGGAATACGACAACACTTGTGATGGATAAGTGGTTCTCATTAGGCGCTAGTGTTCAAACTGATAGTATTTTTGAACAATTATCCGCGCTTCTAGAGCATGATTTATTTAGCATTAAAAACCCTAACCGAGCTAGATCGTTAATCGGTGCTTTTGCAATGAATAATCCAAAATATTTCCATAGTTCTTCAGGGAAGGGTTACGAATTCTTAGCTGACAAAGTTGCAGAATTAAATACTATTAATCCACAAGTAGCCTCAAGGTTAATAACTCCATTGATGCAATTTAATAGTTTTGCTAACAAACATAGTTTATTGATGAAAGCTCAGTTAATTCGTTTACAAGGTTTACCTGACTTATCTAATGACTTAAAAGAAAAGTTAGATGCTGCACTAGTGTAAATAATTTTCGTTACTTTTAATAACAAAGTAGCTGCCATATATAGTGTTACGCTTGATACACGTTAGCGGGTGTAACACGGTTTTATTTCAGCTATTGTTAAACCAATCTAAAATAACGACTAAATGAGTTAAGTGCCACCGATGAAGTATTACTTTTTTTTAAATATCTCTAAAAGCGAGTTTTTGCCTTATTATAAAGGTCAAATCTACTCTATTGTAGTTAAGACCAACCTAGGGAAAACTGTGCAATTTCCTGCAATGCATTTGAGAAGTCACTTAACAAATAGCGGTATTTATGGAAGCTTTTGCTTAGAAACAAAAAATAATAAATTTTTATCATTAGTTAAATTAAATTAATTTTTATTGTATTTTTGACAATAGAGTAATAGCTTTAAACAGTGGTCAGACCATCCACTGTTTTTGAGTATTACAGTTTACTTATTAAATAAGCGTTAATTCATTAACTTAGTCTATTAAATTTCTATTAACATTATTAAAATTCAAACGGTTGTTTTAAACAGTAAAATGAAACTCTAATTATATTAAATGCAAACCATTAAAATACAGGCATTTAACTATGGTTATTTACGCTTGCTACGAAGTTAAAATGATGCAATTATTATTTAACTTCAACTTATGCATGTTAATAACAATAAATACTTTTGAAGTCATAAGAATAAATATAAGTATAAAAAATGCTAAGCCACGCCACAAAATGTTCGAGATACTTAACTAATATAAGTAAAGAGTTCTTTTTAGGCATCTAGATTCGCTACAGGGGAAAACAAATGACATATAGCCCACGCAGGTTTTCTAAAAAACCTTTAGCTGTTGGTATTGCCACAGCACTTTCAATGACATTACTCGCAACAAGTATTAATACGGCTCAAGCGGCAAAATGGGATTTTGGTGACGTTGAAGTGAGTTTTGATTCTACGTTTAGTTTAGGAACAAGCATACGAACTGAAAATCGCAATTGGGATAAAAATGTTGCGATTGCCAACAATGTAAATAATGGTTTTGACTTTAGCGATTATAATGCAGTCACTAATGCAAACCCTGATAAATACACCATTTGGCAAGGTGCTGGTGGCTATTCTGCCAATGTGGATAATGGTAATTTAAACCATGATGCAGGAGAAGCCTTCTCTAAAATTATTAAAGGTACACATGAATTAGATGTTCATTACGATGGCATGGGCGTGTTTGTTCGTGGCATGTATTACTATGATTTTGCCATGATGGATAATAAGCGCGATTGGAGCAACCAAATAAGTGGCGCAATTAATGATCCTTGTGATGATAGTGAAGCAAAAGATCAAGTGTGTGCAGATGTTCGCTTACTAGATGCCTATGTTTACGGTAACTTTGATATTGGTGAAATGCCATTTTCAATCAGAGTAGGCCAACAAGTGATTAGTTGGGGCGAAAGTACATTAATTGGACATGGTATTAGCGAAATTAACCCTGTAGATATTGCTCGCTTAAAAGCTCCAGGTGCTGAACTTAAAGAAGCTTTTATTCCATTTGGTGCTGTTTGGGCATCTTTAGGAGTTACTGAGAACTTTAGTGTAGAAGCTTTTTATCAATATTCGTGGGAAAAAACAATTTTACCACCGCCAGGAAGCTATTTTTCTACTAACGACTTTGCCGGTGATGGCGGTCATAACAATAATGTTCAGTTAGGTTTCTCAGGTAACCCTGATATTGATATTAATACTTTAATGGCTGGGCTTAATCAAATAGGTGATATGCTACGTTCAGGCGATCCTGCTTTAATGGCAGCAGCTCAAACTGCATATTTAGCTTACCCAACTAAAATTACCTTAAGAGCACCAGGTGCCGCCGCACAGCAAGATCCTGAAGATGGTGGTCAATATGGTTTAAGACTTTCTTGGTACGTCCCTGAACTAAATGAAACAGAGTTTAGTCTTTATTATGTTAATTATCATAGTCGTAGACCTCTTTTCTCAGGACAAACAGCAAACTTTGGTGCTGCATCAATAGGTGCTGATTTAGGCTTTATTGCTGGTAATGCCATTACAGAAGAAAACCTCTATGGTTTAAACACTTTCTCACAGGTAAAACTAGCATACCCAGAAGATATTAAAATGTATGCGATGAGCTTTAATACTACAGTGGGTGATACAGCCGTTGCCGGTGAAATTAGTTACCGTAAAGATGAACCCTTACAAATTGATGATGTAGAGTTGTTATATGCTGCTATGCCTCAACAACTTGCAAATACAGGACTTCCTGCGTATGCCGCTTTAGATGGTATATCGCAAATGGCTAGACCTGATGGCACTAACTTTGGGTCAAGTGAGACTGCAAATGGCTTTGTTTTATCTGATACGATACAGGCGCAAATAACGTTAACTCATTTATTTGGTCCTACCTTGGGTGCTAGCCAGTTTGTTGGTGTAGTTGAAGTAGGGGGAATAGACATTAGAGATATGCCAGATCCTGATGTTTTACGTTTAAATGGCCCTGCTACCTCAAGAAGTGGTAGTACATCTGGCTTAATGCTTGATGTACAAGGTGGCTACGAAACTAATCCATTCCCAACTGACTTTGCATGGGGCTATAAAGTTATTGCAAAACTTGATTATGCCAACGTGTTTTCAGGCATTAATATGAGTCCTCGCGTAGTATTTTCACATGATGTTAAAGGCATAACACCTGATCCATTATTTTTATTTATTGAAGATAGAAAATCTGTTGCGCTGGGTTTAAGCTTTGATTACCAAAGTCGCTGGACTGCAGATATTAATTACAACAGTTTCTTTGATGGTGTGGGAACAACGAACCAAATTGAAGACCGCGATTATATCTCTTTAAGTATTAACTATTCAATTTAAGAAAAGGCAACAAATATGAAAATTCATATGAAAAAGAAGTCATTATTATTAGCTATATCGGTTGCCCTTGCTTCCAACAGTGCATTAGCAAAAATATCAACGAGTGATGCAGAAACATTAGGAAAAGAATTAACACCGATGGGAGCTGTACAAGCAGCAAATAAAGATGGCTCTATCCCTGAGTGGACAGGCGGCATTACTAGTGCACCAGCAGGCTATAATGTGGGAGATCACCATGTTGATCCTTACCCAAATGATAAAATTCAATACACAATCACGGCGAGTAATGTCGCTGAATATAAAGATTTATTAACACCGGGCCAAATAAAATTATTTGAAACATATCCAGATACATACAAAATGGATGTCTATCAAACACGTCGTAGTGCTTCTTATCCTTCACATGTTTATGATGCGGTTAAAGTAAATTCAACTCGTGCAGAGTTAATAGAAGGTGGTAATGGGATAAAAAATACTGCTGTTGGTATTCCATTTCCAATTCCTGAAACTGGTCTTGAAGCAATCTGGAATCATATTTTACGCTATCGTGGCGAAGGAATGGTTCGTCAAGGTGGACAAGCGGCACCTACAGCGTCTGGTAACTACACATATATCGGTTTCATAGATCAGTTGATGATCCCTTACGGTATTGAGGGTACTACGCCTAGTGAACTTGAAAAAACCAATATATTGTTCAAGTTTAAGCAAAAAGTTACCGAACCTGCACGTTTAGCTGGAACAGCATTGTTAGTACATGAAACAATGGATCAAATAAAAACTCCTCGTCAAGCATGGACTTACAATACAGGCCAACGCCGAGTACGACGTGCGCCTAATGTTGCTTATGATGCACCGGGATCAGCGGCAGATGGATTAAGACTTACTGATGATTTTGACATGTATAACGGAGCACCTAATCGTTATAACTGGACATTAAAAGGTAAAAAAGAGTTATTAATTCCTTACAATGATTACCGTTTGCATAGCAACAATGTTAAATATAGTGATATTTTAAAGCCGGGTCATATCAACCCTGATTTAGTAAGATATGAAAAGCATAGAGTTTGGGTAGTAGAAGCAAACTTGAAAGATAACACCCGTCATACTTATAAGAAACGTGTTTTCTTTATTGATGAAGATAGCTGGCAAGTTGCTGTTTCTGATATTTATGATAACCGAGATGAGTTATATCGTGTCGCTGTTGCACATGGCGTGAATTACTATGAAGTACCAACCCAGTGGTCCACACTTGAGGTTTATCATGATCTACAATCTCGACGTTACATTGCTATGGGCTTAGATAACGAAGAAAAAATGTATGATTTTTCAGTGAAGCTTAAACAAAAGAGCTTTACACCTTCAGCATTAAGACGTGAAGGTCGTAGATAAAATCAAGCCTGTTAAACAGTTGATTAAATTCAGCTGTTTAACAGGTGGTTTATATATTTTATCATTAATATAATTTGTAACTTTTCATATTAATCCTAAATGTAGTAATTAGTGCGTTTAGGGTTGATTCTCAATAATTCATTTTGTATACCGCTAGAACAAAGACTATCCGGTTATCGCAATATCAAAAGCTTTGTACCTTTGTATGAAGAGCAAGAATAAATTCAAGGTAGCACTTAGATTAATTTAATCAGTGATGATTGAAAGTAACGCAGTTTTGATTTATTTCAGCTAACATAAATAAGTAGTACTCGATTTACTCGGTACTTGATGAATTTTAACTATTTTTTCAAATGTAGAGAAATTGCTAATGCATTTTGTTTTTCCTTTATTAATGAGTTTAGTCTTTTACTCATTTAGTGTAATAAGTTTGGCTTCTGATCTTTCTTCGAATAGATACTCTCCTTCAATGAAGGCTCCACTAGCGAGCAAGTCCTTATTATTAGATATAACTGTTGTTGATCAAGAAAAGCTAGTAGCTGTAGGTGAGCATGGACACATTTTAATGTCTTCAGACGGCAAAAATTGGCAACAATCTAATGTCCCTGTTCAAGTTACCCTAACTGATGTGTTTTTTTATAATGATAAATTTGGCTGGGCAGTAGGTCATGATGCGACTATTTTGCATACACAAGATGGTGGCTTGACATGGCAAGTACAACTTTATCAACCAGTATTAGAAAAACCTTTACTTAATGTTGTATTTAAAAACCAGCTAGAAGGTATTGCTATTGGTGCTTATGGACTTTTATTTCGTACTGTTGATGGCGGAAAGTCATGGAGTAGCGAGTTTCATAGCGAGTTTTTATTACCTGATGATGCAGAATATTTAGCCGAATTAAAACAGGAAGATGAGGAAGCTTATCTAGATGAAGCTTCTTCGATTTTGCCTCACTTTAACCGTTTAGTGCTTGATGGTCGCACACTGTATATGGTGGGAGAAATTGGATTAATTGCTAAAAGTAATGACTTTGGCAGAAACTGGCAAATGTTTGATGAAATTTATCAGGGATCTTTTTTCGATATAGCACGGACCATGAAAGGAAATTTGTTAGTTGCAGGACTGAGAGGTCATGTTTTTAGGAGTTTAAAAAATGGCACACCATGGACACTACAACAAACAAATACTACTGCTTTAATTAATGACATTGTGCTTACAAATGACAACCGTATTTTTTTACTAGCCAATAGTGGAACCTTACTTGAGAGCAATGATGATGGACAAAGTTTTCGAATAAGAAACCAGCAAGACGGTAAAGCTTTAATTGCAGGTGTTTGGTTTAAAGACCAATTAATCGTTGTATCTGATATTGGTATTAAAACAATCTCATTGTAAATGAACTGATAAAAACTAATTAATAAAATAAGAATAACTGGGTTGTATATAACATGAACATTTCTCTTGCCAACCGTATAGAAGTAGGCCTTTTTCGACACAGATTTTTAGTGTTGATATTTTTTGTTTTCACTAGCTTTTTTTTGTTGTTTCAAGCGTCACAAATAAAACTTGATGCATCTTTTACTAAAAATATCCCCTTAAACCATGACTATATGAAAACCTATTTGAAACATAGGGAAAATTTTGGTGGGGCTAATAATATTTTAATCTCAGTATGTAATAGCGAAGGTGATATTTTCTCAGCCCACTTTTTTGATACTTTAAAAGGAGTGCACGATAAACTATTTTTTATTCCAGGTATTAATCGTATTCAAGTTAAATCGCTATTTTCACCTAGTACTCGTTTTGTTGAAGTTGTCGAAGATGGCTTCGCAGGCGGACCTGTAATTCCCGCAGATTTTCAAGCAAATGAACGTGGGTTAGCTATCGTTAAAGGGAATATTGAAAAGGCGGGTATAGTAGGCAGTATTGTTGCCGATGATTATAGCTGTGCTATGGTAAAAGCTTCGTTAATGGACTTTAATCCACAAACGGGGGATAAGCTTGATACACTAAATATGGCACAACTACTTGAACAAGAGTTAAGAGAGCCTTTTGAGAAAGATAATATTTCTATTCATATTATTGGTTTTTCTAAAATGGTTGGTGATGTTGCTGAAGGAGCGAAAGGTGTAGTTGTATTTTTTGCCATTGCCATTGCCATCACAGCAATTATGGTATTCTTTTTCTGTCATTCAATTAGTTTAACTTTACTGCCAATTATTTGCTCATTAGTCGCTGTTGTTTGGCAAATGGGGATGTTGTCAACTTTAGGTTTTGGTCTTGATCCAATGTCTATTTTAGTACCGTTTCTAGTGTTTGCTATTGGTGTTAGTCATGGTGTGCAAATGATAAATTCAGTAGTTAAGCAAGTTAGCTTAGGTTTATCTAGTCAAGCAGCTGCACAAGCAAGTTTTAGAGCGTTATTAATTCCCGGTGGCATTGCGTTATTATCAGATACGGTAGGTTTTTTAACATTATTATCAATTGATATCGGTATTATTCGTGAATTAGCTATTACGGCATCGTTAGGTGTTGCGATGATAATTTTAACTAATTTGATTCTTTTGCCCTTACTCGTTTCTTATTTAACCGTTACGCCTAAAGACAGAAAAAACCATGCAGGTAATATCGGTGAAGATAGTTTTGTATGGCGCTTTATGGCAAGTTTTGCGACGAAAAAAACAGCTTCAGTGATACTAATATTAACTGTTGTTTTATATAGCGCAGGTTGGATTAATTCTCAGCAATTACAAATTGGTGAACTTCATGCTGGCGCTCCAGCATTACACGAATCATCACGTTATAACCAAGATACTTTCTTAATTACAGACCGTTACGCTATTAGTGTTGATTACATGTCGGTAATCGTAGAATCAACACCCGATGCTTGTACCTATTACGACACTATGAGTACGCTTGATAGGTTTCAATGGCGAATGGAAAATGTTGCAGGAGTTCAATCTGCAGTAAGCTTATCCTCTATATCAAAAGTGGTTAATGCAGGTTATAACGAAGGCAATCCAAAATGGCGTGTGATCCCAAGAAACCAGCAAACACTGGTACAGTCTATAGCCCGTGTACCTTCTTCTAGTGGCTTATTAAATAGTGACTGTAGTGTTATGCCTATCATCTTATTTTTAGAAGATCATAAGGCTACAACTATCGATCGCGTTATTAAAGAAGTTAAGTTACTAGCTGAAGAGCTAGGTAATGATCAACTGCAATTCAAACTTGCCTCAGGTCCTGTGGGAGTTATGGCAGCAACGAATGAAGCTGTAGCAGAAGCGCAATTGCCTATGATGCTTTATGTTTACGGTGCCGTTATTGGTTTATGTTTACTAAGCTTTAGAAGTATCAGGGCTACAGTAGTTGTAGTGCTTCCATTATATGTTGTCTCTACACTGGCTCAATGGTTAATGACAGTACTTGATATTGGTTTGACAGTATCTACTTTACCTGTAATAGCTCTAGGAGTAGGGATTGGTGTTGATTATGGTATTTATATTTTATCAACAATGAGTGAAGAATTGAAAAATGGTTCAAACGTCCATGATGCTTATCTTGCTGCACTTAAAGAGCGTGGTAGTGCTGTGTTGATTACCGGAATTACACTTGCTATTGGCGTTTCAACTTGGTTTTTCTCTGACTTAAAGTTCCAAGTAGATATGGGAATATTATTAACCTTTATGTTTTTGGTTAACATGTTAGCTGCTGTTATTGTTCTCCCTGCATTAGCTGCATTTTTATGGCCAAACAAGAAAAACTAGTAAAGCAAAGTCTAATTTAACTTCTATAAAAGCCCTTAAAGCATATTAAGGGCTTTTTTTATAAAATAATTATAAAAAAATCTGTCCTTCCTCAATACCAATAAATTGCATATTTAATCAATAATTTGTACCAATAACCTGTAGTTATTTAACATAATTGCATAAACAAAAAGTAGTATTAAATATCAGGATTTATTTACTACAAAAAGATTCGTAGTAAATAAAAAAAGTACTCGAAATACATTAAATTAACCCATAAAATCTGTACTATACTATAAAAGTTTTTACTGAATATTTTGGTAAAACTATTATATAGTTATCAAATAAGTTAACTTAATACTTTGTTTGATTAAATAAAAATACAATAAAAAACAAAATCCCTCAATCTACTCGATACCTGTAAAGAGTGTTGAGAGATATATATTTAAATTATTACAAGCTATCTGTTAAAAATAACAGCAAAAGGAAAACGGTATGGCGTTAGTGAATGGTTCCCCCTCAGTAATTTTAAAAAATGTAGCAGAATTGATAAAGAAAAAAGTTCCTCAAAATACAGCTAGTTTAGTTGAGCAATTTGCAACTTTATTATATAGCAATATTTCTTCTCTCGACTTATCAGATAGAAACGACAGTGACATGTATGGTGCTACTTTAAGTCTATGGAGTACCCTTAATGAACATACCGATGACAAACCTATTATTCATGTTTTTAATCCCTCTGTAAGTAAAAATGGTTGGAAATCAAGTCATACAATTATTGAAGTTATTGTAAAAGATATGCCATTCTTGGTTGACTCAATACGTATAGCACTCAACCGTTTAGGCCTATCTCCTCACTTGATGTTGAATTCACCTTTAAAATTAGTGCGCGGGAATAATAACGATATTATTGAACTAGCATCAAATGTTGATACGGATATTAAAGCAACATCAGAAGAAACTATTTTCTTTATTGAAATTGATAGACAATCGACACAAGCAGAACTAGAAACAATTAAAACCGAATTATTAAGTGTTGTTAAAGATATCATGTTAACAGTTAATGATTGGGCACCAATGCTTAAACAGTTTAAGCAAGTTATTGAAAATACCAAAAAGGCAAAGTTACCTGGGAGCAAAAAATCAAAAGAAGACGAAAAAGTTTCGGACGAAGATAAAGCCTTAGCTAATAATCATTTTACCTTGATGGGCTACCGCTCGTATGATGTAAAGGCTGTAAAAGGTGATATTGAGCTCGAAGCAGATATGAATTCAAGCTTAGGCTTGATGAAAAACTCTAATGACACCAATATCCGTTTACTTTCAAGTTTAAATGAATCGGGTAGAGAAGTAGCATTAGGCGAAAATCATCTTATTTTGACCAAATCTAACTCTCGCTCAAGAGTACATAGACCAGCACAACTAGATTATATTGGTGTAAAGCGCTTTGATGATAAAGGTAATGTTATTGGAGAAGAACGCTTTATCGGTCTATTTGGCTCTGCATATTATACCAATAGTGCGTTAGATTTACCGTTAATTAAATCTAAAGTGAAAGCAGTGTGTGATTCATCTGGTTTTGCTAAAGGAACACACGCATATAAATCATTAATTAATATTCTTGAAACATACCCTAGAGATGAAATTCTACAAAGTAACAACGCAGAACTATTAGAAAATGTGTTGGGTATTTTGCAAATGCAAGAGCGTGATTATTCGGGCTTATTTGTTAGACGTGATGTTTTTAACCGTTTTTATTCGTGTATGGTTTACGTACCACGTGAACGCTATAACACTGAATTACGAATCCAAACTCAACGTTTATTGCAAGAAGCATTTGATAGTGATGAAGAAGTTGAATTCACAACGTATTTTTCTGAATCAGTGCAAGCGAGAACACATTATATTGTGAAGGTTAAGTCAACAAAAGCAGACATTAACGTGAAAGAAATTGAAAAGAATTTGAATGAAGCCGCGCGAAGTTGGGATGATAAATTAGTTAGCGCACTTGTTGCTAATAAAGGTGAAGTCGCAGCGAAAGCATTAAGCCGTAAATATGTACATTTCCCTCAGGCTTATAAGGATGAAGTTCTACCGGGTTCAGCTATTGTAGATATAGAACGTTTAGAAAGAGTGAACTTTTCTGATGGATTAGAAATGCTGTTCTATCAACCGTTAGAAGAAATAAAAGGTAGCCGCTTTGTTAAATTAAAGCTGTTCCACAAAGGCGATCCCATTCATCTTTCTGATGTATTACCAATTTTAGAAAACTTTGGTTTACGTGTTATTGGTGAAAGTCCGTATGCTATTAAGACATCAAATGGTGAAACGTACTGGATTTTAGACTTCTCAATGCTCATTAATGGTGAGAACGACTTCAATGTTAAGCGTGTTAGCACATTGTTCCAAGATGCTTTTGCTAAAGTATGGCAGGGTGATTTAGAAGATGATGGCTTTAACCGTTTAGTATTAGGAGCAGAGCTTGAAGGACGCAGTGTTTCTATTTTACGTGCATTTGCTAAATATGAACGTCAAATTGGTGGCCGTTTTAGTCAAACCTATATAGAAGACACCTTTGCGAGTTATCCAAGCATTGCACAGCTATTAATTGACTTATTTATTCAACGCTTTGATCCTAATAACAAGTCAACAGAAAGTGCAAAAGAAAAAGCACATACCAAATTGTTAGAGTCTATCGAAAACTCCTTAGATAGTGTTGCCAACTTAGATGATGATCGTATTATTCGACGTTTTGTTGAAATGATCACCGCAACAATTCGTACAAACTACTTCCAACTGGACAAGCTTATGGGCGAGAAATCATATATCTCGTTTAAAATGGTGCCAGAAAAAATTAGCGAAATGCCACAACCGGTACCAAAATTTGAGATATTTGTTTATTCTCCACAAATTGAAGGTGTTCATCTACGTGGTGGTAAAGTTGCTAGGGGTGGGTTACGTTGGTCTGATCGTCGTGAAGATTTCCGTACTGAAGTTTTAGGATTAGTTAAAGCACAACAAGTTAAAAACACGGTTATTGTACCTGTTGGTGCAAAAGGTGGCTTTGTTTGTAAGCAATTGCCAAAAGGAACTCGACAAGAAATTTTTGAAGCAGGAAAAGAGTGCTATAGAACCTTTATTCGCGCTTTACTAGATATCACAGATAATATAGTTAATGGTGTTATAGTGCCTCCTGTTGATGTTGTTCGTCTAGATGAAGATGATGCATATTTAGTTGTTGCTGCCGACAAAGGCACAGCAACTTTCTCTGATATTGCTAATGGTATATCTGATGAGTATAAATTTTGGTTAGGCGATGCTTTTGCTTCTGGTGGTAGCGTTGGTTATGACCATAAAGCGATGGGCATTACGGCAAAAGGTGCTTGGGAATCAGTTAAGCGCCATTTCAGAGAAATGGATATTGATTGTCAAAGTACCGACTTTACCTGTTTGGCTATAGGTGATATGGCAGGGGATGTATTTGGTAATGGCATGTTATTGTCAAAACATATCTGTTTACAAGCAGCATTTAACCATATGCATATCTTTATAGATCCAACGCCTGACTCAGCAAAAACTTACCCTGAGCGCGAACGATTATTTAATTTACCTGGTTGCAGCTGGGAAGACTATAACAAAGAGTTAATTTCAAAAGGTGGTGGGATTTTCAGCCGTAATGATAAATCTATCAAGCTTTCAACACAAATTAAAAAAATGTTGGGAACGCAAAAACAAAGTATGTCGCCAAATGACTTGATTCAAGCATTGTTGAGAATGAAAGTTGACTTACTTTGGAATGGCGGCATTGGTACTTATATAAAAAGCACTAAAGAAACTCATTTAGAAGTAGGTGATAGAGCTAATGATTCCTTGAGAATTAATGGTTGTGAATTACAAGCTAAAGTTGTTGGTGAAGGGGGGAACTTAGGTTTAACCCAGCTTGGGCGTATTGAATTCTCTGCTAATGGCGGCCGTATTAATACAGACGCTATTGACAATGCAGGCGGCGTAGACTGTTCAGATAATGAAGTTAATATTAAAATATTATTAAACAGCCTAGTACAAAATGGTGACTTAACAGTCAAACAACGAAACCAATTACTTTATGATATGACTGAAGAAGTTGGTGATTTGGTCATCGAGGATTGTTACCGCCAAACTCATTCATTGTCTATCACTGCAAAGCGTGGTGTAAACCAACTGAAAGAGCAAGTTCGTTTTATTCATGACCTAGAAAGAGCTGGCAAACTTGATAGAGCGTTAGAGTTTATTCCTGATGATGAAGAGATCACTGATAGAATAGCAAAAGGTAATGGCTTAACACGCCCTGAGCTTGCAGTATTACTCGCTTATAGCAAAATGGTTCTTAAAGAAGAGCTCGTTCATGATGATATCACTGCAAATCCATATCATGATCGATTATTAGTGAGTGCATTTCCGCAACAGTTACGAGATAAATACCAAAAAGAAATGCAGCAACATCCATTGCGTGCAGAGATTATTGCAA
>CAXIBS010000039.1:0-15572 GCA_964022585.1 uncultured Colwellia sp.
GTAAAAGTTGCCGTTCAAAAGAACAAGCTCGTGATGTTTTTGCTCAAGGCAAAGTTCCACATGCGCAAGGGAAAATATTTTTTAATCCTTTAGTTGCTCACAGGTTTGCAAAAGAACATGGTTTCCCATTAGTTATTAAGCCCAATGTTAGTGGCTTTTCAAGAGGAAGTCATTTTCCAATTACAAGTTATGCTCAGTTATATAAGGCGATCTTTTTAGCAAAGTTGTGGTGGCCAACAACCGTGGTAGAGCAATACCTACAAGGTAAGAATTACCGTGTTGTAGTGATTAAAGGCCAAGTAATGTCGGTTATTGAACGCTTTGCGCCTTTTGTTATGGGGGATGGAAAGTCGACAATTAGTGAACTTATTGATGAAGAAAATATAGTACGTGAATCTATGGGCCTATTTCCATGTATTTCACCTCTTAAAAAAAGTGCTACGACTATTAAGTTTTTGAAAAAACAAAATTTAACTCTGAACGATGTGCCAGCAGAGAACGATATTGTGACCTTATTTTATCGAATCTCATTAGCTCCAGGTGGTGTGGTGAAAACCATCGATAAAACAACGGTATCGGCTAAAAATAATGAATTATTTTTAAATGTATTAGAGCTGTTTGATGCCAATATATTAGGTATTGATGTTATT
Organism: uncultured Colwellia sp.; assembly: GCA_964022585.1. Taxonomy (GTDB): domain Bacteria; phylum Pseudomonadota; class Gammaproteobacteria; order Enterobacterales; family Alteromonadaceae; genus Colwellia. Next base: position 651 of record CAXIBS010000039.1, read on the forward strand.
TTTGAACATGATATTACCCAAGATTATACCAAGCAAAAATGTATATTTTTAGAAGTAAATTCACGTCCTTATTTAAAAATGCATGATTATCCTCGCTTTGGTGAAAAAGAAGATCTATCTCCTTATTTTGAACAACTTGAACAATTAGATATTACGCAGGCAGATATTTTTTAATGCCAAGAGTTGCAGCTTACTGTGTTTTTTGCACTTTTATCATGGTGTTTAATGATGACCGATAAAGCAAGTGACACATTACATATATTTTATTGATGCTTATCATCAATAGCGTTGTTATATGGGATGTACCCACTACAACGTAAAATAAATTTACAGTTGGAAATGAGTTATGAATAAAATTATTAACGGTAGCATCGAATCATTAGAACAAATGATAGATTTTATCAAAGGCCTTAGTGATGAAGCATATCAAACAGCACCAAAACCATTGTTTGATAGCTCAATTGGCCAACATTTACGCCATATTCTAGATGTTTACATGGCCATAATTAAAAGTGAAAAATTTGAACTTGTTAATTATGATATTCGACGCAGAGGGCTAGCACTTGAAACGGTTCGCATTGAAGGAATAGCTGAATTAAATGTAATACATCAATGGCTTTTAAACTTAGATGAAAATGCTTTATCACTTTCAACTACTGTTCAAACTGAAGTATCTGTGTGTAGTGAGCAAGCGGCGCAAATGTCATCATCAATAGGTCGAGAGCTATGTTTTGCTTCTAGTCACCTTACTCATCATTTAGCTATTATGGCTGCTGTTGCTAAATTTCTAGGACATAAAGTGAGTGATGAACTGGGTGTAGCGCCAACTACGGCGACATTTCTACGTAGCCAGCAGCAACAGAATGATTTAAGTATATCTAAAGCTAGCTAATAGAACATTTTGTGTATTTTCGAGGAAACTGTAGATTAATATATTTCTCAATCTACAGTCTTTTATTAGCGCTAATTTTGAAACTCAAAAAATAGCTATTATGAAATGGCTTTTTTACATTCTTCAATACACTCTAAACATGATTCTTCACATGCTTTACATTGAGGGTGTTTAGAGTGTTTGCCACATTCGTCTGCGCATACTTGACAAACATCAATACAAATTTTTGCAACAGCAATCAGTTGTTCAGATTGATAAGTAGCCATTTTTGCCAGCGCATTACACATTACAATCATTTCGTTAACTGTTTCTGCGCACTTGGCAACAGTAGTGTCACCAGCTTTAAATAACTCAATACAATGATCAATACATTCATCGCCATGTTGCCTACATTCATTGGCTATGTTTACCAACGCTTTGTTTATTTTAGTCATTTGGTGATGATGAGAATGATCTTGTGCAGATAATACAGGAGCTGCAGCCATAACTGCTGATGTTGCAAGTAAGCCTTTTAATAAATTTCTTCGAGATTTAGTTTCACTTTTACCATTATCAGACATATCTCTTTTTCCTTCTAAATGTTTACAAATGAGTGCTGCTTAGCAAGGTAGCTATCGTGCGTCAGCGAGTATTTTTTAAAGTTTAACAGCTTATGGAAAGAATAGAAGTTAATAGTACGGATTTAAATTAGCAAAATAACTTACAACTTTTCGATTAATTATAGTTATTGATGACTTGAAAGTTGTACGGATTTTATTCTGTAATATCTTAGCTTCTCCTGTATAATCCTGCGCATTAAATAACGTCCTTAGCAAACATCTTGAGTTTGTGGTAAAGGCAATTAAATCACCATTTATGACGCTGCTCTTTATTAGTTAAAGCGCTAGTAAAATATCATTGAGCAAGTTGAGACAAAACATGACAGTAGAACAATTCGACCCAAAAGCACCTAAAAAGAGTGCTAACTCAAATGAAAGCCAAACAACGACGTTAGACATACCATCTAAAATGATTGAAGAACAACATAACGAAGTTGTTACTTCAGCTAATGTTAGTAAAGACTCAAACCTAGCAGCAAAGGTGGGGTTTGTAAGTTTAGGCTGCCCCAAAAATTTAGTTGATAGTGAGCGCATTCTTACACAACTTCGTACAGAAGGTTACGATGTAGTAAATTCTTATGATGATGCGGAATTAGTTATTGTTAATACTTGTGGTTTTATTGATTCAGCAGTACAAGAATCACTGGATACTATTGGTGAAGCATTAGCTGAAAATGGCAAGGTTTTGGTTACGGGGTGCTTAGGTGCAAAGAAAGATGAAATTATTGAATTACACCCTAATGTATTGGGTGTTACTGGTCCGCATGCTTATGATGAAGTCTTAACACAAGTTCATGAGCATGTTCGCAAACCAAAATATAATCCACATATTGATTTAGTTCCTGATCATGGTGTTAAGCTTACGCCTAAACATTACGCTTACTTAAAAATATCAGAAGGCTGTAACCATCGTTGTACCTTCTGTATTATTCCGTCAATGCGTGGTGACCTAGACTCACGCCCTGTGGGTGATGTAATTGGCGAAGCGAAACGTTTAGTAAATGCTGGTGTAAAAGAGCTTTTAGTTATTTCGCAAGATACTTCTGCTTACGGTGTTGATGTTAAGCACAAGCTTGATTTTTACGAAGGCATGCCGGTTAAAACGCATATGCAACAGCTTTGTGAAGAGTTAGCAAAACAAGGTGTTTGGGTACGTTTGCATTATGTTTATCCATATCCGCATGTTGATAATATAATTCCACTAATGGCCGAAGGGAGAATTCTTCCGTATTTAGATATTCCGTTTCAACATGCCAATAAACGAATTCTTAAATTAATGAAACGCCCTAGTAGCTCAGACCGAGTACTAGAGCGCATTAAAAAATGGCGAGAAATTTGTCCTGAATTAGTGATTCGCTCAACCTTTATTGTTGGTTTTCCGGGTGAAACAGAAGAAGAGTTTGAAGAGTTATTAGACTTTTTAGAAGAAGCGCAACTTGACCGTGTAGGTTGTTTTAAATATTCACCGGTGGAAGGTGCTACAGCTAATGATTTACCTGATCATATTTCAGATGAAGTAATGGAAGACAGGTTACAACGCTTTATGGCAGTGCAAGCGAAAATAAGCGCCGATAAACTGCAAGCACGTATTGGTCAAGAATATCTTATTTTAGTTGATGAAGTGAATGAGCTTGGCATAGTTGGGCGTTCATATATGGATGCACCAGAAGTAGATGGCAAAGTGTATTTGTCTGATGATTATGATGCTAAACCCGGTGATCAACTTTGGGTAGAAATAATTCATGCGGATGAACATGATGTTTGGGGTGTAAGAGTAGAAGACGAAGAGGTTTAACTATTTAAGTTAGGCTGTTCAATTATAGGTAGTTTAATAAAAGGCGCGTAGTAGAGTTATTAATTGACTCAAATACTCGCCTTTAAAATAATATTGGTCACAACTTTATATGCTTTATTAATAATAAACGGGTGATCTGAAATAATAAGAATTTCCCCATCCCATTTTGCAACGCTTTATCTGTTTTTAAAGCGAGTATTTTAGCCGCAGAAGTTTTTAGTTTTCTTTTAATCCAAATGGCAGAATCAAACGTATAGATAACAAAATCTCTAATCGTTATTTATATGCTAATTAATTTATTTGGATTTAACCTATCTTGGCTCGGACTCATTTTATTCGGTAATAGCTTTATGCCGTTCTCATTACTTTGGCTAGGGCTTCATCTTTATTGGTGTAAGCAGATAAAGCGTGAAGTGAAATTAATATTGTCTGTCGTCTTAATAGGCATTTTAGTTGATACGCTGTTGTCTACAGCAAATATATTGATATTTCCTAACCCTTATTTCATTCCATTTTGGCTAATTACATTATGGGCCGCTTTTGCCGCGACAATAGCACATAGCTTACAATTTTTAGCACATTCAACAATACGACAGTCTTTGGTAGGTTTTGTTTTCCCCCCGTTAAGTTACCTCGGCGGCGCATCATTATCGGCGGTCGAACTTGGTTACAGTCAACTGGCAACGTTTTTTATATTGGCTCCAGTTTGGTCTGTATTAATGGTGTTGTTCTTTCATCTCAAAGCAACATGCTATGGCGGGGTAAAAAATGATTAATATAATTTTAATACTCGTATTCTTCATTAATGGGACTATATCGATAGCTAATGCAGGCAGTGAAGAGGTATTAGAAAGCCTACCTTTAGCTTATAAGCAGTTAGGTTTTAAAGAAGTGGGTAGAGCAAAATTTTCGGTATTATTCTGGGATATATATAAGAGTATTTTGTATAGCAAATCAGGCAATTATTACCATGATAACTCGCCAGAGACGATACTCTTTAAAATAGAGTATTTAAAAGATATTACGACTGAAGACTTACTCGAGCGTACTATAGAGCAATGGCAGCATTTAAACATACCTGAATCACAATATACTCCCTATATTTCTCGATTAAAGGCTATCTGGCCAAACATTTCATCAGGTGATTCACTGACCATGTTAGTTGAAGATAAAAAGTCGATATTCTACTTTAATAACGTCAAAGTTGGCGTAATAACGGATAAAGCATTTAGTAAATTGTTTTTAGACATTTGGCTTTCTCCAAAAACAAGCCAAGCAAAGCTGCGAGCACAACTACTAAAAGGAAATCAACGATGACTATGTTTAAACGACTAACACTAACATCACTATTGTTGTTAGTGACAAGTTGCAGTGCAGATATTTCTGACTATAAAAATACTAGCCCTAAATTTGATATTAAGACTTATTTTAACGGTGAGTTCATCGCATGGGGAATGGTTCAAGACTATACGAATAAGGTAACGAGGCGATTTTGTGTTGAACTCAATGGCCAATGGCAAAATAACCAAGGAAAACTAGAAGAAGTTTTCTATTTTCATGATGGGGAAGTTAGTTATAGAACATGGCTGTTAACTAAATTAGCCAATGACGAATATTCTGGTATTGCTGAAGATGTTGTTGGCGTAGCGAAAGGAAAACAAACAGGACATGCTTTTCGTTGGCAATATCAGTTATTAGTGCCTATTGATGATGATAGCTATTCTTTTGATATGGACGATTGGATGTATCAGCTAGATGACAGTAGAGTTATGAATAAAACAACGATGTCTAAACTCGGTGTTGATGTTGCACAAATAACGTTGTTTTTTGATAAGTCATTAACGAAGAAAAGTTGCCGTTAAGCGGGAGATAATATCCCGAAGGAAAACTGACACTTTCAAGTGGATGTGGATATTTCAATAGGATTATTTTTATAACCGAGCAACGGTTTGATCTTTATGATGAACAAGAACGTATTAACAATAAACTCATCACACACCAATAGGTAATACATGATTGATTTTAAGGATAAAAGAGAAGCGGCGTTATGGCACGCCATCAACGATGATGTTATGGGAGGACGGTCTCAAGGAGAGATTGTATTTAAAAATGGTCTATGTGTGTTTTCTGGTGATATATCGTTAGAAAATAACGGAGGTTTCAGCTCTGTATTTAAACACATAGAACCTCTTTCTCAGAAAATAGATCGACTCACTATCGATGTTATCGGTGATGGACTTACCTACCAATTAAGAGTGATAACTTATGTGGATGGATATCGCCTTGCTTATAAGCATCATTTCGCTACAAGCTCAAATAAACTTGAACGCTTTGTATTTTTATTAAAAGATTTTATTCCTTCATTTAGAGGACGAATTATTGATAATGCCCCTGAACTAAAAGCCGAAAATATTCAACAAATCGGGCTATTAGTAAAAAATAATACGGAAGGACCATTTTCTTTAAGATTATGTAAACTTGATGCTAAACCAATGATAGAAGGTTGAATTGATGAATAAAATTAATCCGAAGGCGTTACTTCATAGTAAATGGAGCCGCGTTGATATTGTTAATAAAGAAAAACACTTTATTGTCACGAAAGTGAGTTTTAATGAGTTTCAGCAAGTCACCGATTGCATCATTGAAGCCGTAATGACTAAAAATGAATATAGTATTAATTGGAGGGACCTTAAATCAGAGCACTTATGGACCATCGGCTGGCGATAGACTGCCGTACATAATTTTACCAGTCTATATTTCTACCTTGCCAATCCACATAACTTAACTCACCATCAATTGCAATATCATTTACAATTGATATCAGTTGATTAGCAACAAAGTCGCATGTAAATAATTTACCTTCCGGCACATTCTTTTGAAAAGGTTTAGATAATAAGGTATCTGTTGTCCTGGGATGAAATGATATAATCTTAATGTTTTTGGCACGACGAGAGAACTCTATTGAAACCGTTTTAAGTAACATATTAAGTGCAGCCTTAGACGTTCTATAGCTATACCAACCGCCTAAATGATTATCACTTATACTGCCCACACGAGCACTAAAGACAGTCACCTTACACTCAACGTTACTGGTGATTATATCAGTGAGCGCTTTTATCCAAAGTAGTGGCGTTAAAGCATTAGCTGTGAGCACTTCAATGAAAGCATTTGGATCAAAATCTTCGAGACGCTTTTCTGGTTTTACCGTGTGGCTATGCAAAATGCCATGACAAATATAGACACGGGTTATCGGCACAGAAAGGCAGGCTTTTATTGAGTTAACAACAGCTTCAATTGAGTTTTGCGAATAGTCTGGCACTTCAATGTGCTCTGTGTTGGCTAATGGTGATTGAGTATAGGCGGCTATATTACGGCTGATAACAATAAGGCCAGTATTCTGGGTATCAGCAACCTTAACCGCAAGGGCTTTGGCAATTGCGCTATTAGCGCCGATGATGAGAGTTTTTTGATTGATCAAAACAGGCTCCTGAATCACATTGGTTAACTTTTATTTTAAATACTCTAGCGAGTACATTTGAAATAGGATGTCGGTATTTTGCCACGCCTAAATATACCCAGTGGCTCAATGTTTTAAATACAGGCCAATTCAATGGAGCAACCCAAAAGCCCTTACCTACAAGAGTCCACGCTCTATGAGTCACTTCAAGACCCAGCAGTATTTGACCTTGGTAATCACCATGGAGAATACGCATGGCTTTAACTGAATCAATATGAGGATATAGACTATTAAAGTTGGGAGAATGTAAATCTACAAGCAGGAGTGCATTGGCATCATCGTACTTTTTAAGATTGTTCATTTCTGTGGAACATAAAGGGCACTGTCCGTCATAAAATATTGTCAGCATAGCTAAATTTCGCCTTGCAATGGTGTAGGGACCGCATTGGGTTTTGCATACTTTAAACGGGTTAGCCGCTGACTAATGTGGTAACTATCGAGACCTGATACCGCTACCGTTCCTATTGATTCAATATCAATATAACCATCTTCAGCAATGGCGTCATCATCACAAAATACATCGGTTATTTGGCCAATAACCATCAAAGTATTATTAATCGATATAGGAATTATTTCTTTTAACGCTACCGCATATTTTAGCTGGCTTTGTGCGACAAATGGCGCTGTAAAGTTTTCTATAAATAACTTGTCTAAGCCTACCTTTAAAAATTCACACTCATCTTTAGCATATCTTGCAGAGGTTTGGTGAGCCTCCTTAAAAAAATAACTACCCACCTGATTAATGGTGTATTGCTTGGTTTGCCTAATATTTTCTAGAGTATGGCGGTCGACACTATCTGGTCTCATGATAAAAGAGACTAATGCAGGTGAAGCACCAAGGTGAGTAACGGAGCTAAATATAGCGACATTAGTTTCACCTGTGTCACTAATTGTCCCGATAAGGTTTGCACTTTTAAAGCCAGAAAGGCTATTAACAAAATTGGTTCGGTATTTGGAATGCATTGTCGTGAGATCTTGGTGATGTAAATTTATCAAAGTGACTTTTAACCTACCTATCTGCTGAGTAATATTTATCAGTACGTATAAAAGTTCATTAAAGATCAGTACAGTATTAACTACCGTTTATTTAGCAAGTGATTTTTTCAGTGCCTTGTCAATCGTTGGGTAGGTAAAGTAGAAACCAGCACGAATTGTGCTAGTGTAAAGTAATAGAGGAATATTCTAATTATTTGAGATCTTTTATTAATCAATTTATCTATTCTCACAAGCTAAGCTAGATAAGCGAGAAACATTTCGTTTATTTAGCATAGCTTGTGATCCTAACTTTAAACAATAACGTAACTTAGTTGTTGGTTACAAAAGCAAATTAGATTGAGAAAAATTTAATGTAATCGAATGCATTTAGGTATGTAAATCGAATATAACATTTAATATATTCTCAAAAATATAATCCTCTATCATTGCAAGGTATTGTTGAGTGCATATGAAGAGAAAATGGGAATACCTATTAACGTGAAAAAGTTTAAAACAACTCTCCATAACGACGATACTATTGTTGACTTATTTCTTCGCCAGATAGAACAACAAGGTCCAAATACAGTAGTTTCATTTCAAGATAAACATATCAGCTATAAACAACTTGGTGATAAGAGCCTAACGCTTGCACTATACCTTCAACAACAAGGCGTAGCACTTGATGAATGCGTGGGATTATTTGTTGAACCATCTATTGAGTTAATGGTTGGGGTGTGGGGTATTTTGCAATCGGGCTCAGCTTACCTTCCTTTGTCACCTGAATATCCTGAAGAACGCATAAAATATATGCTTGATAATAGTCAGTGTAAATTTATCGTTGTGCAAGATGAATTAGTGAAACAATTAGCTAGCTTGGTTTTAGATGATGTTAAGTTAATAACATTTTCACAAATAGCTAAACTTTATCAAACAATTGCTAAACCGCAATATTCTATGCTGAGGCAGCATGCGTTACCAAATAATTTAGCTTATGTCATTTATACTTCAGGTAGTACAGGAAAACCAAAAGGGGTAATGATTGAACACAAAAGTATTTCTAATCAAATGGATTGGTTATCAACCCAATTTTTATTAAATTGTAAAAGTGTTGTTCTTCAGAAAACACCGATGAGTTTCGATGCTGCTCAGTGGGAAATATTAGCACCATGTTGTGGGGCACATGTTGTTATGGGTGAGCCGGGTATATATAAAAATCCTGAAAAACTTGTTGATACAATGATTCGTCATGGCGTATCAATGTTGCAAGGCGTTCCAACGTTACTACTTGCGTTACTTGATGTTGAAAAGTTCACTCAATGTTTCACGCTAAATCAAATATTTAGTGGTGGTGAAGCGTTGTCAAAACACCTTGCTATTGAAATTTCAGAGCAATTACCTAACTGCAGTATTATCAATTTATATGGGCCAACGGAGTGCACTATCAACAGCTCAACTTATCTTGTTGATATACACAAAATTAAGCAAGGAAATGATACCGTTTCTATCGGAGCACCTATTCAAAATACTCAATACTATATTCTTGATACTGAGAGACAACCGGTAGACGAAGGAACAGTTGGTGAGCTTTATATTGCGGGTGTCGGTCTAGCAAGAGGTTATCTACACCGAGACGACTTAACTGCTGAACGGTTTACTACTCATTATTTTGATAACGACGAAACATGTATAATCCTGTACAAAACTGGCGATTTGGCCTTTTGGAATGCTGATGGTACTGTGCAATATTCTGGAAGAGTAGATAATCAAGTTAAGCTGCGGGGTTACCGAGTTGAGCTAGACGAAATTAAATCGTTAATTGAAACGCATGATTGGGTAAATAACGCAGCGGTATTTATTAAGAAAGATCCCTATACAGGATATGAAAACCTTATATCCATGCTTGAGTTAAACCCCAGAGAAGCAGCCTTGATGGATCAAGGTAATCATGATGCTCATCATCAATCCAAGCAAAGTCGTAGCCAAGTTAAAATGCAATTAATGAATACAGGCTGCAGACAAGATGTTGAAAACATCAATAAACCGACAATTGATTTACCCGGTAAACTTGCCACTGACGAGCAACGTAAACTCGTTTTTGCCCGCAAGAGTTATCGCTTTTTTGAAGGCGGTAAAATCAGTAAAGCCGATATCCTTAACGTATTAAATAAAAAAATCCGTTACGAAAATTACACTCAATTGTCAGACTTAAGCTTTGAAAATTTTGGGAAAATCCTAAGATATTTTGGACAGTACCCTTCAGAGAAAAGGTTATTACCTAAATATGGTTACGCTTCTCCGGGCGCATTATATGCAACCCAAATGTATTTTGAGTTAACTCATATTGGTAGTCTTACATCAGGATACTACTATTATCACCCTGTAGAGCATCAGTTAATCTTGATTGCAGAGACAGAAAATAGTGGGGAGGTGCAATGTAAGGTTCACTTTGTTGGTAAAAAATCAGCAATAGAGCCTATTTATAAAAATAATATTTTAGAAGTTTTAGAGATGGAAGCTGGGCATATGATTGGCTTATTCGAAAACATCTTACCCACCTACGGCTTATCTATTGAGTCGAGTGAATATTTCCCCGAAATGATTGAACAGCTTCACGTTGCAAAAAATGATTATTACCTTGGAAGCTTTAATATCGTATCAGGTACAAAAAAGTTAATGGATGACGATGTGGCCCTGTATTTACAAGCCCATCCAGGGAAAGTATCAGATCTTAAGGCAGGTAAATATTTGTATGAAGAGGGTCAGTTAATACACGTCTCAAATGAGATGGTGTTAAAAAAACATGTGATTGCTATTAATCAATCTGTTTACGAGAGATCTTCATTTGGTATATCTGTTGTCAGTACTTCCAATAAAGATTGGTTGGGATATATTAACTTAGGACGAAAATTACAGTCATTGCAAATGAACGATTTAAATATTGGGTTTATGTCTTCTGGTTATAGCTCAAAAACAGGTAATAACCTACCATCAGCTAAACGAATTAACCATATTCTTAACAAAGATGTTGGTCCGTCATATTTTTTCATTGGTGGTCTCATCAGTGATACCCAAATAAGTAGTGATGGTATGAACGAAGATTTAGTTCACATGAAAGGGCCATCAGAAATTATTCATGATGATCTTGCAAAGTTTTTACCTACTTATATGATGCCAAATAAAATTGAAGTCATTAATGAAATGCCACTAACAGCTAATGGCAAAGTAGATATTAAAGCATTACGCACACTAGAGACTGATCGAAGTAAATCAGACTATATCGAACCTGCAAATGATTTAGAACGTAAGGTGTTAGCGCTTTGGAAAAAAGGATTGAAAAGAGATCGTATTTCAACCGACGATGACTTCTTTGAACTTGGCGGCAATTCTCTTATTGCTGTTAGTATCATTAATAAAATTAATACAACGTTATCTTGTGATATACCATTACAAATTATATTTTCTTCACCAACCATTCAAAAATTAGTACAAGTTATTAATAACCAAGATAAGCAATCTGTATCTCGTTTAGTTCCTTTTCACACGAGAAAACAAGGTAGCCCTATTTATTGTTGGCCAGGGCTCGGCGGTTATTGTATGAATTTACGTTTATTGGCAGAGAAACTAGCTAATGAAAGAGAGTTTTTTGGGGTGCAAGCATATGGAATTAACGCGGGTGAAGTACCTTATGAAAACATTAGTGAAATGGCGGCAAAAGATGTCGCCATGATAAAACAAAATCAAGTTGACGGTCCTTATACATTATGGGGATATTCTTTTGGTGCACGCGTTGCTTTTGAGGCGTGTTATCAATTAGAGCAAGCAGGTGATGTTGTTGAAAATTTATACTTAATTGCCCCAGGTTCACCCACAGTAGAAGAAGAAAAGAACTTAACGCATGTTAACGAAACATTATTCACTAATAAAAAATTTATAACGATTTTATACTCAGTTTTCATGGGCACAATTCAAGGGGAGTCGTTGGTAGAGTGTTTATCGACTGTGGATACCAAAGATAAATTTATTAATTTTATCTGTAAATTAAATAACCAATTAGAAACCGGCTTAGTAATGCGAATTATTGATATAGTGACCATGACTTTTGAATTTAGCTATTCATTTAACGAACTTAAAGAGCGTAAATTGAATGCACCTATTAAAATTATCAAAGCGACGGGTGACGATTATTCGTTTATTGAAAACAATGACGCTTTTTCAACTACTGAACCTGTAATAGAACAAATTGAAGCTAACCATTACACCATGCTTAAACGAACACACATTGACCAACTGATCGCAGTTTTATAAAAGGAAGAATAATGCCACATATAAATATTAAACATTTCCCTTCACTCAGTGAAGAACAACATATTGCATTGGCTAAAAGTATAACGACAGCCATTACTGACGTAGTCGGTTGTGATGAAAGTGTAGTCTCAATTGCAGTGGAGCCAGTAGAGCCTGATTTGTGGAACGAAAAAGTGTACCTTCCAGAAATTGTAGAAAGAAAAGATACGTTAATCAAAATACCTGATTATTAACCCAATTAACAAGCTAGAGGACACTATGGGTTACCAGTAAGTTAATAGAATAGTGTCGATCTAAACCAGTTAAGTAATGGGCATTACCATACCGGGCATATTGGCAGGGCGTTTGACAAAACCATATTTTTGATAAACACCCGCAACATTTTCAGCGGCCATTAAGCCAAAAAAAGCGCCTGGTTCAGCGATACTTTTTACCTTACTAATCAAGTGTTGAGTAAGGCGTTGACACAATCCCTTCTTTTGATGTGCAGGGTTAATAATCATATCTTGCAGATAAAAATATTGATGTCCATCACCAACAACGCGGGCCATCCCAATTGCTTGATCTTGATACCAGATACTAGCAAAGAAAATTGAATGAGAAAGGGCTTTAGTTAACGTTTGTTCGCTTAAACTATCCCAGCCAACCGAAGTGCGTAATTTAATGACTGTGTCAGTATCTAAAATATGTTCTTTTAACAGGTAATCATTCATTGAAATTCGCCTTTAGCTGAAATGTTGGTCATTTTTAGAGCGCAATTTATTGTATTAAATACAAGTGTTAAGGATCTTACTGACATAGATAAAATAATACCTTAGTTATATCCGTGTTAGTAGATATAAATTGGAAGCGAATAGTTTATCGCTTATAAAATAAAAAGAAATCATTTGAATTAGACAGAGATAAATATGACAAAAATTTATAATAATATTATCGAATTAATTGGTAATACACCGATAATTAAATTGAATAAAATTTCTAAAGACTTGCCGGGTAACATTTATGCAAAGTTAGAAATGTGTAATCCAATGTCGAGTGTTAAAGACCGTGTAGCATTATCAATGATTGAAAATGCTCAAAAAAGTAGCTTAATTGAACCAGGAAAATCGGTCGTTATAGAAGCTACTTCAGGGAATACGGGTATTGGCTTAGGACTTGTTGCCAAACAGATGGGGTACCGAACCATGGTAGTTCTTGCTGATACGATGAGTATTGAACGCGTTAAAGTACTTAAAGCTCAGGGGGTAGAAGTTATAACAACCCCTGGCTCTGAAGGGTTTGCAGCTGTCATTGCAAAAGTAGAAGAATTATTAGAAAAAATACCTGATGCTTGGGCTCCGATGCAATTTGATAATATGGATAATCCTCAAGCTCACTATGACACAACGGGTATGGAAATTTGGCGTGATATGAACGGTAAAATAGACATGTTTGTTACCGGGCTTGGTACGGGAGGCACTATTTCTGGCGTAGGAAAATATCTAAAAGAGAAAAACTCAGATATAAAAATTGTGGCTGTTGAACCAGAAAATTGCGCGCTATTATCAGGTGGGCAGCCCGGACTTCATAAAATTCAAGGCTTAAATGCAGGGTTTATTGCTAAAACGACAGACGTATCATTAATCGATGAAGCGATTATAATTCAGGATGAAAATGCGTTTACCATGTCGCGTTATTTACTGCGTGAAGAAGGGGTTTTTGGTGGTATTTCAACAGGAGCATCACTTTATGGTGCAATAGAGTTAGCTAAACGACCAGAAAATGAAGGTAAAAATATTGTGACCTTGTTTCCATCCGGCGGCGAACGTTATTTAAGTACACCGTTATGGGATATAGACGACTGATTTTAAACGCTATAACGTCCTTAACGTTATTTATTTATCAAGGTTAATTAATGTTCAGGAGGAATTTATACATGTTAGAGATTTTAGCAATAGACCATATCGTATTAAGAACAATAAAACTTGATGAAATGCTTGAGTTTTATATTAAGGTATTAGGTTGCACAATTGAACGTGAAACCCCAGAAGAAACAGGGCTTACTCAACTTAGAGCGGGTAAAGCATTGATTGACTTAGTGACAGTCAATAGCAGGCTTGGTGCTCTTGGCGGTGGTAAACCAACGAAAAAAGAACGGAATGTAGACCACTTTTGCTTACAAATTAAATCGATGTCTGAGGCTGATATTTTAAATCATCTCACAAAGCATGGAATAAAAGTTGGAGAGTTTACCAGTAGATATGGCGCACAAGGCTTAGGAAATTCAGTTTATATTGAAGATCCTGAAAGTAACGTCATAGAATTACGATGCCAAAAGTAAAAAGTAAGTCTATGAAAATAATGAAATAATGTTATAGCTATTCAGATAAACAGACTATTACTGAAAAATATTCGTAATAAACGGCTACTTTTTTTCTGACCGTTCAAACGCTTGTATTTGAATTGCGATAGTCTCAGCTTCAGCAGTAATCATTGAATAAGACTTAATATCTCCATTTCTTTGTGCGTTCATGGCCTGTTCAAGTTTTGCTTCATACTGCTTATTTAATTTTTTTAATGGATTTTTCTTAAATAGTGAAAACATTTTAATTACTATTCCGTTGGATGATGAGGTTTATACGTTAACGAACAAGTCTTAGTTTTATCGTGTTACAATTGCTAAGACTGTTCACAAAATTGGTTCTATATTAATTTAACAAGGTTGTCTGTTTATCTATCGAGTGATTAATATCTATCAGTACGTATAAAAGTTCATTAAAGATCATCACGCCAATGATGATCTTTATTTATCAAGTAAATTTTTAAGCGCTTTATCAATCGTTGGATAGGTAAAATGGAA
>CAXIBS010000040.1:0-15510 GCA_964022585.1 uncultured Colwellia sp.
TACTTGTAGGCTTATACTCTGCTCTGGCTTAGTGTTTTCACTCGCTTTACTTTGCTGAGTTACTTGTTGCTGAGCAACTAATAACTTTTGCTCTATTAGAGCAAGAGCATTTTTATCGTGTGCGCTGACTGCTACAACAGGACAACCAAGTTCTTCACTTAATTTATCAATATCAACTAGCGAATACTTTTGTCTATCCAGTTTATTTAGCACCACAATCATAGGTAAACCTAGTTCAAGTAGCTGTGTAGTGAGATAAAGTTGACGACTAATCTGATTAATATCTACAACATTAATCAGACAATCAATATCGTTAGTAGCGATAAACTGTTGAGAAATAGTTAAATCTTGGCCTTGCTCTCCTCGTTTTGCTAACGAATTTAAGCCCGGAAGATCAGAAAGAAATGTGTTAACGCCGTTTAACTGTACCGATGCTTTTTTAGCTGCAACGGTAATACCAGAAAAGTTACCAACGTTTTGTAAGTCTGAATTTTTATTACGAGAAGATAATAAATTGAATAATGTACTTTTACCCGAATTAGCAAAGCCAACTAGGGAATAATGTAAATCTTTTACAGGAAGCACATCAGTTTGAGCAGAAGATTTACTGCAAGATGATGAACTAGAACAACAACTCATGATAAGAACTCATATAACGCTTAGAAAAGTTAGCGCTGTTTAAATATAGTGTAAGATTGTCACCCAATCTACAAAAGATTAAATACTAGCGACTTGAATTTGCTCAGCAATAGAGCGTTGAATGCTAATTTTAGTATTATGCAAACGAAAAGCTATTGGCCCATTAAATGGTGCCTTATGCGCTAATGAGATTTCTGTGCGCAAAGAAAAACCTTGCTCAAGTAATTGAGCCGAAAGTATTTCATCAACTGGCAACCCGCTAATTTTAACAACCTGATTTTTAGCGACATCAATTAAAGTCATCTTTTTACCTTCTTCACTTTATCTTTAACAATAATAAGTTAAAGATAATTCAATAAATAAAAATAAAATATCTTCATTGTCTATCTAAAGAAATCATCCAAATAATTTTTAGATGATAAAACATAAAAGACAATGAGAATTACTACTATTACCATTTTACACTGTGAAGCGTGATGACACAATAAAAACAATTATTGTTTACATCTTAATTGATATTGATCAATGAATGGGGCCTCAAGATATTGATCTAATAGATCAACACATGAGGCGAGGATTTTCTAGTAACTTTCGAAATACTTTTATAAGGTTTAGATTACTTAGCCTTTATTCAACTGAGGCTATATTAATTAACTCTACCTCAACTTTATCTACCCTCTGTAAGCCACGCGGTAGCTTATTACCTCGACGGCCACGCTCACCACGATAATGTTCAATATCACTATTTTTCAACGTAAGTTTGCGTCTACCCGCATGTAAAGTCACCGACGCTCCTTCAGGCACAACAGCAAGTAAAGTAACAAGCTCTTCTCGAGACTTAGCCAACGCTGCCGGTATGTTGATAATTTTATTTCCTTTACCTTTGCTTAAAACAGGTAAGTTCTTAACTGGAAAAACTAACATGCGCCCTTCTGTGGTAATAGCCAAGCAAGAGGCCGTTTCAATATCATCAACTAACTGCGGTGATAGTACTTTAGAGTTTTTTGGTAATGTAATTATTGCCTTACCATTTTTATTTCGACTAACCATATCGCCAAAACTACTAATAAAACCATAACCAGCATCACTCACTAATAAGTATTGAGTCTCATCATTAGACATCAAGCAATGCTCAAAGGTTTCACCCGATGTTAAGTTAAACCGCCCTGTTAGTGGCTCACCTTGGCTTCTTGCCGTTGGTAATGTATGAGCATCCGTTGTATACGCTCTTCCAGAAGAGTCTATAAAAACAGCTGGACGATTACTTCGTCCTTTGGCTGAGCAGAGATAACTATCGCCTGCTTTATAATTAAGCGCTGTCGCATCAATATCATGACCTTTAGCACATCGTGCCCAGCCTTTGTCAGACACAACAACTGTTATAGGTTCACTTGGCACAAGATCTTTTTCTGTTAGCGCTTTTGACTCTGTACGTTCGATCAGTTTTGAACGACGATCATCACCATACTCTTCTGCTGCTGCCAAAATCTCTTTCTTCATTAGCGTATTCATACGTGCTTTTGAATTGAGAATTTTTTCTAGATATTCTTGTTCTTCACGTAGTTCACTTTGCTCTGCAAGAATTTTTATTTCTTCTAATTTTGCTAGCTGTCTTAGTTTTATTTCTAAAATGGCATGAGCTTGAATGTCTGATAAGTTAAAGCGAGACATTAATTCAGCTTTAGGATCATCAAAGCTTCTAATGATTTCAATAACTTCATCAATATTTAAATAAGCTACTAACAAACCATCTAAAATATGAATACGTGCCAATACTTTGTCTAAACGGAATTGCAAACGACGACGTACAGTTTCTCGACGATATTCAAGCCACTCTGTTAAGATTTCTCGTAAATTCTTGACTGCAGGTCTATTGTCTAGACCTATCATATTAATATTAACGCGATAGCTTTTTTCTAGATCAGTACTGGCAAACAAGTGTTGCATTAATTGGTCAATATCAACCCGGTTTGAGCGAGGAACTACCACTAAGCGGACAGGATTTTCATGATCAGACTCATCACGAAGATCAACGACCATAGGCAGTTTTTTCGCATTCATTTGACCCGCAATTTGCTCTAATATTTTACCGCCAGAAGCCTGATGAGGGAGTGAGGTAATTACCACTTCACCCTGTTCCATATCATAAACAGCCCGCATTTTTATACTGCCGCGTCCTGTTTGATAGATTTTTTCAATGTCAGCTTTCGCCGTAATTATTTCTGCATCTGTTGGATAATCAGGCCCTTGCACATACTCTAATAAATCACTCACTTCAGCCTTAGGTTGCTCAATTAAATGTACACAGGCAGAAGCTATTTCACGGACATTATGAGGAGGTATATCAGTTGCCATACCAACAGCAATACCTGTAATGCCATTTAGCATAATATGAGGTAGACGTGCCGGTAATGTTTTTGGCTCTTTCATCGTGCCATCAAAGTTTGGCACCCAATCAACTGTGCCTTGTCCAAGCTCAGACAGCAAGATATCACTAAAGCGTGATAAACGAGACTCTGTATAACGCATGGCTGCAAAAGACTTTGGGTCGTCTGGTGCGCCCCAGTTTCCTTGTCCATCAACTAGAGGATAACGATAAGAAAATGGTTGCGCCATTAATACCATAGCTTCATAACAAGCGCTATCACCATGAGGGTGAAATTTACCCAGTACATCACCTACAGTACGGGCAGATTTTTTATATTTAGCCGTTGCCGATAACCCTAGCTCAGACATAGCATAAACTATACGTCGTTGCACTGGCTTTAAGCCGTCACCTATATGAGGTAAAGCTCGATCCATAATAACGTACATGGAGTAGTTTAAATAAGCTTCTTCAGTAAAGCGCCTTAGAGGAACTTGTTCTACCCCATCAGGACTATATTCGAGTACATCAGACATGAAATTATTTTCCTATTCCTGTATATATGAACATCGCCTGTATATTTGTCTAAAATATAAGTACGATTTATTATTTAATAGCAAGATGAAATGCAAGCTTATATGATTTTTATATTCAAGTGAATTCAAATAACTAGCAGTTATTATCGATTTTTATTTGAGAGTAAATATTATGTGTCATTAATATCTACCACTACATATTTTAGCTCTTGTTATCTGATTGATTCACTATGTAAATTACTATTGTGCTTTTCTTGATCTTTAACTATCACGTTATAACTTATCATTTGATTTTTACCTTGCGATCTTGCTTGAGACATTGCTAAATCAGCCGTATGTAAAAGTGCATCAAAAGTAGCTGAAGTATTGTCGTTATTTGCTACACCAATATTTAATGCAATATTTCTATCTAAACCTAAATGACTAAAATCATAAGTCGCTATTTTTTCTATCACTCGCATAGCAATAGCTTTTGCCTTTCCAATATCTGTACTTGGTAAAATAGCAACAAATTCTTCTCCATTTAATCGTGCAAAAATGTCTCGAGAACGCATAGTTTCACTTACAAGTTGTGCAACTTTTGCTAGCACTAAATCTCCAACATGACGGCCAAAATTATCATTAATGCGTTTAAAGTCATCAATATTAAAAAGAATAACACTCAGCTCAAGCTGATCTTTCACTGACGTATCAATTAGTTCTTGTCCTTTAACAAATAAGGCTGCCCTATTAGTTAAGCCAGTTAAACTATCTGTTCTCGTCAATAGCATAAGCTTTTTTCGAACCTTAAGTTGTCGAAGAAACAATAGAATAAAAATAGCAATAGTACATAAAATAAGAATGAAATTACGTTGTTGAACATCTTGCTTTTTCTCAACTTCATTAAGGCGCAATGCTTTTAATTTATTTTGATTGTCTAGAAGTTTATTCAATTCAACTTTATGCGTTATTTCGTGTTTTTTTGTAAGTTGCCTAACAATTCGATCTCGTTGCGCGTCACCGTAATCATTATAATTATCGATAAATAACTTTTGCACTTGATATGCTTTTTCATAGTTTTCAGTCGCAGCTAAACTAGTCGCTAGCACTTGATATAAACTAGCAAAAGCAGGTGAAGCTAGCTGTTTTTCTGCAATATTTTTTTCTAATAACTTTGCTTGTTCGATCAACGCTATCACCTGATAGTGCTGTTTATTATGTTGCGCAATATTTGCTTTTGATAACAAGACTAGGTATTGCTCACCAATATTTAAGTTGGCAAATCTAGAGGGGTAATGAATAAGACGAGCATTGGCTTTTTTGGGCTGTTTTATTGATAAAGTAAGTAAATTAACAATGTTATTATCAATAACATACTCCATTGCTTGTTCGAGAGAAACAGACAAAGTTTGCTTTGAATGAGCATGAATGGGCAAACAAATTACAGTGGTAAGTAAGCATAAAATAGTTATTAAGTTTCTCATCCTCCGTATACCTTATTTTTTCCTTTCGTTCTTGCTTGAGAAAGTAAATAATTAGCCTTGTTAATCAACATATCAATACTATTTAATTCATCGTGAGGAAAATCAGAAGAACAAGCAACACCAATGCTAATGCTCATATCTATATTACTAGCGCCTTCTTCACCCCATGAATGCTGTTCAACCGAAAGCCTTAACTTTTCGGCAATAATTAACGCTTGCTTATGTGAAGTATTGGGCAGTAAAACAATAAACTCTTCTCCGCCTATACGGCCTAAATAATCAGTATCACGTAATAGATCATTACATATTTGAACTATTTTATTCAGTATAACGTCACCAACATCACGACCAAACTGGTCATTAACCAATTTGAAGTAATCAATATCAATAAGTAATATGCTCAAATCACTTTGTTTATCTTTCGATTTTTTTAGAAGGTACTTACCTTTTCTCAATATTCTTCTGCTGTTAGCCACTCCAGTTAACATATCTATATTTAGCATTTCATATAACCGGCGGTGATCTCTAATTAACTTAATCAGTAACCAAGCAAAAACTAGCGCTACGACAGCAATGTAAAGTAAGTAGTATTTTTGTTGCTGCTGCTTTTTTTCAGCATCTCGCAGTGCGACTTCTTGTATTCTTTGTTTATTCTCTAATAGTTTTGTCTGTAGATCTGCCTGCTTAACTTCTAGGGCTAAACGTACTTCAGCAATTGAACTAATTTGCTCTTTTTTTCTAAGAAGTTTAAGTAGAGCTAAACGTTGCTGTTGTAAATTATAGGCTTTTTGATGATAACCTAGCTTAAAATAGGTTCTAGATTTCAAGTCAATTATTTTGATTTTTTTCTTGGTCTGTATAAAGCTTAATGAATCTCTTTTGTTAAGAATGTTTTCAACTTTAGCAATACTCACTAACACATCATCAAAGCGTTCTAGTTCAAATAAAACAAACGCTTCCTCATTGTAATACCGAAGTTCAGTATTATATTGATCTATACTTTTAAGGTATTGTTTAGAGAGTAATAAGTATTGATAGCTAACTTCTGCATTAGGCTCTTCCATCTTTAAATGGGCACGAGACAATCCAGAATAAGTATTATACATAGTCTCATTTTGTCCACTACCGTCTGACTCTTTCAGTATGGTTTTATAGGTACTAATTGCTTGCTGATATTCTTCTTTAAATAAATGATTTATTGCAATGTTGACTAGTGCATTTAACGATGAATTCTTTTTCTTAGCTTTTTTATAAAAATGATAGGATTGTTGATAATAAACCGTCGCCTGATCAGCTCTCTTTAAGTAAGCATACAAAATGCCTAACTCTGAATTAACAGAACCTTTAAGTTCATTATCATCAGTTTGCTTAGCAATATTATATGCATCATTTAGCACCATCAACGAACTTTCATACTGATCGGTAAGGTAATAAATAGCACCGAGATTAATTAGCCCTTTTGCTACAGCAACTTTATCATTTAAAGATTTAGCTAACGCTAAGCCTATTTCATAATCTTGAGTGGCCGCCTCTATATTTCCGATGCTTTCATAAGCAAAACCACGACTATAACGTAATTCAGATATAGAAATACTTGGGCTTGCAAGTCCTAAAGTCAATTCTAACCCGTATGAAGCTGTCTCTACAGCAAGATGATATTGCGCCTGTAAAAGGTAAATATCTGCTAATAAACTATGATACTTAACTTGCTGTTTTAGTGAAAGTTTATCAATAATATCGCCATACACGGTTAACTGAGCGAGAGCTGAAAATGCATTGCTATCCATCAGTTTCTCAATCGCTACAGCTGCATCATTAAACTTTGCTAAAGCTTCACCTTTTTGCGGCATCGAACTTGGTTCATTTTCTAATGTTGGAGCAGCAAAATTCACTCTTGCAAAAAAACAAAAGTAAAGAGAAATTAATAAAACAAAATAATGTGATCTTCGCTTAACGATCAAATGTATTGACCTTAAAGTTATGGTTCATATAAACGGTAAAGTAAATTATGACAAGTTAAACTACCGCCATATTACCTTTGCTTTGCAGCCACTCTTTACGATCTCCACTGCGCTTTTTAGAAAGTAACATATCCATCACTTCAATTGTTTCACCGTGCTCATCATCAGGCGCCGTTAATTGTACTAAGCGACGAGTATTGGGATCCATAGTCGTTTCACGCAGTTGTGGTGGATTCATTTCACCCAAACCTTTAAAGCGCTGTACGTTGACTTTACCACGTTTTTTTTCTGCTTCAATTCGATCAAGAATACCGTCTTTTTCTGCCTCATCAAGTGCATAAAATACTTCTTTGCCAATATCAATACGATACAGTGGCGGCATGGCTACATATACATGTCCAGCTTGTACAAGGGGTAAAAAATGTTGCGTGAATAACGCGCATAATAATGTGGCAATGTGTAATCCATCAGAGTCAGCATCAGCAAGAATACAGATTTTTCCGTAGCGTAGTTCTGATAAGTCATCACTGTCAGGATCTATTCCTAAAGCAACCGAGATGTCATGTACTTCTTGTGAAGCTAGAATTTGTCCTGAATCAACTTCCCAAGTATTAAGAATTTTCCCTCGTAATGGCATAATAGCTTGTATTTCGCGATCTCTCGCCTGTTTTGCACTACCACCAGCAGAGTCACCCTCTACTAAAAATAACTCTGTGCGTAGTATATCTTGACTACCACAATCAGTTAGCTTGCCAGGTAATGCGGGGCCTTGAGTGATCTTTTTTCGCACAATTTTTTTACTAGCACGTAATCGTTTTTGAGCATTATTGATGCAAAACTCTGCTAATAATTCTGCAATGTCTGTATGTTCATTTAGCCATAAACTAAAGGCGTCTTTGACTACCCCAGTAACAAATGCTGCACATTGACGAGAAGATAAACGTTCTTTGGTTTGACCTGCAAATTGTGGATCTTGCATTTTAATAGATAAAATATAGCTACATTTATCCCAAATATCATCTGGGGTTAATTTAACGCCACGAGGAATTAAATTTCTAAACTCACAAAACTCACGCATAGATTCTAATAAACCTTGGCGTAAGCCATTAACATGTGTTCCGCCTGCAATAGTGGGGATCAAGTTTACATAACTTTCACCTATGCCTTCACCACCTTCAGTTAACCAAGTTACAGCCCAGTCTGCCGCCTCATTTTGCGAAGAGAAAACGCCAACAAAAGGTTCTTGTGGTAAATGAACATAATCTTTAACAGATTCTTTTAAATAATCAGTTAAACCATCTTCATAACACCACTGATACTTTTTATTCTCAGTTTTATCATGAAACTTAATAGTTAACCCTGGGCATAATACAGCTTTTGCTTTTAATAGATGAGTAAGCTTTAATACTGAAAATTTAGGAGAATCGAAATAACTTGGATCGGGCCAAAATTTAACTCGGCTGCCTGTGTTACGTTTGCCAACAGTGCCTGTTTCAGTTAATTCCTCAACCTTATCTCCATTTTCAAAAGCCATTTCATAAACTTTACTGTTACGTCTTACCGTCACATCAACACGTGTAGATAAAGCGTTAACAACAGAGATACCAACACCATGTAAACCACCTGAAAATTGGTAGTTTTTATTAGAAAACTTACCGCCAGCATGTAACTTACAAAAGATTAATTCAACGCCTGAAACCCCTTCTTCTGGATGAATATCTGTTGGCATACCTCGACCGTCATCAATAATTTCTAATGATTGATCTGTATCTAAAATCACAAGAATATTTTGAGCATGTCCTGCTAAGGCTTCATCCACTGAGTTATCTATAACTTCTTGACCTAAATGATTAGGGCGTGTGGTGTCAGTATACATACCTGGGCGACGGCGAACGGGTTCTAAACCGCTTAGTACTTCAATGGAGTCAGAGTTATATTGATCGTTCATCTTGATATAGTATCTTTATAAGTATTATTTTTATTGGGTGTTTACTGCTTTAAAAATTGTTGAGTTGAAAAAAGTCAGCTATTTCTGATAAATGTTGTTCAAAACCAACAAAGCTATGATCTCCTCCCTGCTCGACGATTAATCGGCAGTGCTGATATTTTTCAACTGCTTGTTGGTAATTTAACACTTCATCGTCGGTTTGTACCATAACTAGGTAATTATTTTTTTCCTGCGAGGTAAAACTAGGTGCTTTAGACTCAATAGACTTAAGTACCAGCATATGCTCATTCGTCACTTGATAAACTTCTTCTGTGTATGGGTTTACCTGCTCACCAAGATAATCTACAAGTAATTCGAAAGGCTTAATTGCAGGATTAACTAAAACACAAGGTACATCATATTTTTCAGAAAGGTAACTAGCAAAGTACCCTCCTAATGAAGAGCCAATTAAATACCATAAACTGTTCACGGGTGATGATTGAATGATATCTTCTAGTTGTTCAATGGCTCCTTGCGGATTACTGACAACTTGGGGGCAGAAAAAGTTAACTTGTGGAAATTCTTGTTCTATAAATACTCTTGTTTGCTCTGCCTTTAATGATAAAGGAGATGAATTGAAACCATGAATATAAAGAATATTCTTTTGCATATTTTACTTCTAACCAGTTCGCTACTATTAAAGAAAGTATTTATGGTGTGATTATTTCACTTTCAATAAGACCATTATTGTTAAGGTACAGTAACCGATAACTTGGCACAATAGAGGCTATTGTGTCTTTAGTATCACCAAATTGCACCGACGTTGCAGGACAAGTATAGATAGCCACATTGTCTTTAACTAACTGACTAGCCCTATGAACATGACCACAAGCGATAGCCTTTATATTTTCATTGTCATTATTCAATTGATTTATAGTATTCCAAAAGCTCTGTTGGTTAAGTAAACCGTGTTTATCAATATGATAACCAACATTAATAGGATGATGATGCATCATCAATAATTGAAATTTTTTACTATCTATTCTTTGCGCTAGTGTATGTAATTCGCTTTTGCTAATAACACCTGATGGAGTCTCACTTTTACTATCTAATAGCTGTAATTGCCAAAAATCATGGTCAACAGTGTTACTCAGTTGAAAGTTTGGTGAAGTTAAGTATTTGGCAATTAGCTGCTTATCATCGTGATTACCCGCTAAAAAGTACACAGGGATAGACAACTTAGCTTCTATAATGGCTTCAACAAAATACTGATACGATAATTCAGTGTGATCTTGTGTAAGATCGCCAGTGAAAATAGCGCAATCGATAGCATCTCTAGATGAAATATCTTTTAAGGTTTTAGTTAAGTTTTGCCAAACATTAGCACCAAAGTGTGCTGCTGTTTTGTCGGAAAATAAATGACAATCACTAAATTGGGCGATGGTAAAAGGTTTGTTTTTCATATTCATATTTCGTTTTGTAATTCAACGTTCACTTGCCCATGTGTTAAACAAAGATGCAACCACTCATTTAAAAATTGATTTATCTGCTGCTTCTCATCTTCTTGGTGCATCTGCTTATTAGGATAATCATAGCGAGGTTTTACTTGATGAATATCTTGGCTGCTAATCACTTCAGCCATTTGTGCATCATGATACAAACGAATAGACATTCGAGGATGAAGGGCATTTAGCAATACTTTACTTGTTGTTTTTTGTTGCGAATTTTTCTGTTCAAAGGTGATAAGTGAAGTATAACGAGTCACCTCATTAACAGTAATGACATAAGCGAGATGCTCATTAATAAAAAAATGTCGATGCTGATGAATATCAGTTTTATCTGCCTGTATTTTTAGGAGCAAAAAATAATTATTGGCACATAAAGACATTAAACTAACTAGGTTAGGTTGATATCTTTTTTTACTGTTAACTTTGCTGTTTGGAAAGAAACTCACGAATTAAAACCTTTTTGTTGCAACAATGTTTTCCATTACAAAGTTTGATAGTTAATTGCTAACCATTGTAAGCCAATTATAGTAGCAGCGTTACTAATTTTCCCATTTGCTAATAATGTTAACGCCTCACTACGTGAAACAACATGTAGCATAATGTCTTCATTTTCATGAGCCAAGCCATAAACACTGCCTGATACAACTTGACTACTATTAAATGTAGCCCAATACAAATGAATACACTCGCTTGTGCCACCCGGACTAGAAAAGTATTTCATAATCAACTTTACTGATGCGGGATCTAATTTAATATTTGCTTCTTCTTGCGCTTCGCGAACAGCGACATCAACCGGACTCTCGTTTTCATTAAACATGCCGGCAATAAACTCGAGCATCCATGGCGTTTCATTGGCGCGTAATATACCTGGTCGAAATTGTTCTAATAATAATAAAGCATCATTGTTAGGATCATAGAGCACAACAACAACAGCATCACCACGTTCAAATATTTCACGAGAAAAGGTATCACTTTGCTTACCTGAAAATAATTTATGATTAAGATGATATTCATTCATCTTAAAAAATCCGTTATATTTTGTTTCTACGCTCAGTATATTTGTATCTTCTTTATTATATTGAAGCATTGCTGACGCAGTTTTTTTCTTATCAAACATAATTAGCCTCTTTGAATAACATTTTGTTACACTAGTAAACATCTATTGTATTTGGTTAATTTAAAAATCAAGGTAGGATACTATGCCTTATTAAATTAACAATAATAAAAAATTTATCTTCATGCTTACCCAAGGAAAGCCCTACCCATGAAAAAAACCTTAAGCACCCTAATAATTGCAATTGCAAGCGCTGTAAGTGTTAATGCACAGGCTGATGATTTACTGACGGTGTATCAGCATGCCCTACTTAATGATCCAACTGTATTAAAAGCTAAAGCACAATTTGATATTGTAAAAGAAGATATTACCTCAGTGCGCTCTACTTTATTGCCACAAATTAGTGCTACAGGAGCTATATCAACGAGTGAAACAGAATCTCAAGAATTGCAAGGAGGTGTTGGTAGCACTACTTTTAATGATGTCAGCACTAACACTGATGCAACAAGTTTCACTGCAAATTTAAGTATGCAACTGTATCATCACAATACTTGGTTACAATTAGGCACAGCCAAAAAATCAGCCCATCAAAGTGATTTAACATATCAAGTAGCAAAGCAAGATTTAATTGTACGTGTTACACAAGCTTACTTCGCCTTATTAAAATCAAAAGATGATCTAGAGTTTGCTATTGCAGAGAAAGCCGCTATTTCCCGTCAGCTTGAGCAAACTAAGCAACGTTTTTCTGTTGGTCTAACTGCAATTACTGACGTACACGAGGCACAAGCACAGTATGATACAGCTGTCACCGAAGAGATTCGTGCCGAAAATGCTATTTTTAGTGCCGAAGAAGAATTACGTGTTATTACCAATATTTACCCACAAAATATACATGTATTAAATACTGAGAGGTTTAGCACATCTACACCAACACCAAATAGTGCGAATGAATGGCAACAAGCTGCTGAAGCAAAAAATTTAGACTTAATTGCTGCTAGAGTTGGTATTGAAATAGCAAAAGACGGTATTGAAATTGCTCGCTCTGGCCACTACCCTACCTTAGATTTAGCTGGTAGTTGGGGCACAGCTAAAAGCAAAAGTAGTGTTAAATCAGCAGGATTAAATCAAGACTATGGTGAAACACCTTATTTTGATAACTATTCTATTGGTGTTCAGTTGAATGTTCCAATCTACTCTGGTGGTGCAATACAAAGTAGTGTTCGCCAAGCACAAAATAGATTTGTGCTTGCAAGCCAAGACTTAGTGCAAGCGCATCGCGGTGTAGTACGTACAACACGAAATGCGTATCACAATGTTGTTGCGACCATCTCAGGTATTAAGGCTTTTGAACAATCAGTGCTTAGTGCAAGTAAAGCATTAGAAGCGACTGAAGCAGGTTTTGAAGTGGGAACACGTACTATCGTTGATGTATTAAATAGCACGCGTAATTTATACAATGCAAAGCGTAACTTATCATCAACTCGTTATACCTACATTCAGAACGTCTTATTACTAAAACGCGCTGGTGGTACAATCACTGATGAAGATATTACAGCGATTAATACTGGCTTAATTGCAACTAAATAGTTGTCATACTTTTATTAATAAAGTAATAAATAAATAAAAAGCCGCTTAGTAAGCGGCTTTTTATTTGTCATATTTTCATTGTAAACTGAAATATGTTTACATCAAACTTCTAAAAAAAGTCACTAGCTCCTTCGCTTCACGCTGCACCGAATAATGTGCTAATACACGCTCGCGCCCTTCAACTCCCATTTGCGCTAGTTTTTCCTCATCACTTAATAATAAATCCATTTTTTCTACCACTGCAGGTAAGTCATTAATTGGTACCACATATCCATCGGTACCTTCTCGAACAACTTCTGGCCATGCTCCAGCTTCACTTGCTAATACTGCTGCACCACTACTCATTGCTTCTAAAATGGTTAAACCAAACCCTTCATTATCACTCAGTGCTACCACTAAAGATAAGCTACTAAAGATTTTAGGGATATCAGCAAAGTTTTGTTCTCCTGCAAAAACTATTCGCCGACTTAAACCTGCTTGTTCAACTTCAGCTTGCAATTCTTTTACAAAATCTTCATTACTTGAGCTAATTGACCCAACAACAACAGCAGTATAGTCCGGATATTTTTCAAGTATCTGAATGCAGCTTCTTACAAAAAGGTGAACACCCTTTTGTGCTCTTACTCGTCCTAAAATTGCAATACCACGCTTACCTTGCTCAACGCTTTCAGGTAATAAGTCTAATGACTTCCATGCAGTCAGTTTATCAACTGGCGGCGTATATACATCAGTTTTAACACCATGATAAATGATAGCATCTGGTTTACGATGTAAATAACTAGCAGACGCTTTACACATGGCTAGTACGGCATCCATTTGATCAGTTAACCAACGGGTTGAACCACTACGATGACGCTGTGCTGCACTACTGAAAATTATTTTGATTTTAGCGCGAAAAACATGTTTTAAAATCAAAGCTTGAATCATTTCATCAACACGACGAGCATGAAAAATTCTAGATCGTCCATCTGCTAATCGTTTTCTGCACATTTTAGCCACTTGCCAAAAACTAATACTTAACGATTCATCAGGTAAATGATGTTTACCCATGATCCGCAAATTGATTAACTTTTGCTGCTCAGATAATAATTGCAACATAGTAGAAGTAACACCAGAAAAGTTTGAATTGGAGTTCCCAATAATTAATTCTATTTCGTTATCACGGTTAATTTGATTTTCGGCTGTATTCATTTTATCTGCACGCTAACAATGTCTAAAACTATAATAGCTATTCTACGATAAAACCTGCAGAGACTACATAAGTTAATTGCCCATTTTCAAGGAACTTAGGTATAATCACTCTCTACAAAATTTCCCAAGTAGCTTTACAAAGAGAAAATACTGTGAGTCGAAATAAAGTTCTGCAACCTGATTTTAAATTAGCTTTTTTATTACCTAAATACTGGCTGACTTGGATAGGCGTATTCATTCTCTATAGCATTTCATGGCTACCTTACAAATTGCAATTAGGTTTAGGGCGGTTAATTGGTCGTTTACTTTTAAAAATTGGTTCAAAAAGAAAACACGTTGCAGAAACTAATTTAAAATTATGTTTCCCCGAAATGGATGAAAAAGAACGCCAGCGCATTTTAAAAAAGAACTTTGAAAATACAGGCATTGCTCTTTTAGAAACAGGAATGGGTTGGTGGTGGCCAAACTGGCGTGTTAAACGTAAAGTCAACGTAGTGGGTTTAGAGCATATTGAAAAAGCACAAAAAGAAGGTAAAGGTATTTTATTACTTACCATGCACTATTTAAGCGTTGAAATGAATGCTAGAGGAATAGGCTATGGTCACCCTATGGTTGTATTTTATCGCCCACACAACAACCAATTAATGGAGTACTTTCAATTTCGTGGTCGTGGACGTTCTAATAAGTACATGCTCGGAAAACGTGATGTTAAAGGCTTGATAAAAGCACTAAAAGATGGTGAAGCTTGTGTGTACTTACCAGATCAAGACTATGGTAGAAACCGCAGCTTATTTGTTCCTTTTTTTGGCGTTAAAGAAACAGCAACGACAACAGGAACATTAATCTTTGCTCGACAAAGAAATGTTGAAACAATGATGTTGATCCCTACAAGAAATGATAATGATGATGGCTATACCATGGAAATTATGCCGCCACTTGAAAACTTTCCAACCAAGGATGATGAAGCTGATCTTATTCGAGTAAACCAAGAATTAGAAAAAGCTATTTTGCGCAAACCCGAACAATATATGTGGCTACACAGACGATTTAAAACACGTCCAGATCCTGACTCGCCTTCTTTATACAAGTAACAAACTTAGTAGCATAAAGTAAATAGCGAGTTATATTAAAATTTTGAAAAATAGATAACGTTTAACTATTATTGAATAAAACAATAAAAATTAGACACATATAAATACAATCTAAGGATAATTATGGGCTTTTGGGTTAGAAATATCATTTTTGCAATCATATTAATCGCTTTAGCATACGCGTTATT
>CAXIBS010000041.1:0-15370 GCA_964022585.1 uncultured Colwellia sp.
ATCACCAGCCAAACTACTACCACAGGTATTAGTATTTGGTATGGTTGCCAATAAACCTACTTGAGTGCTATTAAAGCTAATTGTTTGGCATGCAATATTATTAGTTTGTTGCATGGAGCGTAGCTGAATTGCTCTAAGTTTAATGATGAGTTCATCTCGATAAGTATACTCTGCAAATCCTTCTGACGTTAAAAAGCGAGGAATAACAGTCGTAGCTATAATGCCGAGTAAAATAATAGTGACAATCAGCTCTATCAGAGTAAAACCGAACTCCCTATTTTGTTTAAAAAAATTTACCTTCATCATTTTCACTAAATACAATCATTCACTTGAAAAGTGGGTTTTATATTGACTCCTGATGATTGAACGTAGAATACAAGGCAATCTTCACTCGTACTAGTTGGAGCTACTTCATAGTCATCTTTAAAATAAATAACAAAAGTAGAAAATGTAGTTCCGATTTGTGCAAATTCATATTGACTATCAATATTTAACAGTCTTTTAAATTGATCAATAAGTCCAATGGGGTAACCATAGACAACTAACAGCTCCCCATCAGCAGTAAAGCCAAGATTATCACCAATGTTAACGCTATTTGTTAAAGCAAACGGCTCATTCTGATTACCTTTTACAATCGATTTACTATGCACTAAAGCAGCAGCACCTTCTAAAGAACCTTTGATAGCATGCAATGTCGCTGTTTTTGCTTCCGCTTGCAGATTAATATATTTAGGAGCTGCGGTTACCGCTAAAATCCCCAAAATAACAATAACTACCACTAATTCAATTAATGTAAATCCTTTATTATTCATTGTGCTTTCTCTGGTACGATAACTTTTATATTTCAATGATAAAATATATTCTCTCTCTGATATGATACCTTACAATACTTTTCAATAAAGGGTAAGTTATTGTTTATTTAACACTCTAAACAAATCAGCTTACTTAAATTAACAATTCTATGTGGCCACTTTTTTCTTATTTTAAACTGTTTATTGCAGGCTATTTTTTACTATGTATGCATATTATTTTAGATACTCCCGGTGGCATGGGCTTATACCTATCATTCAATATTATCGCTTGGTTATTTATTGTTATATTAATCGCACTTGGTTTATGGCAAATTACACTTAATAAGAAAATAATATACAGTAAAATGTTAGTTTGGCTAAGTTTAGGCTGTTTATGCTTATATATTCCTGCTTTCTATTCTTTTGAATTTACAGATCATGCTATTCCACGCCTATTAGCGCTTACTGGCGGGCTATTATTGTTATTTTGTTTGTATCAATTTCCTGTTAAACAATCAGACAAATTGCAGTTACTCATAGTTATTCTCATAGGAGTCGCATTAGAGTCTTCTTTTGGCTTAGCACAGTACTTTTTTTTCGAAAAAGGTTTCTGGGGTGGATATAAAGTAGGTGTAAATAGGCCGCACGGTGTATTTTTACAACCTAATGTTATGGCAAGCTTTATGGCAACAGGTTTAGCTATTGCACTTTTTATTTCAACTCAGCAATATTTTGTTAAGTCTCAGTTTTTAATTGCATTTAAAGGATTTATTTATTTTTCTTTATTTTCGACAAGCTTTTTACTTGTAGTTCTACAATCAAGAACAGGTTACCTAAGTAGCATAATCATTTTTTTATTATTGACTCCCTATTTATATCAAAAAAGCCTCAGGCAATTAGTGATTAATATTATGGTTATTAGCTTAGCTTTAGTAGCTTCGCTAATAAATATTCAAGAATCAGATATTCCTAAGCGAGGCAATACAACCTATCAATCTGTTGGCCTGCGAAGCGAAATCTATGAAGTCAGCTTTGATATGATAAAAACAAAACCTCTAGTAGGTTATGGTTATGGAAATTTTGAACGTGGTTTTATTGATCATTTCAATCAATACGCCATAGAAAAGCCAAATATTGGAAAAACGATAAAACGCTTATCTCACCCACATAATGAAGTGATCTATTGGGTTGTAGAGGGTGGCATTGTTGCCCTGTTAGCTTTTCTACTATTCACTAAAGCATACATCAACACTTGGTTTACTATAAATTGGCGTAAAAGGTTAGCTTTTCTAGCGTTAATTATGCCTATTTTATTGCACTGCCAACTTGAATTTCCTTTTTATAGTTCAGTTAGCCATTTTGTAGTTTTTCTTTTAATACTTTGGTTAACGGATACTGAAAACTCAAAAACAGGTTATCGGTAGATTGTAAAAACACATTATTAATACGCTTTACAGCATTACTAATTCCTCTTATCTTTGTACCTTTTTTCACAACCAGCTTACATACAGCCAACATTTTGGTTGAGCACGAAAAAAGTGGTTATCAATCAATAGAAAAACTGGGAGAAATTATTAACCCCATTGTTTGGCAGAATAAATTAGACTCCGCTGTTTATACCCATACCTTGGTTTCAGGATTAACAGAAAAAGATAGTCATAAGTTAGAGCTATATATAACTTGGGGCTTACAAAGAATCAAATATATGCCAAGAGAGAGTATTTATGAAAACTTACTATTAGCCTGCAAAATATTAAATAAAAAAACTGAGTATCAGCAATTGCTTAAAGAAGCAAAGCAAACTTATCCAGATAGAAAAGACTGGGGTAGTAAATTAATATCACCAAAAAAATAAATGCTTTTTTGGTGATATTTTAGAGTAACGACTGATAATAGTTAAATAAAATCTCACCATGCTTATTCACTTTACACACTTGGATGAATTTTTTTGCTAAATCGAGTGATATTATTGTACGCTTGCTCATGCATGGACTCCTTTTGTTTTAGTCGACACCAATCTACGGGTGTAGGTCAGTGGAGTCCATACATCGACCTGAGGTTAGTTAATATTTATAGAAGCAATATAATTAACACCCTTAAACATTTTTGCGATACTTACCTCTAGGCCATAATATTGTAGTAATGTCTAACTTCCTCAATTATGATCTTAATTTTAGTTTAAAAACAATCAGCATAAGTCATTATTAATTACCTTAGAACCGCAGGACTAGCACTATCGTACTAGGTTGAATTTCTTATATTACAAAAAAAGATAATCATTCAATCACCATAAAATATAAACCTAAAAAAACAACAAGTTAAGTAGAAGTGCAACTTTAAGCATCCCAACATTTACATCCTTTCCCATTTAAAAATACAGTGACCTATTTTAAAATTTGTTTTACTGTAATCAGCAATATAATTAAAGCAAAAATATGGGATTAACATGAACAAACTAACAAAGAGTTATATCTGTGGTGAAAGCAGTCATCAGTTAATTTACAGCACAATCGGGAACAAATTTGAAGAAATAGCAAATCAGTTTCCTAACAATGATGCATTGGTAGTTTGCCATCAAGATATAAAGTGGTCATATAAACAACTGAACGAAAAAGTAGACGAACTAGCTACGGGTCTATTGAATTTAGGCATTTCCAAGGGAGATCGTCTTGGTATTTGGGGCCCTAACAGTTACGAATGGGTGTTGACTCAATTAGCAACAGCAAAAATTGGCGTCATTATGGTTTGTATTAATCCTGCTTACCGATTATTCGAACTTGAATACGCATTAAATAAAGTAGAATGTAAAGCGATTATTAGTGCTGAGTCTTTTAAGTCAAGTCAGTATTTATCAATGCTAAATGAATTAGCTCCTGAACTTAAAACCTCTCAACCAGGTGAACTCAAATCTGAAAAGCTTCCTCATTTGACAACCGTTATACGCATGGGAGAGGCAAAAACTGCTGGTATGTATAATTTCAACCTTGTATGTCAAAGCGGCGGTATAAAAGAGCAAGAAGAATTAGAAGAATTAAGCTTAACCCTGCAGCCTGATGATGCCATTAACATTCAATTTACTAGCGGAACGACAGGTCAACCTAAAGGTGCAACATTGACCCATTCAAATATTTTGAATAATGGCGATCTTTGCGCAAATGGTATGAACTTTACTGATAAAGATAGACTATGTATTCCTGTGCCGCTATACCATTGTTTTGGTATGGTTTTGGGTGTGTTAGCTTGTATATCTCATGGCGCAACAATGGTTTTTCCATCTGAAGCTTTTGAACCATTAAAAACACTAGAGGCAGTTGAAAAAGAAAAATGTACCGCATTACATGGCGTACCAACCATGTTTATTATGGAGTTAGATCATCCTGAATTTGCTAACTTCGATGTATCATCATTAAGAACAGGGATCATGGCCGGTGCTACTTGCCCTATAGAGTTAATGAACCGACTTATCGATCAGATGAATTTAAAGGATATTTTGATTGGCTACGGTCAAACGGAAACAAGCCCACTTAACCACATAACAAAACCAGATGATTCATTAGAAAACAGAACGCAAACAGTAGGTAAACCAATTCCCTTTGTTGAAATAAAAATAATTAATGAATTTGGACACATTTGCGAAATTAATGAACCTGGTGAAGTTTGTATACGTGGTTATTCAGTAATGAAATGTTATTGGGGTGATGAAGAAAAAACACATGATACTATAGATGAAGGCGGTTGGTTACATTCCGGTGATATAGGAACCATGGATGAAGCAGGCTTTCTGAAAATTACAGGTCGAATTAAAGACATGATTATTCGTGGAGGAGAAAATATTTATCCTCGAGAAATCGAGGAGTTTTTATATAACCATCCTAAAATCTCTGAAGTGCAAGTATTTGGTATATTAGATGAAAAAATGGGCGAAGAAGTGTGTGCATGGATTCAATTAAAAGAAGGTGAAGTATCCTCCAGTGAGGAAATCATTGAGTTTTGTAAAGGCCAAGTAGCACACTTTAAAATTCCCCTACATATAGATTTTGTTACTGAGTATCCAATGACCATCACCGGAAAAATACAGAAGTTTAAAATGAAAAAAATGAAACAAGAAGAGCTTTCTAGCAGTAAATAAATACTCTAAACTAAATGTTGATAATAAAGCAAATTGAAATATAATTTTATTGTTAACTAATACAACAATTTAAAATGCGTCTTTCCTCTTTTGATAGCTAAAAGGTAAAGGCGCATTTTGAGTTTAAAATAGATCAATTGTTCTTTCTATAAAGGTTAGAATAATCGACGTATTTTTCTATAGCATATTCACTTCAATACGGTTTTAATACTGATATATCCATATTATCCAATTAATTTTCCTGAAAGTTTATTGGTTATATCAGGTACAGGCTTTGTCTCATTGAGCAATACCACCAAATGTTTTATGCCTAGGAATGCGTAAGTTATGACAAACCTTAATACTGGTAGAGTCAATAAATTCAATGCCTGTAGACTCATCTTTAAGTGTTGAGAAATAACTTGATAAAGGAATGACTGCTCTGGCTATTACTTCTAAAAATCGCGTAGCTCAAAAAGGCTAGTCATTACTTCGCTCATAGTCATACGACACGGGCGTTTTCACTTAATATTTCCATCAGCGATCAATTGTTTTTCCCATTGCGGGATAAATACGCGACAAAAATCATCAACATCACAAAACATTTCAACTAACTTATTCATGCCTGTTCCTTTCTTTCTTATTTTTTGGGGTCGAAAGATCGGATCGTGGAACAGGCAATTAGTTCAATTTTTATCCCAAGCTGAAGTTAATTACACGCAATATTTAAAATCACTATCATCTAATAAAGAAAGAGTATCACCTACTATATCATCAGAACTTAATGCTGATAACAACTCAACACCTTGCTGACGTTGTGCCTCGTCCAAAGCTCTATAAGGAAGCCTGAAATTTGGAGATACGGCACCAGTCATCATCAATGCTGTATTAATACAAATAGGGTTGGGCTCACAAAACAACCATTGTATTAGCGCTTGCAAACTATCATTTAGCTCATTGTTTTTATTATCTATTAACTGACGCATCAAACCCGGAATAATATTTGACGTAACAGAAATCACGCCATGTGAACCATGGATATGTCGCCCATCATGACTTTCATCATCATTTCCTGACCAACAAGCAATCCCTTGTTTTTCATAATATGCTATGCGCTCATTACCACCACATTCTTTCACTCCAATGAAGTTTTTATGTTTAGAAAGCGGTTCAATTATATCAGGAGTAAGATCTTGCCCTGTTCGTCCAGGTACATTGTAAATAAATGCAGGACCAATATCTAAGGTACGTGTTAAATGTTCAATAACACCTGCTGTTGAGGTTCTTCCATAATAAGGGTTTATTTGTAAGGTAGCATCCATTCCTGCAGCAAAGCCATTCATAGTCGCTTTTATTGCTTCACTGGTATTATTGCTACCTGTATTACCAATAATCAGCAGGTTGTCACCAAATTTATGTACACTATGAGCGATTAAAATCAGGTGTTCTTCCCATGATAATAAATGTCCTTCGCCAGTGGTGCCTCCGACAATAATACCATCAACACCCGCCTCTATTTGTTTAGCAACTAATTTATCATAAGTGGCTAAATCAATTTCGCCTGCTGCGGTATATGGAGTTTTGATTGCGGTAATTAAACTTGCTGCTCTTAATCGTTTCATTACATTCCTAATATTCTTATTTAAATGGACAAATAGACACTCGTCTCTAGCATGTATTAACAGTGACCAATATTATCAGTTATTTTATACATTAAAAAAGTTTCTTTTGTTTCAACATGCTGATATTCAAAAATTTGGTGATTTAGTTGAAGAACCTTATAAGCATGATAATTATCACTATTATTTAGATCAGCAGCATATAATTGCTGGTCAACTAATTCGTTCTTTGTGATAGTGAAGTGAATATCCCCCACTAACCCCCAGTCGCCTAATTCAGTAATTTTTTCTGTAACGCCTGTTTCTTTATTTGTTGATGTAAAAGTAAATTCAAAACTACCATCAACACTTAGCTCAGCATACTCTACAACTTCAAGGCCTTGAGCATCTACTTCGTTTCTATACCAACGCCCAATCAACAGTGCCCGACTATAATTCATAACAAAATATACTTTCTTAAATTAATAACACCTACAAAGCTAAGTACAATGTGATGTTACCGTAAACGTAAGTGCATTTTAAATGTAAATATAACTTATGCCAATCCGATTAAGTTATTTATTTTCTTTATTACAATTATGTAAATTTTCTAGTCATTATTACATCCAATTTTATATAAATAATTAGATGTAACTCCTCTTGAAAAGGGGTAGATTATATTAAAATAAAACGCCACACGATTGAGGAAACGAATGCCTAAGCCTAATATACAGTTATTGTTAACCGGTAATGAATTAATGACCGGTGATATTGTAGACAGCAATTCAGCCATGATAGCACAACAACTAAAAGAGTTAGGTTTAGATATCTCTCGTAAGGTAACTATTTCTGATAATCTTACAGCACTAGTTAATGAAATTAATCAACTCGCAGAACAAGCAGATATCTTAATTATTAATGGTGGCTTAGGTCCAACCGTTGATGACTTAACAGCACAAGCACTCGCAAAAGCTACTAGTGTTGATCTAACTGAACACGATGAAGCATTAAAACACCTTAAAGCATGGTGTAAAAAACGTGATGTGCAGTTAAACACCCCTAACCTAAAACAAGCGCTATTGCCGCGTAATTGTTTGATAATACCCAATAAGGACGGAAGCGCTGTAGGTTTTAAGGTTAATCATCTTGCTTGTGATATTTACTGTACTCCCGGTGTTCCGAGAGAACTAAAAACAATGCTGGCAGAGCAAATCACACATGACATAGCTAAAAAGCATCATATAAAATCAATTACCGATATAACACGTTTACAAGTATTTGGTTTAGGTGAGTCGACGTTACAAAAAATAATAGATGAACAACTACCTACTTGGCCAAAATCTATTGATCTAGGTTTTAGAGCAGGTATGCCACTGCTTGAAATTAAACTTACAACAAGTTGTGAAGATGGCCACAACATCAAATCTGCATGGTGTGCTAAATTAAAAGACGTTTTAGGTGATCATGTCATAGCAACAATTGAAACTACTCCTTTAACTTTAGCAAAACACGTACTATCAGAATTAGCGGAAAAGAACCTTCAAATTACCACAGCTGAATCATGCACTGGTGGTATGATAGCTTCTTTATTAACAAAAGAAGCAGGTGCTTCATCATCCTTCGAAGCTGGCTTTGTTACCTATAGTAATAAAATGAAAACAGAGCTATTGCAAGTTAACCCTGACACATTGAGTCAATATGGCGCAGTGAGCAAAGAAGTTGTACTTGAAATGGCAAAAGGTGCCTTAACAAGATCAGCAGCCAATTATGTCATTGCAGTCTCTGGCATTGCGGGGCCTGAAGGAGGCACTGAAGAAAAGCCAGTAGGCACAGTATGGATAGCATGGGGTCATAAAAACAACCTGAAAGCTGTCGGCTTACTAATTCCGCTACCAAGAACTTACTTTCAAAAATATGTAGCAAATATAGGGCTTGATTTAATCCGTAGAGAACTAATTAATAGTACAAAAAGCGCCGATTATATCACTAAGAGACAGTTCGGTTAAACGTAACTATTTCTAACTACTTATTGCTAAGTAAATAAAAAATTTATATATTTAACTAGATTCAAGTATTAACCCGTTGTAAGAGTTAAGCAACAAATATAAGTAAATAAAAATCATTAAGTTTTGAGGTTTATCATGGTAGAAAAAAACTTTATAACCAGCGGTAGGAATACCATAATACATAAGATTAAAAAATTCGATTTGTTAATTGTCAACGGAGAAAACCCTGTAGTTATAGTAAGCCACCGTGGCATAGGAATATTTAAGGGTGAAATACCTGCTAAACGCTCTATTGCAAAAAAAGCATATCAGGATGTTATCAACATTAGTTCAAGTGAGTTCTTTGGTGAAGAGAAAACCTTATTATTTGTACAAGCACTTGATGGTAGAGAGTTTAAAATAGACTATAGCAAGGTAGACACTAAAAGCTTCATTAGAGTTCATCAAGATCATTACAATTAATCAAGTAAAAAATTAACCCTTTAAGCCATCTATGTAGTTCATTCTTTTATAATGAAGATGTCGGAGTAAACCTGTATGACCCAGCTCAGTTTAGTTGCTAACGACGACAATAATATTGATCTACACTTAACACCAATAAAAGGTGGTGATACTGTCACCGAGGCTGGCGTTCTAAAATTAATTGCAGAATCTCCTTACAATAAGCTCTACATCAATAATGCCAATGTAAAAAATGCAGTGGCTGAATTAAATGACATTCTAAAACCGCTACAAGAAGAGCAAACTGGCAGAAAAATTAGCTACCAAGTACTAGAACGCATAGATGCCACTATTTCAGTCGCTATTGACCGAGATGAAATGGGCGCAACTGCTGAAATTACCGCAGCTCAAGGTGGAAAGCATTTAACGGCTAAAGCTATTTTAAACGCAGCACAAAAGGCTGGTGTTAAAAAAGGATTCAGTAAAGAAGAATTGGTTAAACTTGCCCAACTAGCCGCTAAGCAAGAGCCCAATCAACACGTAACGTTACAAATAGCCTCAGGAAAGTTAGCCGTAAATGGAAAAGATGCCCAAATAGAACCACTGGTTGAAAGTGCCCAATCTCGAATTTTACGCCCCAAAAAACGAGAAGATGGTAGTGTTGACATGCGAGATTTAGGTGACATTATCTGTGTAAAAGTTGGCGATCCCATAGCTAAAAAAATTCCACTAACGCCTGGAAAAAAAGGCTATACCGTCACAGCAACCCCACTTCCCCCTCAACCAGGTAATGATATTGCTCTTATTTCTGGAGATGGCACGGCTATAAGTGCTAGTGATCAAAACATACTTGTATCAGAAAAAGTGGGTTTACCAAAAATTATTCCTAATGGAATGGAAGTTGATGAAATTTACAAAATTAGAAATGTAACGGTAGCCACGGGTAATATCAACTTTACTGGCAGTGTTATTATTGATGGCGATGTAAATGATGGCATGAAAGTAATCGCTAGTGGTGACGTAACTGTTGGTGGTTTTGTAGAATCTGCCACGATCGAAGCTGGTGGAGATGTCACAATATCTGGTGGTATCATTGGAAGAAAACATGATACAGAAAAAACGAAAGTTACTGATGTAAGCATGAGCGTTAGCATAAATGCAAAAGGCAATATTTATGCTAAATATTGTCAATACGCTGAAATATCTTGCTCAAAAGATGTGCATATTGAAAATCAACTTCTGCATAGCTTGCTTAATATTCAGGGCGGCTTAACCGTAGGAGCCAAAGATGCTGCAAATGGTAAAATTATAGGCGGTTATATCAAAGCCGGTACATTTGTCACCGCAGGGGCAATTGGAGCAAAAGCAGGAAGTAATACCATCATTCATTTTGAACATGAGATGATAAAGCTTAAAGAAAGCATGCAGGATATTGAATCTAGATTAAAATTTAATTCAGCTAAAACAACTGAGTTAAAAGAAGCGGTAACTAAATTAAAGAAACTTCCTAAGGATAAAATCAAGGCTGAAGTGCTAACAAAAATAATTTCAAGTTACCAAATGCATGCAAAATGCATGGGTGAGTTATTAATTGAGAAATCAACTATGGAAGAAACTATCCAAAATTATATGGAAAGTGTTTATGTTGAGGCAACTGAAAAAATTCACCACGGCGTACAATTAATTATAGATACCTACAATGATAGATCTCGTCGCGAATATGGCCCTAGCAAAATGGTATTTAAGGACAAGAAAATTCACATAATCCCTAAAGTAAATGAATAGCTAATACTCGTAATAGCTTCCTCATACTCTAATTTACCTTTTACTGCTTACTTCAATGATAATTTCAAAATATATTGAGTAACTTTTAAGATCAGCGGTAATTAATCATTTATCATAATAAATAAGTAGCTCATAAATACAGTGATAAAGACTGGTAGAAAATAAGGTGAGAATTTACTTATAAAAGAACTATACAAAAAGTTTATAAGCACAATAAAGAGTGATAATTAAAGAAGAAAGTGCAAGAGGAAGTTTTGAAAGGCGACTATAACACTGTAAATCACTTTACAAGGTTATAGTCGGTATCTAGTTAAACTATTTACATATTAGGATAGTTTGGACCACCAGTTCCTTCAGGTGTTACCCAAGTAATATTCTGACTTGGATCTTTGATATCACAAGTTTTACAGTGAATACAGTTTTGAGCATTGATTACAAACTTATCACCTTCTTCAGTTTGTTCTACTTCATAAACACCAGCTGGACAATAGCGTTGTGCAGGCTCAAGGTATTTAGCTAAATTCACTTTAATTGGAATGCTACTATCAGCAAGTTTTAAATGACACTGCTGTTCTTCTTCATGATTCGTATTAGAAAGGAAAACTGAAGACAACTTATCAAAGCTTAACTTATTATCAGGCTTACTATAGTTAATAACAGGAGCATCTGATGCTAATTTTAATTGATCATAATCTAACGTGTCATCTTTAAAGTTAAACGGTAATTTACCGCCACAGAAGTTTTGATCAATCGTATTATAAACACCACCTAACATTGTGCCAAACTTATGCATTGCAGGACCAAAGTTACGCGTATTATATAATTCATCAAACAACCATGAATCTTTAAACTTATCAGTATATGACGTTAAGTCCTGCTTCCCTTCTTCGCTTATAGCATCATTAACAATTAAAGCATCAATAATGGCTTCAGCCGCTAACATACCTGACTTCATTGCTGTGTGATTACCTTTAATTTTAGCAAAGTTAATGGTACCTGCTTCACAACCAACCAACAAACCGCCTGGCATAGTTAATTTAGGCAATGAATTATAGCCCCCTTTCGCCATAGCACGTGCTCCATAAGAAACACGTTTACCACCTTCAAGATACTGACTAATTTTTGGGTGATGCTTATAGCGTTGAAACTCATCAAATGGGCTCAAATGCGGGTTGCTATAATTTAAATCCACAATCAAACCAACAAAAACTTGATTATTCTCGGCATGATATAAATAGCCGCCACCTGTAGTATCTTTATCTAATGGCCAACCTGCAGTATGAACTACCAGGCCTTCTTCGTGCTTAGCCGGATCAATATCCCAAATCTCTTTAAAGCCTAAGCCATAGTGCTGTGGAGATGAATTTTCATCCAGATTAAACTTCGCTATTAGCTCTTTACCTAAGTGTCCACGACAACCCTCAGCAAAAACAGTATATTTTGCACGCAGCTCCATTCCTGGCATATAAGAATCTTTTTCGTTGCCGTCTGCGTCTAGCCCCATATCCCCCGTGATAATTCCACCAACGCTACCATCATCATTATAGATAACATCTTGTGCAGGAAAACCAGGAAATATTTCTACACCTAACTGTTCAGCTTGTTCAGCTAACCAGCGACAAATATTACCCATACTAACAATGTAGTTATCATCATTGTGCATAGTTTTAGGTACGGCAAAACCAGGTACTTTAATGCCATTAGAGTCGCTATTAAGCAAATAAATGTCATCCCCAGTAACTTGAGTAGTTAAAGGAGCGCCTTTATCTTTCCAATCAGGGAACAGTTCATTCATAGCTCTTGGTTCAAATACAGCCCCTGAAAGAATATGCGCACCAACCTCAGAGCCTTTTTCAACAACACAAACCATAAGCTCTTGTTGCTTTTCTTGTGCTAATTGCATTAAATGACAAGCAGTTGATAGTCCAGCAGGACCTGCACCAACAATTACTACGTCAAACTCCATCGATTCGCGTTCCATGGTATCTCCAAATATGTATTTTATTTATAAAAAATTCAAACGGCCGTTTGATATTCAAACAGGTGTTTGATAGTATCTTATTCGTGGTTGTCAAGCAAGACGGTATTTTCACACAATGCAAAGTTATCGTAGCTAAATTAACAGTTATAACTTATAGCTTTTTTTACAACCTGTTTAAAACAATACTGCCAATTAAGTCTAAAAGACTATATTGTATCTCAGTATTAAAGTTTTTACCAAGATTACGTTGACGTTCACGTAAAGTAAAGGTAGTCTTTTGACTATTAATTAAAAATATAACCAGAGGCAACGATGAAAGTATTAGTTCCAATAAAACGTGTAATTGACTATAACGTCAAGGTACGTGTAAAACCCGATAATTCCAATGTTGATCTAGCTAATGTAAAAATGGCAATCAACCCATTTTGTGAAATAGCAGTTGA
Organism: uncultured Colwellia sp.; assembly: GCA_964022585.1. Taxonomy (GTDB): domain Bacteria; phylum Pseudomonadota; class Gammaproteobacteria; order Enterobacterales; family Alteromonadaceae; genus Colwellia. The sequence goes on from CAXIBS010000041.1 coordinate 13,154, forward strand.
AGAAGCTGTTCGCTTAAAAGAAGCTGGTACTGCAACTGAAGTTATTGCTGTTTCAATAGGTAATAAGTCTTGCCAAGAACAGTTACGTACGGCATTAGCACTAGGTGCTGATCGTGCTATACAAATTGAAACTGATGAGAACTTAGACTCATTAAATATTGCCAAACTTTTACAAAAAGTTGTTGAAGAAGAGCAGCCACAATTAGTCGTTCTAGGTAAACAAGCGATTGATAGCGATAACAACCAAACAGGACAAATGCTTGCAGCATTAACTGGTTTACCTCAAGGTACATTTGCCTCTGAAGTAAAAGTAGACGGTGATAAGGTTAACGTTACTCGTGAAGTAGATGGCGGCCTTCAAACTGTAGCGCTTAATATGCCTGCAATCGTAACAACTGACTTACGTCTAAATGAACCTCGTTATGCCTCTTTACCAAATATTATGAAAGCAAAACGTAAGCCATTAGCAGTTAAACCTGCTGCTGATTACGGGCTTGACTTAACGGCGCGTACAAAACTTGTAAAAGTAACGCCACCAGCAACTCGTCAAGCAGGTATCGTTGTTGAAACAATTGATGAATTAGTAGAAAAATTAAAAAATGAAGCCAAGGTGATCTCATGAGTATATTAGTATTTGCCGAACACGATAACAGCACGTTAAAAGCTGAGACCCTAAAAACAGTAGCCGCAGCTCAAGCTATTGGTGGTGACATAACATTACTAGTAGCGGGCTATAACTGTCAAAACGTAGTAGACGCTGCTAGCAAAGTAAATGGCGTAAGCAAAGTTTTAGTTGCAGATAACGCATCTTATGAACACCAACTTGCAGAAAATGTGAGTTTATTAGTACTAGAGCTTGCTGGTGACTACGAGCATATCATCGCTACAGCGTTAACAACTGGCAAAAACTTTATGCCACGTGTAGCTGCTTTATTAGATGTTACTCAAATTTCAGACATCATTGCAGTTGAAAGTGCTGATACTTTTGTTCGTCCTATCTATGCTGGCAATGCAATAGCAACAGTACAGAGTCTTGATAGCAAGAAAGTAATCACTGTACGAGCAACAGGCTTTGATGCCGTAGCAACTGATGGAAATGCAGAGGTTGTTACTTTAGATATTGCAACTGATGCGACTATTTCTTCACATGTGAGTGATGAATTAACAGAATCAGAACGTCCAGACTTAGGTGCTGCAGGCGTAGTTATCTCTGGTGGCCGTGGTATGCAAAATGGCGACAACTTCAAATTACTTGATGGTATAGCTGATAAATTAGGTGCGGCTATTGGCGCGTCTAGAGCAGCAGTAGATGCTGGCTTCGTACCAAACGACATGCAAGTAGGTCAAACAGGTAAAATTGTTGCACCAGACTTATATATTGCCGTTGGTATTAGTGGTGCTATTCAGCATCTTGCAGGTATGAAAGATTCTAAGATCATTGTAGCAATCAACAAAGATCCAGAAGCACCAATTTTTCAAGTGGCAGATTACGGTATCGTAGCTGACTTATTTGATGCATTACCTGAATTAGAAGGTAAATTATAATTTAATACCAAAATAGCTTTGACTTAGCGTAAAGCTAGGTATTATGTTGTTATAATAAAACCACTCATGTAGTGGTTTTATTTTGTCTAAATTTTACTATCATACAAAATAATCACTAGAAATTAGGAAGAACAAATGAAAGAAAAATTAACTAGTCTTAGTGATTTAGCCCAAGCATTTGGTAAAGAATCAAAAGAGAGTTCACCTCTACCAATAAGGAATGATGACTCATTAGTTTACTCTACAGACTCAGGTCGGATTAAACAATCAAAGGGCAAGCAACAAATAACTCCTACCGATGGTTTTGCCAAAGTACGCCGAGAAACAAAAGGAAGAAAGGGCAAAGGTGTTATTACCATTACAGGCTTAGGTATTGATACAAAAGCATTAAAAGAATTAGCTAAGAAGCTTAAAAAAACATGCGGCACAGGTGGTACTGTCGTTGGCGAGATAATAGAAATTCAAGGCGATAAACGTGATGTAATTAAAGCTGCACTAGAAAAGGCTGGATTCAAAGTTAAATTTATTGGCGGTTAATTTTATTGCTTCCTAGTACAAACAAATAAAGACACAGAGTCTAGTATCACTATCGATTAGCTTTTAAATTAGTATTAGCCGTAACACTTCCTTTTAATATTTAAAATTATTTTAAGCCACACAGCAAAAAGCCCG
>CAXIBS010000042.1:0-14748 GCA_964022585.1 uncultured Colwellia sp.
TATAAGGCTTGCGCTTGAATGATAAGGTTAGTGCTACTTTCTGAAGCTAAAGTGTCTGTTGCACGAGTTACATCATATTTTACACCAGGACCTATATCAGCAAAAAACGATGAAGTTTCAGTTTTATGCCACTGGCGACCCCAACCAGCTGAAAAAGAGCTTTGCGATTCAAAGCCACTAAACTTATCTTGTTCATGAGCGAGGTTACCGTATAAATAATTTTTACCCGACTCACCAATGGTGTAGTTAGTTTGCGCTAAAATATCCCATTTATTATCAGTGGTTTCAAATTCATCGTTGCCATCTTCATCTTTTTCTTCTAGTTTTTTAGCTAGAATATTGAAAGCTAATGTAGAACGCCACTTTTCTTTCTCGTGCTTTAAATTAAAGCCGGCTTTAATATCAACACTTTTAGTGTTACCTGTTTTATATAAAAAACCAAGTTCAGCCGATGCACTGTATTCTGGTTTTGATGCGTCCTCTGCTAATGCAGTGAATGACACTAATGGTAATAAGCACAATGCTGTTAGTGTGTAGTTACGAGCCATGATAATCCCTTGTTAAAATTAATAAGTATGTTTTTGTAAATTATAACACTTGTCATTTTAATGTTACACACCCAAACGTCTTGAAAAGGTTAAAATGAGTGGTGTTTTGGGAGCTTTATAATAGAGAGGTTTATTCTTAAAAACTATAGACTAGCGTGACAGAAGTTTGAGTATCTAAATTCTTTTTATCTTCTTCTACGTCAGTATTATAGTTTACTGTAAAAGTAAACTTGAGCTGTAATGTTGAAATTAACTTAGTTGTGATTGCTGTTTCAGCTTTATATATGCTATTTTCGCCAGATTTTATTGCTTGTTTTGCACTAAAGTCTTGTTTTAACTCTATACTGTCACCTAGCTTTCTGATGTACAGTGCTTGGGCTTGTATAATCCAAGAAGAGACTGTTTTTTTGGGATCACTCTCTGTTGATCTAAATTGATCTCGCTTAAAGCCTGGGCCTATATCTCCCCATAGAGAAGCTTTTGGCGTTTTATACCAATGCTTACCCCATCCGGTGGAAATTGAACTTTGATTGATAAAACCGCTAAATTTATTTTCTTCATACCATACGTTGCCGTATAGATAATGTTTTTCGCTATTATCTAAAGTGTAATTAGTTTGTGAAGCTACAGTCCACTTTTGATCGGTTGTTTTAAAGTGTGGATTATCTGAGTCAGGCTTATATTTATCTGCTTTTTTTATAAGTAGATCAACATCCAATAAACTGAGCCAACGCTTTTTTTCAAAACGTACATTAATACCTGTTTTAATATCGGCACTATGAGTATCACCTGTTTTATATAAAAAACCTAACTCTGCAGAGCCTGTTAACATTGGGTTGTCATCAATAGTTTCTACTTTTTCAATTTTCTCAAGACTGAGTAAAATATCAGCAGCAGTTGCTTTAGGATAAGAGTTATTTAGAGGAGGCTGAACAGTTTTATGTTCTTTTTTTGTGCGGTTCTCATTTGCATAAATGCCAGTTGATAAAAATAAAATAACAATAAGTACTAAAAAGCGAAACATTTTACTCTCAATTTTGATACAAGATTTCTAGGCTAAAAATAATAGGTTTCTTAATGAAGATATAAAAGGGATGTTATAACGGTTATGAGGAAATCACAATGCACAGAAGGTTGATGGAAAAATAATTAGTATTTCAAAGTGCCATTAATAATTAGAAACCATCTAGTTAATTAAAGCTAGATGGTTTCAACTATAAATTACTTAATTAGCGCTTCTAGTTTACCTGCTTGGTAAAGATCAAACATGCTATCAAGACTGATAGGTTTTATTTTGCTTGCATTACCAGCGGTGTTAAACGCTTCGTAACGAGCAATACAAATTTCAGACATTGCTTTTGTTGTTTCAGCTAAAAATTTACGCGGATCAAATTCACTTGGGTTGTGAGCTAAGAAACGTCGTGTTGCACCAGTAGATGCTAAACGTAAATCTGTATCGATATTAACTTTACGAACACCATTTTTGATGCCTTCTTGAATTTGCTCAACAGGTACACCGTAAGTTTCTGGAATTTCACCACCAAACTCATTAATTACAGCTAACCATTCTTGTGGAACAGATGATGAGCCATGCATAACTAAATGAGTATTAGGAATACGTGCGTGGATAGCTTTGATTCTATCAATAGCTAAAATATCGTCTGTTGGTGGACGAGTAAACTTATAAGCACCATGAGAGGTACCACAGGCAATTGCTAATGCATCTACTTGTGTTTTTTGGACGAAGTCAGCAGCTTCTTCAGGGTTAGTTAGCATTTGCTCCATTGTTAACTTACCTACAGCACCAATACCATCTTCTTCACCAGCTTCGCCTGTTTCTAACGAACCTAAACAGCCTAGTTCGCCTTCAACAGAAACACCACAAGCATGTGCCATTTCTACCGTTCTGCGAGTTACGTCAACATTATACTCATAGCTGCTTGGTGTCTTACCGTCATCCATTAAAGAGCCATCCATCATTACCGATGAAAAACCTAATTGGATAGAACGTTGACATACACTTGGTGATGTACCGTGATCTTGGTGCATAACTACTGGAATATGAGGAAACTCTTCAATTGCAGCTAAGATTAAGTGGCGTAAAAATGGGGCTCCAGCATACTTACGAGCACCAGCAGAACCTTGTAAAATAACAGGGCTGTTAGTCTTGTCTGCTGCAATCATAATTGCGCGTACTTGCTCTAAATTATTTACATTAAATGCTGGAATTCCATATCCAAACTCTGCAGCATGATCAAGCATTTGACGCATTGAAATTAAAGCCATTGGTTACTCCTAGATTGGTCAAATTGAACCGTTAATTAATTTAATTGGTGGTAAAGTAAAAGTATTCTATTTTAATCGGAAAATTATAGCAGAGTTTATTCATTTCTGGCATAGAAAATTGTGCTTTTGAAACTTTCATAGGAGTGAGCAATATTTTGCAGCAAAAAGAGGCATTAACTTTATGAAAAGTGCTTATTTTAAAAGGGTTAATATTTTTATGTGTAAAACTTAACCATAGATATTTTAAGATTTCTATTTTAGTTTCTAATTGAATTTTTTAGATAGAAAATACTTTGTTCTGATAGATTTAGATACTTGAACGAGCTGATGCTTTGTTAAGTTGCTCTTTTGTTTTAGGAATTTAATCGTAATACTTGAGTTGATATAAATGACTAACAGATGAAGTCATGGAGGTAGTAAAGTCATTTTAGAGCTTACCAATGGTCTCTAAAATGACTTTGAAATATAAAAAACAGAAACAAACAAGAGTAAATTACTTAACTAGATGATTTGTTTGTTTCGTGCTTTTATTTGCTATTTGCTATTTGCTATTTGCTATTTGCTATTTGCTCTCTGCTCTAAAATTTCAACAGCAGGAAGTTTTTTACCTTCTAAAAATTCAAGGAAAGCTCCACCACCTGTAGAAATATAAGATACTTTATCTTTGATAGCATATTTATCTACCGCAGCTAATGTATCTCCGCCGCCTGCAATTGAAAAAGCTGAACTATCAGCAATAGCGTTAGCAATAGTCTCAGTTCCTTTGCCAAATTGGTCAAACTCAAAAACACCAACAGGGCCATTCCATACAATGGTGCCAGCACTTTTAATTATTTGAGCAAGCTTCTCTGCAGAATCAGGCCCAATATCAAAAATCATTTCTTCGTCGCTAACATCATTTACATTTTTTAATGTTGCTTGGGCTGTAGGTGAGAATTCATTAGCAACAACAACATCACTTGGCGTTGGAATATCACCGTTATTTGCTTGAGCTTGTGACGTTAAACGTTGAGCTTCAGAGACTAAGTCAGCCTCATATAATGATTTACCAACATTATGACCTGCTGCGGCAATAAAGGTATTAGCTATGCCACCACCAACAATAAGTTGATCAACAATGCCAGATAATGACTCTAATACGGTTAATTTGGTTGATACTTTAGAGCCACCAACAATAGCAACTAACGGACGTGCAGGATTATCTAATGCTTTACCTAAAGCATCCAATTCGCCTACCAATAATGGACCTGCACAAGCGATAGGTGCATATTTAGCTACGCCGTGAGTACTTGCTTGCGCGCGATGGGCAGTGCCAAATGCATCCATAACAAAGATGTCACAAAGTGCAGCTAGTTGTTGTGCTAATGCATCATCATTTTTCTTTTCGCCCTTGTTGAAACGCACATTTTCAAAGATAACAAGTTCGCCAGCAGCAACTTCAATACCCGATAAATAATCTGTTGCCAAACGTACAGGGTAGTTTAGTGCGGCTGCTAAGTAATCAGCAACAGGTTGCAAAGAGTATTGAGCATCATATTCACCTTCTGTTGGACGACCAAGGTGTGACATAACCATAACTTTTGCACCTGCTTCTAAAGCAAGTTTTAAGGTAGGTAAAGCTGCTTGCAATCGGGCGTCAGAAGTAATCTTACCTTCTTGTACTGGTACGTTTAAATCTTCACGAATCAGTACACGTTGTTCTGATAAGTTGAGATCACTCATGTTAATAATTGACATTTTAAGGCTCCAATAGGTTTAATCTGTTTCTAATAAGTCTGTAGTTTTTAAAGAAAATTCAGCTAATAAATCATGAATAAATCGATTTAATTCACCCGCCATTAAGGCAAAGTCGGCATCTAATTTAGCAACTATATCGTCGCTATCAATATCGTCATTTTGTTCTTGAATCACATCGAAAAATTTTATTCGTTTAATACTTAAATCGTCACAAAGCACAAAAGATAATGCTTCATCCCACTCCATTGCCGCTTTAACCATAAATTTATCGGCATCTAAATGAGATTGTATTTCATCGCTATCAAGATCTTGGTTTTTAACTCGAATAACAGCGCCGTCATCTCCCATAGCGTTAAATTCAGCTTCCATTCCTAACGTAAATTTAGCACCAAGGTTCTTCTTAATTAGCCAGTCGGTCATGGTTTCATCGGAAGCAACATCGGGTTCTAATGTTTTTACTGGTAAAGTTCCTAGTACTTTTCTAAGAAGGGCAAGTAAATCTTCTGCTTTACCTCGAGAGCTTGAATTAATAACAATAATATTGTCTTTAGGGCTTATATAAGCATGAGTATCTGAAATGCGAGAAAAAGCACGAGGTAATAATTCAAAAGTAATATCTTCTTTAAATTGTTCTTTTTCTTTTTTTGTCGCACCGCGCCCTTGTTCTTGTTCAAGTAAGTTTATTTTTTCTTCAACCATGTCTTTAATGACAGAGGCTGGCAAGATTTTTTCTTCCTTACGAGCACATATTAAGAAGTTGCCATTGGCGCAATGAACACTTGAATCACCATGTTTCCCTAGGGCATTTACCCAACCAAAATGAGCTAGCTCGGTAGAGCCACAGGGAGTAAAAAGATGTTCGCAAAGGTGTTTTTCTAATGCTTCTTCCGACCATTCAAAAGAGCGAGTGAAAGCGAAGAAATATAGGTTCTTAAACCACATAAATTGCATCCTATGCATTGATAGCTTTATAAGCTATTTTTAAAAAAGGTCATGATACCTGAAAAGTGCATAGTCAAACAACTTGAATCCACCTACTAATACATACTTATAGTGGCTTCTTTTTAAGTTTACTGATAACTCATATCTGGAAATTCAATATGGTATTTCAAACCTCCACTGTCATTATTTTTGGCTTCAATAGAGCCATTAAGTGTATCTACAACAAGGTTGTGAATAATGTGAGTGCCCAGCCCTGTGCCTCCCTGGTTACTTTTAGTTGTGTAAAAAGGAATAAACAGCTTATTAATACCATCTTCAGTTAAACCATGACCATTATCTTGGTAATCTAGATGAACAAGCTGTTGATGCAAACTTATGCTGATTGTTATTTCTCCGCGGTTGATATTTTCAAAGCCGTGGATAATTGAATTTGTAATTAAATTGATGATTATTTGTGCCAATGCGCCAGGATGACTCGAAATTTCAATGCCCTCATCACAATGCACTTTTATACAATGGCTAGTTTTTTTCAATTTAGGGTGTAATGACTGTATTATTTCATCAATATATTCAGCAACAACAATAATACGAACTTTATCACTAATTTGATCCACTGCTACGTGTTTAAAGCTGGTAATTAAATCAGAGGCTCTGTTTAAATTGCTGATAAGTATTTCAGTACTTTGGTGAGCATTTTTTATGAAGCTTTCAATACTTTTTCGAGAAAGTTTTTTCTGATTAACATCTTGTTCTAGACGAACTAATGAATCTATTAAAAAGCTTGCTGAAGTTATACTTATACCTATGGGCGTGTTTACTTCATGAGATACTTCAGCGCTTAGTGTACCTAAAGATGCCATTTTTTCAGACTCTAACAGTCTTTCTTTAGCTTTATTTAATTCAGCAATAGATTCTTTTAGATCTTTGTTTGTGGTAATTAAAACTTTCTCAGCATTGCTTCGAAGAGTGTTTTCTTCTTGAAGGGTTTGTTGTTGCTCAAGTAACTCTTTTTGCTGTATTTCCATTTTCAGCATGGTGCTACTTAAAGAAGATGTTTTACGAGCGACTTCTAATTCAAGCTGAAGGTTTTGCTCATCGAGTTGATCTTTAGCTGTATTCGTTTCTATTTGTGAAATAGCTAATTTATCTTTAAAGTCAATTAGTTCATCAAGTAAATTATTATAAGCGTCTCCAAGGATATTTAACTCGTTTTTTTCATAACTCATGGAATGTATTTTATATGCTTCTGGATCGTCTAGGTTTACTTGGTTTATTTGCTCTGTTAGTTCTTGTAAGGGAACTGTTAATAATTTATTAAACGCTAGTGTAAATAGGAAAATTAAAAAAGCAGTTTTAACAATGGCATTACCAATTAAGAAATAAATTCCAACTTCAATACGGTTAAAAATAACTTCATTACTTGATAGTAATGTTACTCGTCCTACTGAAGTTGTTCGACCAGAAAACTCAAAGACTAATGGAAAAGAATGACCAAATAACCCATCACTGAGCGAACTGATGTTTTGGGTTTCACTTGGAGAGGAATTATTATTGCCTAGTTTTAATTTTTCAGGTGATATAATTTCACCTAATTGCGAGATGATGTTATCAGACTCATCAGTAACTGTGATGCCTTTTATCATGGGGATGGCGAATAACCCTTCAGAAATATCAATAGTTTGTTGTGTATTAAATTCCCACACCGCACGAGTAAGGCTGCCACTAATGGTTTTTTCTAAAGTAATAAGCTCGCTATCAATATGATTTTTAGTATTAAAATACTCGGCAACAACTTGAATACCAGTGACACTTACCGTAAGTATAAAGTAGACGGAAAGTACTCTAGTAAGAAGTTTTCTTGAAAGGCTGGTTATTTTCATAATATTTAATTGAACCCATCCTAGGTTTGATTATTACTTACATTTTGATGTTAACTTGTTTCATTATAGGTTTTTTGTGAATAATTTATCGTAAAATAAAAACACATTAAAAAAGCCTTTAAAAAGTAAACATTATTTTAAATATATTATTTTGTCATATTGGTGTAATAAAATAAGAATAGCATAGCAATCAGTCAGTTTAGAACTTGTTATTCATTTGAATATAACAAAATAATTTATTTATAAAAAAGGCTTTAAAACATGAAACTAGTAAAAAACACGCTTGCATTAGCAATTTGTTCTATTGTTGCAGTACCAACATTTGCTGCTGATATTAATATCTATGGTAGAGCAGATGTTTCTTTGCAAAAATCAGATGAAGGTGATGGAAGCTTTACTGAAGTGAAAAGTAATGCTTCACGTATCGGCTTTAAAGGTACTCACCAAATAAATGACGATTTAGAAGTTGTTTATAAAGCTGAATTTCAAGTAGACCTTGATGGTGATAGTGCTAAAGGCGACAGTATTACAGATAGAAACCAATACGTAGGATTGAAGGGTGCTTTTGGTGAAGTGTTATTAGGTAAAAATGACACTATGTTGAAACAGTCGCAAGGTAAAGTAGATTTATTCAGTGACTTAAATGGTGATATTAAAAACTTATGGAAAGGTGAAAACCGTATGGCAGACACCATTTCTTATAAATCACCTAAGTTTAATGACTTTAGAGTAGGTATTACTTATATTGCTGAAGATGCGGTAGATGCAGAAGATGCAGTATCAGTAGCAGTATTTTACGGTGACAAGAAGCTGAAAAAATCTACTATATATGCTTCAGTTGCTATGGATTCAGAAGTTAAAGGCTACGACACTACACGTGCTACGATTCAAGGTAAAGTTTCAGGGGTTACATTAGGCGCTATATACCACACACAAGAAAAAGTTGATGGTAGTGCAGAGATGGATGGTTTCTTAGTTTCTGCTAAATACAAGATAGATAAAGTTACAGTTAAAGGTCAATACCAAACAGCTGATTATGATGGCGGAGATAGTAAATCAGGTATGACAGTTGGTGCGGATTATTCTTTAGCAAAAAGCACAAAATTATATGCTTTTTACACTAGCTTTGACATGGATACAGGCGCAGACGAAGATTACCTAGCTGTAGGTATGCAATATAAATTCTAGCATACGTTAGTTATATAGTTCATTTGAACTAGAATGAATATCAAAAGCACCATTCAATTTGTTTGGTGCTTTTTATTTTAAAATACTAGGGTCTGTTGAACTTTCGAGATTTTTTTTGCAGCAATTTGTTGGGTGTTTATACAAGGCAGAGTCTTTGTTATGTGGTTGTTCCACATTAAAAGGCGATAACGCCGTAAAAATGACCAACAAACGCTGTCCGAAGGATTCGGCTAAAAGCGTTTTACTCTTTGTTGAGTAGTATTTGCTTAGAGTGACTAGGCTACACACTACTCGCCGCGATTAAAACGCTTTTATCTCGAACAAAATTTAACCGCGAAAGCTCAACAGACCCTACTTAATTATAGTAATTCAGTTACTTGCTTAGCACTGATTGGTCGACTTAAAAAATATCCCTGTGCGATATCACATTTAAGCTCTCTTAAGTAGGATAACTGAGCATCACATTCAATACCTTCAGCGGTAACATGAAAATCAAGCGAGTGAGCAAGCGATACCATAGCATTAACAAGTGCTGTGTGTGTTTTATTCTTATTCATTTCTTCAATGAATGAGCGGTCAATTTTAATTGAATTTATAGGATAATCTTTTATATAACTCAATGAAGAATAGCCCGTACCAAAATCATCAAGAGCAATAGCAATGTTGGCTTTTCTCATGTCACTTAGTGTATTTTTTAGCTCTCTAGTGGCATCAAGTAGTATTCCTTCAGTAATTTCTATTTCTAATGAATGACCGGTTAAATTGTATTTTGTTAGCATTTGCTGTATTTGTTGAAATAAAGCAGGATCATTAAATTGTACAGGAGAAATATTAACTGCCATTTGTAATGGCCTTTGCGTTATACCTTGCCATTTTTTTATCATACTTAGGGCGTTGTCTAATACGAACATACCTACATCATTGATTAGCCCCATTTGTTCAAGCAGTGGAATAAACTCATCAGGGTTGGAGTCGGTAAATTTAGCATTATTCCACCGAACAAGAGCTTCAAATCCAATAATGGTATGTGAACATATTTCATATTTAGGTTGATATACCACATGAAATTCGTTTCGTTCTAAGCTTCCTTTTAATGCAGCCTCAATTGAAGATTGCCTATTGAGTGTATCTCGCATTGAACTTTCAAAGAATGTAAATGAGTTTTTTCCTGCACTTTTTGAGCTGTACATCGACAAGTCTGCACTCACAAGCAAATCTTCAACGGTGTTGCCATCATCAGGGTAGACACTAATACCTATACTTGCAGACAGCAACGTATTCACTTGCCCAATAGAAAATGGTTTTTTCAAAGCTTTTAATATTTTATTGGATATTTTTACTAATGATTCTTGAGAAGATAAGTTATCAATTAAGATAAAAAATTCATCACCGCCAAAACGACCAACGGTATCATCTGTTCTTACTATATTTTTTAATCTTGCTGCGGTGGTTACTAAAATACGATCACCTGTTTGATGACCAAAAATATCATTGGCTTTTTTAAAGTCATCGAGATCTATAAACATAATGGCAAATTTATTTTTATTGCGCTTAGCATTTTCTATAGCTAGTGATAACCTTTCAAGTGACAATGATCGGTTTGGTAACTGGGTCAAAGAGTCATAGTGAGCTTGATGTAAAACTTTTAATTCAATTTGTTTTTGCTTGGTTACATCACGAATACTGGTGATTGCTACTCTTTTATTATTTTGCTCTGCAAGGTTTAAGCTAATTTCTACTTGAAACTCTTGTCCTGACTTTTTAACAGCAAAAAGATCTCTACCTTCACCCATAATGCGGACGGAAGAATGATTAAAGAAACTAGCTATCTTTTCTTGGTGGTTGGCAAACCTTTTAGGCATTAACTCTTTAATATTTAAACCAAGGAACTCAGCTCTATCGTAGCCAAACATATTTTCTGCGGTAATATTTACTTGTGTGATATTACCATTTTGATCAGCGATGATGATAGCATCAGGTGAGGAGTCAAATAACTGATTTGACCATTCTAATGCTTTAATAACATTGTCTTTTTCTTTAATGGAATTCTTTTTAAACATCATAAAAAGTATTAGTTGCATTGAGAGCAAGAATAAAAAGAATACCAAACCGATTTTTTCAATATGACTAAAGTTAGACTTAGTGCTTTCGGTGAGTACTTTAGCCTTGTTATTAGCAAACTCAGTTATAATTAATATCTCTTTTTGAAGTTTAAGTACCTGCTTATGGCTTTGTTGCTCAGCATATTTTAATCCAACATTATTACTTTGTTGCATGTATAAATTAAAAATATCTTCGCTTATTTCTTTCCAAGTTAAAATAGATTGAGCAATATTATCAATGACTTCTTTGCTACCTAAATAGCGTTGAGAAACTAATGAAAATTCATTTAACAGCTCGTTTTCATGTTTGTTTACTTGAACAAGTGCAGTTGCTATTTGCTCATTATTTTTGCTGTATCTTAAGTCATTCATAATTCGATTTATTGTTTGAATTTGAAATTGAATATTTAAAGATGCCTTAGATACTTTAAAAGGATGTTGATACAGGCGATCTGTATCTGAAACAATATCTTGAATATAATGGAAAGATGCTACCCATAAGATCAATGTTAATATTGCTGTACTAGTATGAAAGCGAGAAAGACTCGTCAGTCCAGCAATTTTTTTAATAATGCTACTCATTAAATTTAACTCATTATTTAGCGCAAAATACTATGGCTAAGATTGTTAGCTAGTAGTTTTAGTGCTTTAATTTTATTGAACGCCGTAATGCTTTAGCTGCGTTTACTTTATCTAGACATGTATGAAATGGAAAATGGTAGAGTACTTTTATAGGTGTTTTAAAAAAGCATCCCGCAATTGTCAAAAATCCTTTTTTGAATATTTAACACTACACGTAAAGCCCATCATTGATTGTAATTAGTTAGATGGAAAAATTGTTCTCTCTTACTCTTAAGTATCTTAGTCACTATAAAAACTTAGCTTTTGGTTAGACCAAAAGTATTGGATTATATACGCGTTATTTGACTTGTGGACTTAAAGTTCGAATGACTCATTTGTGTTCATTTAACAATAAAAATTAAAGTTAAACCATACAAAATATATGGATTCTATTCATTTTGCGCTTTTTGGATGTAGTGTAGTTACGCAACTATGTTTAAATGCCTGCGCATTTGATTATGCGCTTTTTTTAAATCTAAATTGAATGTAAATAGAGCTCGTCTTTAACCTTTTATTTTACGTTTTAAAAGTTGATCTAGATCAAAATATTAAAGGTTGTGCGTGAAATGTATCTTGTTAAAAGTTGCTTTTGCGCCAATATAATAAGTGTAGAGGTTGTGATATTTGAGTTATAAAAAAGTTAGGAGTGATATATGAGAGATATAATCTTTCCAAGTATTGACGACTACCTTAATGGATTAATAGGTTTTGATATATATGCGACACAAATATCTTCAGGTAATTTTCTTTGTAGGCAAAGACGATTACAACTACCTAAGCTGGTATTAGGTGATCGCTTTATCAGTACCGCTTTGCAATACCAAGCAACTTTACAACAAGATTGTTTTTACGTTGTTATTCCCAAAAATAACGTTGGCATGTATATGAATGGCAAGAAGACTCATTTCAATCAGCCATTACTTTTTACCGAAAATCAAGAAATGTTGATCCGTACGCCAAGTAACTCGGTTAATTTTCATATTCTTATTCCCACAGGTGAATTGGGTGAGTATTTTGATGATGATATGATTGAACAACTTAAAAAGATTACTTTTTTGCAAAATACGGGTAAAAGCATATTTATACAATCTGTAGGTAATCAAAAATACTTATGTTCATTGATTGAAAGTTTACTTAACCAAAAAGATGAGCTGAGTAAGCAAGAATTACTTGATGCGCAAGAAAAAATTATCAGATCATTGGCAGAGTTATTGTTAATAGCTCCCGAGCTAAAAAAACTTAAGCACCTAAAAAAGCCAACAAGGTTAGCCATTGTAAATCGTGCATTGAGTTATATACATAAAAATAATTCTTTAGACATAACTATACCTGAAGTTGCTAAAGTCAGTTTTTGTTGTGCGCGTAGTTTAGAGTATGCTTTTAAATCAATACTGAGTATGACACCTAAGCAATACTTAATTAAAAGACGATTACAGCTGATTCATTCTATCTTGAAGAATCAAACTGACATGCCTATTAGTGAAATAGTAGAGAAGTTTGGTATTGTTAACCAAGGACGTTTTGCTCAAGATTACTTTAAATTTTATAATGAATATCCTCACGAAACGCGTGGTAAAATATCTCGCTTGGATAGTTAAAATGGCTTACTTTTTATTAAATACTGCGCTCCAACGTTGAGTTAATTGCTGGTTTGCCTGAGTTAATGGTAGGGCTTGGTATTTGTTACCATTACAAGTGACTAATTGCATACGTTTAAGTTTATTGAGCGCATCAGGAACTTCAAAATCTAAATGGCATTGGTATTTATTTTTAAACCAAACCTCTATTTTTTCATCTAATTGAGCAGCGGTTATCTCTTGTTTCGTGTTTAATAAAAAAGTGTAAGCTAACAGCGCTTCTTTAAAGTCTTCTTCTTCTGCTGAATCAATAAGTGTATGAAAAACACCAGCATTATTATCCAAATTCTTATAATACAAATTATCTGATAATGCTTTCATAAACTTAATCTTTCTATTTTTAAATTTACTCCACTCTTTAAAAATAAAACCTGCAAAAACTCCAACGCCTAATCCAAAAGAGATAAAATGTTGTTGTGTCATTTCAACAGATTCAGCGCGTAACCCTAACCAAAATGCCAATAATGCACTAAGTAATAAAATGGAAGCTCCCAACTTTGTTACTAAAACCACCGCGCCACCAACAACGGCAGAAGCTCCAATAATAACTTTATCTATTGGGCGCATTCTAACTTCACTATTAGGGAATAGCATTTCTAAATCAGCTTTGGGAACATTTTGAAAAAGTTTTACTATTGTAGAACTTGGCTCAAAACCTATAGGTTGTTTCTTTTTCTGTTCAAAATAATCTTTATCTTTGAAGGTGATATATACCGCGACACGGTCATAATTAGTAAAGTTGATGACTTGTTTGCGATAACCCCATAACGATGTAATTGTTTCACTTAATTGTGATTCGCCTCGGCGATAAAAAACCACTTGTTCAAAATCGTCAAATTCAACGGCAAGCCTAACTTTGAATAATGATTCTTCTGTTAATGCTTCTTGTAAATCTTGTTCTGTTATTTTTTCAAAATTAGCGGCGTTCAATGTTGTAGCAAAATTTTCAGCAAAAGCTTTTTGGCATTGTTCACGCTGCTCTAAAGAAAAGTTACTTAGCTGTTGAGTATCAGAATTAGGATCGAAAGGAGCATAGTTGTTTTTAAGAGACTCAAGTAATTCGTGATAATCAAAATGAATAACGCTAGAAAGTAGCAGACAAAACTTTTCAAAAGAGTGCTTAGAGGTTTCATCACTCAGCTCTTGAATACACATTTGTATAACATCTTGCTTTCTAAATGGAATGAATCGTTCGGCAGCCATAAAAAAATAATAATTGAAGTCGGATTACCATAGTTTAAGGTAAATAGTATGATTGGGGAATGAGTAACGTATATATTACTTTGCTTTACTAGGCGGTTTACGAATAATACTTTTTTTGTTTTAGGTGAACTCGCGCTTAAGCGAGGCTTTTAAGCTTCAAATTGTTTTTTGGTTTTTTTAATACAATTCCGTTTTTTAACAACCTTTTTTGCAAAAAGCTCTGTAACTGATTTTCTATATGGTTATTTTGTGCAGTAAGTAAATGCTGTTCTTCACTAAAGTGGCAATATACTAATAAACTACTGGGAAAGTTATCAAATTGAACCGTATGGCTTATATGACTAAAGCCATTTATCTGGCTTGCTTCTTCATTTAATAATGCCAGTGTAGTGAGCAGCTTTTTATTTAAGCGCTGTGCTGTTTTACTCATTTTCATGGGAGTGCTCAAGTAGGAGTTTAACTAATGAAAGTATTGTAACGCTTATAATTTTATCAATTAAGTATTATGGTAAAGATAAGCCATTGGGTGCTACATTTATTTAAAACTTTTATTAGGGTCTGTTGATCTTTCGAGATTGTTTTTGCAGCAATTTGTTGGGTGTTT
>CAXIBS010000043.1:0-14727 GCA_964022585.1 uncultured Colwellia sp.
ACCTAAAATGCGTCTTACTTTGATGTTTTGTTGGGAAATAGACAGCCGCTCTTTTTTAACATTTTTTCTTTTACGCGCAGTAAAGCTAGATAAAAAATCATCAAAGTGACTGTATTGCCGATTGAACCAATGAAACTGAACAGTATTACGTTGAAGTACGTTATTGGCTGTCAGTAATTGTTTATCAATCTCTGGTGCGTATAAGATGTGCCAACTGTTAATATTTTGCTCTTGGCAATGTTCACTTAACACAGGGAAAAGCTCAGACAGTATGATGTGATTGCTTATTAATTTAGTGGTTGTTATTGGCGTGAAGGGGATTGTTGCCACTAATTTTGGATAGTAAGGTTCATCATGCTGTTGATACGCATCTGCCCATGCCCAGTCAAATACATACTCACCCCATGAATGCTGCTTAATATGCATGGGAAGTATTGCACATACATTGTTAGACTTTGAACAGAGTAAATGATGGGGCTGCCAACCTGTTGTGTGGCAAACTGATTTACTACTTTCGAGGGCTTTAAAAAATTGATAGCTCAAAAAAGGCGAATTAACGTCAGATAAAGATCGCCAAGTTAATTCACTAATGTCATTGATAGTGTTTACAAATTCTATTTTCATCAGGTTAATTTATACATTCCTTTTGAAAATAACAATAAATATCATCCTATTAGGAAATATTGAGCTTTAAAGGTTGTTATAACATCAATTGTTAGGGAGTTTATACTAGAGAGTCTTTCGTCATGCGGGGCTATATAATAAAAAAGCCTGAAACATATTTAGTTTCAGGCTTTATCATTTTAAGCTAAAAGTTTATTAAATGAGATTATTTAAACTCAGCTAATATATCGTTAAAGCACTTAGAAGGTCGCATTACATCAATAACCTTTTGCGTATCTGCTTTGTAGTAACCACCAATATCAACAGAATGCCATTGGTCTGATATTAAATCACTTACAATAGTTGATTCATTATCAGCTAATGATTTAGCTAAAGGTGCAAAGTGACTTTGAAGTTCAGTATCTTCAGTTTGCTCAGCTAATGCTTTAGCCCAGTATAGAGACAGGTAGAAGTGACTGCCACGGTTATCAAGTTCACCTGATTTACGCGAAGGAGACTTACCATTTTCTAATAACTCAGCTGTTGCTTGATCTAGAGTTTTTGCTAATAATCTAGCTTTAGCACTGTCTTTTTTAATGCCTAAATCTTCAAAAGAAGCACTTAACGCAAGAAACTCACCAAGAGAATCCCAACGTAAATGGTTTTCTTCTACAAGTTGCTGAACATGTTTAGGTGCAGAGCCACCAGCGCCAGTTTCAAATAAACCACCACCAGCCATTAATGGCACAATAGATAGCATTTTGGCACTTGTACCTAACTCTAGAATTGGGAATAAATCTGTAAGGTAATCACGTAAAATATTACCCGTAACAGAAATAGTATCACCGCCACGTAAAATACGCTCTAGCGTATAACGCATCGCTCTAGTTTGTGACATTATTTTAATGTCTACGCCAGTTAAATCATGGTCTTGAAGGTACAAGTTAACTTTCTTGATTAACTCAGCTTCATGTGGGCGATATTCATCTAACCAGAATACTGCTGGTGTGTTAGATAATTTTGCACGATTAACGGCTAATTTAACCCAGTCTTGAATTGGCGCATCTTTAACCTGACACATTCTCCAAATATCACCGTCTTCAACGTCCATTGCTAATAATACTTCTCCTTCATCATTAACAATTCTGATACAACCATCGCCTTGCGCTTCAAATGTTTTATCATGTGAACCGTATTCTTCAGCTTTTTGTGCCATTAAACCAACGTTTGGCACTGTACCCATGGTTGTTGGATCAAACGCACCATGTGTTTTACAGAAGTTGATAATCTCTTGATAAATTCTAGCAAAGGTACTCTCTGGCATAACTGCTTTAGTGTCTTTTACTTTACCATCAGGTCCCCACATTTTACCGCCAGCTCTAATCATTGCCGGCATAGAAGCATCAACGATAACTTCGTTTGGTGTATGTAGGTTAGAAATACCTTTTGCTGAATCTACCATGGCAAGTTCAGGTCGTGTTTCATAACAAGCATGTAAATCAGCTAATATCTCTTCACGCCATGACTCAGGAAGTTGTTTGATTTTCTCAAAGATGCTGCTCACACCATCATTTGGATTAACACCAAGCTTCTCAAAAGTTTCGCCATGCTTAGCAAATAAATCTTTGTAGTAAACTTTTACCGCGTGACCAAATACAATTGGATGAGAGACTTTCATCATGGTTGCTTTCACATGGAAAGAGAACATCACGCCAGTTTGTCTTGCATCTTCCATTTCTTCTTCTAAGAATTCGCACAGATCTTTTTTGCTCATAAACATACTGTCTATGATTTCACCGGCTTGTAGTGCTGTTTTTTCTTTTAGTACTGTAATTGCGCCGTCTTCTTTAGCAACAAATTCAATTTTAACATTACAAGCTTTATCCATGGTCATACATTTTTCGCTGGCGTAAAAATCGCCTTTATGCATGTGCGAAACATGAGTTCTTGAAGCTTGACTCCACTTACCCATTGAATGTGGGTTTTTCTTCGCAAAAGCTTTAACTGAAGCTGGAGCACGACGATCAGAGTTACCTTCGCGAAGTACAGGGTTTACTGCACTCCCAAGTGCTTTAGCGTATCTGGCTTGAATATCTTTATCTTCGTCTGTTTGAGGTGCTTCTGGGTAATCAGGGATAGCATAACCGTGCCCCTGTAATTCTGTTATAGCATCTTTAAGTTGAGGAATCGAAGCACTAATGTTTGGAAGCTTGATAATGTTAGTGTCAGGAAATTGAGTTAAAGCGCCTAACTCTGCTAATGTGTCTGGTACTTGTTGTTCTTCAGGTAATATATCGGAAAATCCAGATAAAATTCTAGCCGCAAGAGATATATCTTTTAGTTCTACATCTATATCTGCTGATGCTGCAAAAGTTTTGATAATTGGTAGTAACGAACAGGTCGCTAGCAGTGGTGCCTCATCGGTATAGGTGTAAATTATTTTTGAACTCATATTTGTAGCATCCTTTGTTTTTTGTTAATTCTAGCCGCAATAATGTCATAACCTATTTGAACATAACGTCACCCCTATAATAAGACGTGATTTATTATGATAAATAGAGATTAAATTTTTACCTTAAAAAACTTTTTAAGAAACTATATATAGAAAATTTATTAAAAATTAATTTAAGATGGTTGGATCATATAACTTTTGTTTTAGTGTTATTTTTATTGAATAACAATTTTCGGAGAAAGTTAGCATTATAATAGAACACTCTAGCGAGTAATATCAATTGTTCAAATTAGACTAAAGTCGATTATTTGTACTATTTGCCTTTTTAATACTAAAGAATGAGAAATATCTCTCTACTTTCTCGCTGAGTCGAGCGTATTTAGAAGGAACAATCAAAATAACTAAAAGTGCTGTATGCACATTTTAACTAATTATTTGTTGACATAAACGTCATTCAAAGTACGCTCGATATAGCTACGCTTATAAGAACATAAATGTCTGTTTGACACTATGATCTCAAGTATTATTTGATAAAAAACATTGTATAAATATTAAAAAAGTATTGAATAAGTATTCAATATCATGGTTGATTTATCATGAATAAAATAGTGAATGATTATTGTCTTACATTCAGGGAATTTAAATAGTAAAAATTATGAGTAAAATATCGAAAGAAATACAAGAACAGGCAATGAAAGTTGCCAAAGGTACTCAACGTAAAAATCAAACTAAAGAGCAAACAAAATTAATAGCTCAAGGAATAGAGAAAGGAATTGCAGAGTATAAGAAGCAACAAAATATAAAGTCTCGAGAGAGAGACAAGGCCCGAAAGGCAAAGTTAAAAATAGCAGTAGAAAAAACTGAAATTATTGAAGAGCCTGTTAAAACCGTAAACACTAAATTACCTTGGATATTGTTAGCTTTTAGCTGGATAGGATTTGTTGCTTGGGCTAATTTATAACTTGATTGTGGCGTTAATAGAGAATAAGTATGATATATCTTCATAGAAGCTCTACAGTTAACTAGGCAGGAATGATATGAATATAGAAGTTTGGCTTTCATTTATATTTGCATCGCTTATGTTGTGCTTTACTCCTGGGCCCACGGTTTTTCTTATTATGGGACAATCATTAAATCATGGGAGAAAATCAGTCATTCCATTAGTAGCTGGAGTACTTTGTGGTGATATTATCGCTATGTGTATTTCTTTTGCTGGTTTAGGTGCTTTATTAATGACATCAGCTTCTTTATTTAATGCATTTAGATGGATTGCTGCCGTTTACTTAATTTATATTGGCATTAAAGCTTGTTATAGCAAAACTGATATTGAGGCACAGGGCGCACCTCAAAGTAAAAGCAGCAAAATATTCAATGAGGCACTAATTGTGACAGCCTTAAACCCAAAGGGAATTATTTTCTTTATTGCTTTTTTCCCTTTATTTATTGATACCGCCAATGTAATCATGCCACAAATGCTAACTATGGGTGTTTCATTTTTGATGGTTTCTGCATTGAGTGCTTCTTTTTATTCTGCCTTTTCTGGCTATGTGCGTAGTAAAGTTAAATCACTAAAGTTTCAGAGTATTTTTAATAAAATTAGTGGCTCAATACTAATTGTTGCAGGAGCACTTACTGCAACACTGCAAAAATCAAATTAATCAGCCCAATGTGATTTACTTTAAGCCTATCACCTCGAAAACAAGCAGTGTCAGAGTTTACTTTAATAACAAGCGTAATAGGCTAGTGAGGTTTAGTTAGCCTATTTTTTTCAGTTCGTTTTTATACTTTATATTATTTTGCACGTAATGTTCAGCACCTTTTGCAATCATTGATTTGGCTTGCTCATTAAGCTGTTTAACAACTTTCGCAGGTGAGCCTAGTACTAAACTTCCATCAGGCACTACCATATTTTCTGTTACTAAAGCATTGGCACCAATTAAACAATTTTTTCCTATTTTAGCGCCGTTTAATACCACCGCATTCATTCCTATTAAACTGCCTTCACCTATGGAACATCCATGCAACATAACCTTATGGCCAACTGTTACATTTTCAGCAATAGTTATGGGAAAATCATCGTCTACATGTAAAATACTACCGTCTTGAATGTTTGAATTTTTACCTATTTTTATTTGCGCATTATCAGCACGAATCACAACATTAAACCAAACACTTGCATTGTCTTCTAGAACAGCATTACCAATAACGCTAGCACTAGGCGCTATAAAACTATTCTTTGAAATATTGGGAGAAAGTTCCCCTAACTGATAGATCATTTGTGTTCACCTTAATATTAATTATTTAATTGGATTTTTTCTAATTATCTAACGGTAAGATTAATGAAAAAATACTGCCTTTGTTTATCTCGCTAGTTACTGTCACTGTACCTTTATGAGCAAGTGCAATATGTTTCACAATAGATAAGCCTAACCCTGTCCCGCCTAATTGTCTGCTTCGAGCTTTATCTACACGATAAAAGCGCTCAAATAATCGTGATAAATGCTCTTCTGGAATACCACTACCTTTGTCTTCTACACTTATTTTTATTTCATTGTGTAGTTTTACAGCAGTTATTTTTATTTCACTATTACCATCACTGTATTTAATTGCATTATTTAATAGGTTGATGATTGCTTGTTCAATTAATGAAGAATTGTGTTTAAACGTTATGTCCTCAGCATTATTTAAAATAATATTAATATTTCTTTTTAACGCTTTATCCTTACACAGAAAAATAGCGTTGCTTAATGCTAAGGTAATAGATTCGTTAGCAAAATCTATCTCATCAATTTCTGTTTCTTTTTCTATTTTAGATAAAGTGAGTAGGTTTTCAATAATACTTTCTAAGCGCATAGAGTGCGTGTGAATAACGTCAATAAAGTAAGCACGTTTCTCTTGAACTAAATTAGGAAACTCTATCAAGGTTTCAGAGAGCCCTTGAATAGCGGTAAGTGGTGTTCTTAACTCATGGGATACATTGGCAACAAATTCTTTTCTTTGTAATTCAAACTCTTTTAACTTGGTTATGTCATTGAAAACAACCAACGTGCCGCACTTATTTCTATGTATATCAAGTAAAGGAGCAGATTGTGCAAATAGCACTTGCTCGTACTCAGCATCATTATGAATAATGATTTCTTGTCCTACGGGTTTATTTTGTTGAAGCGCAAATAAAATAAGGTTGTGCAATTCGGCATTATCGATAACATTTTTTAACTGTACGCCTTCAATATTATCATCTGAAATTTTTAAAATATTATAAGCGGCTTGATTAATGCGCAAAATGTTTTTGCTATTATCTACAGCGATAACCCCTTCAACCATACTTGAAAACACAGCTTCTTGCTCATTTCGCTGATTTAGAATTGTTTCAATACGCTGATTCAATTGAATGGCTATTTCATTAAATGCTTGGCCTAATTGCTCAGATTCAAGTGAGTCATTTGAACTAAGTTGTACACGACTAGAAAAATCACCATTTGCTAATTGTTGAGCTTGTACTTTTATGATTTCTAATGGCCTAACTAAAGCTTTTGACATCCACCAGCTAGCAAAGGCTGTAATGATGATGAGAATGAAAAAGCCTAAAGATATTTTGTAATAAATACTCCATAAGGCATTTTGCAAAGTATACAAAGGAGTTGATGTTCTCATTATACCAATTGTTTCATTTTGATAAATGATGGGCATAGCGAAGTACATCGAGTCTATTGCGAGCGTGTGGCCATATCTAACCGATAAACCTTTTCCGTGTTGAATTGCTTGTTGAACTTCAGGACGATTTTTATGGTTATCCATTGTTTGATGATCTCTTTTATTATCCCCAATAATCTTTCCTGACGGTAATATAATTGTAATTCGAGTTGATGACTCATCACCTAGTTGTTGAGATTTTCTTTGAATTTTTGGAAAATCTTTTGATTGGATAAGTCTAGAGAACTCAGGTGTTAAAATTTTTGCTCTTATCTCTAAGTCGTTAGCTCGTTCTTGATAATAGAAGGATCTAAAAGACCAAAGTGCAATCATTACAATAGCGAGTAATGAAATAAATGAAATGACTAAGAATGATGGATATAACTTCCAAAAAAGAGTTTTGCGTTTTATTTTCATTTTAAATCTATTGGCATGGGTTCGTTGTTATTGATTTATTTAACAAAGTAAATATTAGCAATAAATTAATATGACTGAAAGTTGTTTGACCACTTGGGCAATGATATTCCACTTCTATTGACACAATTCATTGCTTAGTTGCAACAACCAAAAACATGGGATATTGCTTACCACTTTTGTTAATGGTGTGAATGGTAAAAAACTGAATATCATGAAAGCCAGTATTTTCTAATATACTTTGTAAGTTACCGCGTTCAAAGCCCGAGTGGTACACGCCTTCACTTTCTGCAGGGTGAAAGTCACCATCCTCTTTGTCTAGATCTGCTAAAGCAATTTTTGCACCTGACTTTAAATTTTTTGAGAAGGTATTAAGTAGTGAAGTAGTGTCTTTTACATGATGAAGTGCCATTGCACTGACAATTAAATCAAACTTTGTATCTATAGGATCACAGACAATGTCTTGACAAAGGGCCTCAACTTTATTGTGTAGTTCAGTTTTAGATGTGAGCTTATCAAGCATTGCTTGTGAAATATCAACAGCAAGAACTTTATTTATAAATGGAGCTATATGAGCAGTAACTAATCCAGTTCCAGCGCCAAAATCCATCACATCCATTTGTTGATTTAGCCGAATATACTTGATGATTGATGTGCCTACAGCCGATGACATTAATAACTTTCTTTCGCTCGTATCCCAATCTTTAGCTTTATCGTTAAATAAATCTGACATATAACTTCCTTTTGTTTTGGTTAATCATCATAGCACTTATTGATTATATAATTGAATATCAGTGTATTAGAAGCTTTTAATAAAGCAGGCAGAAATTACTTTATGTAAAGAAATTATTTTGATTTTATAAAGGTTAATTTTAAGAGAGAAATAGTAATACAAAAAGGCTCTGTATACTCTTACGTTAAAAACGTTGAATTGACTGAAAAATAACCTTTAGTAAAGCATAAAAAAGAAATTAATTAAGTAGAGTAGGGAGAATATTCTTTCTACTTAATTGAATTTATTGACCTTATTTAACACGTTAGCTTTATTAAGAAAAGCTTCTTAATATGCCGTCATCTAACCAAGAATTTATATAATTTAGCGCTAAAACACTGACATCATCAGCGTTAGAATTATTATATAAAGACTCACATAACGCAGAAAAATTATCACCATTTAGTATCATACGTATTAAAATAACTTCTTCTTCGCTGAGTGAACGAAATTGTGTAAGACGTTCAGGGTTACGCCATAATAACCAGTTATTACTTTTTTTGAAGGCAGGATCTGGTGCTGTTTCTTTTTTTAAAGCTTGCCAGCTTTCTACGCAGTTCCATTCAAATGAAGTCAATTGAACACTGGGATGGAAACGAAACGTTAGTGCTAACCAATCGGAAGGAGATAGCTTAAGTAGATCATCTTTTGTGTAGCGGTTGGCATCTTCAGCATCAAAAGCATCAAGTAATAATCGCTCAAATTGAGCTATTTCGCTAATAATAGGGTGTTGATTAAATGGTTTTTGTTTTGTCAAAAAGAGGGGTAATTGATTAGCATAATCTCTTAATGACGTGTAGCTAGAAGGAGAATAATCGATATAGCCTGCAACCATCTCATCAAATAAATCGTCACCTAAATACATGCCTAAAATAGGGTGGTCATTATCAATGACTTCTTTTAATCGCGCTTGATAAGCATTTTTATAAATGTTTAATCGTGTTTGATTACTGACATTACCTTGCTCAACAACACTTTGCTCAATTATTGTCTCGCCTTTAAGCAGGTAACCCATCATTATTTTTTGTAAACTAGCTAAAGAGTTCTTCCCCATACTATTTAATACCGTAATTTAGTGTGTCTTGAGCAATTGTTTTAGCAATATTAAGCTCTGTGATTAAATCCTGTAAAGGAGGAATATTATCATCTCTTTCAATCATGGTACTCATCATCCCAAAACGTTGTAAAGCGGCTTTGTACAAGGCCCATACAGGATCTGCTACATCGTGATCGTGGGTATCAATAACATAATCTCCATAATCCGTATGACCTGCAAGATGAAATTGGCGTACTTTGTCTTTACTGATACCGTTTAAATAGTCTTGTGCTGAAAAATTATGGTTTCTAGCACTGACATAAATATTATTAATATCGAGTAAAATATAGCAACCTGAACGCTTTGCTACTTCATTTAAAAACTCCCATTCTGTCATTTCAGACTCAACATAGGTTATATAGCTAGACACATTTTCCATCAAAATAGGCTGGCCTAAATAATCTTGTACATGAGATATTCTATCAACGATGTGATTAAGTGCTTCATTATTGTATGGCATAGGTAATAAGTCATGGCTATTGACTTGGTGTGCACCGGTCCAGCATAAATGATCAGAAACCCACTCGGGTTGTAGTTCATTAACAAGTACTTTAAGTTGTTTTAAATAAGCCTTATTTAAGGGATCAGTAGAACCTATAGATAACGACACGCCATGCATCACCATAGGGTAGAACTCTCTTATCGAATGTAAATAATGCTTAGGTTTACCGCCATTAACCATAAAGTTTTCAGAAACTACTTCAAACCAATCAACAGGAGGTTTGCTGTCAATAACTTCTTGAAAATGATCGGTACGTAAACCTAAACCAAAACCGAGAAAGTGCTCGGGTAGGCTATTATTTACCGCGGAGGAGAGAGCCCCTCCGCGTTGGTCATTACGAACCAATCGTACCACCCACATCTGCACAAGTGTCAGCAGGTAATGCTACGAAACCATGACCTTTACAAGCTGCTTGGCCTTTACATGCATTCTCAGCGGTTTTACAGTCATTGTGTCCTTTACATACATTCACATCATAACAATGTTCTAATTCGGCAGTATTAACAACACCTCTCCAGTCGTCTTGTACCGTGCCGCCAATGTCACCACAAGTCTTAGTCGACATAGCAACAAAACCATGGCCTTTACAAACAGCTTGACCTTTACAGGCGTTTTCTGCAGTTTTACAGTCATTATGGCCATTACATTTATTAACGCCGTAACAATGTGACATTTCAACAGTGTTGCTAGCGGCCGTTGCTGATGAGTTATTTGTTGCTGCGGTTGAGCAGCCCATTAAACCCGCAACAGCTAAAGCTACTGCAGCACCTTGAAATTTTGCTTTTGTATTTTCTTTCATTGTATTCTCCTGAGTTAATAAAAACCGCACATAAATAAAGGAGTTAAAAACAATTTGTTAATTTCTGCGGAAAAATTATAAAACTGGTTTTTACTACTTTACACAAATTAAATTGTGCAATCATGCAAACATGTATTAATAAATGTGCGATAAAATTAAAGACCCTAATCATTCGCATTAGCTTTCAAAAAATTATTAAAAAGTTGTTAAAAATATATTTAGGTGCAAGAATAAAAGTGAAAACAAACCCTTTATCATAAGAAAAAGATGAAATAAAAAACTATGAATAAAAGTAATAAAAACAGTTTTATTAACCAGTTACAAAGAAATATGGTTGCTTTAATTAGTTTGGCTGTTGCCATTTCTAGTTTTATTGATAATTCATGGCGCAATGATGAAAGTGAGCTAAATCGAAATCAACGGTTTGCTTCTTTTGAAATTTTATTAAAATTAAATGAGTAATAACAATTAGTTTTTCATCGTATTTATGATCCACACCTTGAAGAAAAGGGCAACCCGAGAATGGGGTGGACTCATATCATAACAATAAAAGACTTATCGCAAGTTTTACCGACACCGATGCCTGAAGAGTCTCAGAATTTACTCAATGTGTGGAGTACTAATTGGTCAAGCTTGGCTGTAGATGAAAAAAGTTCAGATGCTATTTTGGATGAAATAGATAATTTAAGAAAAGTGAATGTGACTTTATTAAAACAATTAAAGTGATAGCCAATATAAAAAACAAGTAATATTTATAGCATCTATTTAAAATAAAATTTTGACTAATTTACATGATAGATAAAACTAAAAAGAGTGATAAAAATACTATTCTTATCACTCTTTCAATGTGTTTTACATTAAGCTTTATGCGTTAATAGCTAAGCTTATGCACGTGCTTCTTTAGCTTCTAAAGTACACGATTTTTCTTCTTCGATAATACCAGCTTCAACTGCATCGATTGCACGTTGGTCATGCTTGTTAGCAGGACAACCACAAGTGTGCTCACTTACATTGTGTAAACGAGCTTGTTCTAAATGCCATTGTGCTACTTTGATATGTTGGTCAACATTCATTTTTATATCTCCAGGACGGTAATTGTAATAAAGCGAAAATCTATCAAAAAATTGATAAGAAGCGTGATTGTATTAAAAATTGCGCCTATGTCTAGGAAAACTTCATTATTAATGAAAATAAGTGTTTATATCAAGTATTGGAAAGGTAAATAATGATATAGCAAGCTAAATTGCCTAAATTTAATCCATTTTGTTTTCTAAAAAAAGACTTGTTAATGCTTGCTCTCTATTTTTAAATTGGCAGTTTGTGTCAACTAAACTATCTAAGGATAACCTATGCCATGTTTGACTAAGTTTATCGTTACTTGTAATAACCAAAACGTTTTTGTTTTTTGCTTTAGTTCGTTCGATAAGGTCTGTAATCATAATAGCCGTAGTGGTGCCAATTAATTTTGCATTAGATAAGTCTATCACTAAGGTGGTGAAAGCAATATTTTCTGTAAAGCGTCGAGATAACTCTCTGGAAACGGCAAAACTTATAGGGCCATCAATTGCAAGTAATACGGTATTAGCTAATACCTTATTTCCAGCTAATTTTTCATTTATATTTAGTGAAGAAAGCTCAGCTGTTAGTTCGCTCCCTTTTTGGAAAGTAATATTATCAAGCTGGAGATTCGTTAATCGATCTAAAGTCACTAAATTGGCGATAAACATGCCAACGATGACGGCAGTTATTAAATCAATAAATACTGTAAGTAGTAGAACTAATATCATTAAGGTTGCTGAAAATAAGCCTACTTTTTTTATCTGTAAAATAAAGCGCCAGTCAATAATATCGATACCTACTTTAATTAGCATGCCAGCAAGAACTGTATGCGGAATATACTGTGCATAATCTCCTGCCCAGAGAATAACGATAAGTAAAGAAAGAGAGTGTACTACACCAGATAAAGCTGTTTTTCCTCCAGCACGAATATTGATGGCTGTTCGCATTGTTGCCCCTGCACCGGGTAGTGCGCCAAAAAAACCAGCAACTGTATTTGCAATGCCTTGCCCTATGAGTTCTTTATCACTGTTATGGTGACTTTCGGTCATAGTGTCAGCAACCATTGAGGTGAGTAGTGAGTCAATGGCGCCTAACACGGCCAATAAAAAAGCAAAATAACTAACTTGATATAGCGTATCTAACGATAGGGTTGGCATTATTAAACTAGGAAATCCTGTGGGAATAGTACCGATAACAGATATTCCGTGTTGAGTAAAAAATAAAGAACTTATGATTGTTAATGACAATAAGGAAAATAGTGGAGCAGGAATCACTTTAGCCCAATTTTTTGGCCAATAACCCATCATCAAAACAGTAATAATACCAAATAGAGCAGCAATGAAATTCATATCGTTGAATGCGATGGGAATATTTATTAACGCATCTAAAGCATTACTATAACCTGCACTACCCAAAAGAGGAGATAATTGCAGTAAAATAATGATAATACCGATGCCAGACATAAAGCCAGAAATAACAGGATAAGGCACCATAACAAAATACTTGCCTAGCTTAAGTAGCCCAAATGCTACTTGAAATAAACCCGCTAAAATTACGCAAGTAAATGCTAGGGCTAAGCCAGTGTCGGGATTGTCACCTATTAACTGGGTTAATACTAATGACATAACCACACTCATAGGCCCGGTTGGCCCTGAAATTTGAGTGGCTGTTCCACCAAAAATGGCTGTAAAAAAACCAACAAAAATTGCACCGTAAACACCTGCGATAGCGCCTGCGCCTGATGATACCCCAAATGCTAGTGCTAATGGCAAAGCTATAATGGCAGCAGTTAGGCCACCAAAAATATCGCCCTTAAGATGCTTAGTAGATATTGTATTTAGTAATATCATGACAACACTTAGTTATGTGAAAGAGCACTATTTATTGTTAGTGCATCTATTGAGAATGCTTACTACTACAAGATGTTTATATGGTGAATAAAGCTTATCACCTTAAGCAAGCAGAGATTGATAGTATAAGTGTCGTCATTAATAGTGCCATTAGACCTTGGTAGGCAAGCTGATATTAACGGTAACGCCATCAGGGTTGTTATGATTGTATGCACGTATTTTGCCATGGTGAAATTGACAGATTAAACGAGAAATATACAAGCCTAAGCCTAAGTGTGGCACGTCGTTTTTATTATAAGCTTTAGCGTTTCTGTCTCTTAAAGAGACCATTGAATCAAATAAACTTTCGCTTAGTTGCTCCGGTAATAAAATGCCATTGTTACTAATCAATAGCTCAACGTGTCCGTTATTATTTTGACTACTTTTTAATTCAAATGTAATGATATTATCTTGACTAAACTCGACACCATTACTCACAACTTTATCCAATAGTTGCACAATATGCTCTGGAGAGCCATGTAACATAAATGTGTTTGTTTTAGCGTTATTTTCTTCACAATTGAAAATAAATTTTGTCGATGGGTATATCTGTTGATAGCCAGAAATACAGCCCTTAATAATTATGGTTAAATCAAAATCCGTTTTTTCTGTTGTGGCGAGCATTTGTTCTAGGCGAGTTGCCTCACTCATATTTGTAAGTATCAAGTTTAACGTATTAATCCCGTTTTGAGCTCTTTCAATATAAGGGGTATTAAGTTGTTCGATTTTAGGACGTTGCTCTTCTTGTAAGCTTAAGTTTTCTAGTGAGGTTTTTACTACGGCAATAGGAGTACGCAATTCATGAGATAAACGTGATGACATACTTTCTAAATAATGATTGTATTCACTTAATCGATTAACTGCAGTGGTAAAGCTACGAGACAAATCACCTATTTCATCGTTATTATTTGAGGCTTCTATTTGTCCAATAATTCTGCCTTGTTTATCAATTGCTAATTCAGCTTGATTCGATAAATCTCTAATACGCGATGAAATTCGTGAAGCAAATAATATAAAGGCGAGGGCACCCAGGCTCATTACAGCTAAAATAACGGTAAATAATTTTTCTAAGGCTAGGTTTCTAAGTGTACGAATACCATTCGTTGTTTCTTCAACTATCACAGCACCCTGTACATGATTATTGATAAATATAGGATAAGCAGCAGACAGTACTAAAGCTTTTTTGTCTGTTGTTAAACGCCATTGAGATGTTGCTTTTCCTTCTAAAGCACTGACAATGTGAGAGCCTTGTAAATGCTGTGCATCATAGAGTTCATCGATAAAGTTGTTAGAGGGTTTGGTTAGTATTTTATAATATAAGGGTAATAATATTTGTTGCTTAAATTGATACCAAAGGCTGTCTTTTTCAGTTTTGTTAGCTTGCGTCTCTTTCGCATGCCATACACCATTTGCTGATTTAATTGAGCCTGCACTCGCTAATACTCTAT
>CAXIBS010000044.1:0-14576 GCA_964022585.1 uncultured Colwellia sp.
TTTTACTTAAGTCGTATTGAACGGCTTACTAATTAAACAATGAATCGGAGCTCCCAAGATGGGCAAAATCATCGGTATTGACCTAGGAACAACTAACTCATGTGTGGCTGTTTTAGACGGCGACAGTGTACGTGTTATAGAAAACGCAGAAGGTGATAGAACTACTCCTTCAATCATTGGTTACACAGCTGAAGGCGAAACATTAGTAGGTCAACCTGCTAAACGTCAATCAGTAACTAACCCTGAAAATACCTTATTCGCTATCAAGCGTTTAATTGGTCGTCGTTTTGAAGACAAAGAAACACAACGTGATATTGAAATAATGCCTTTTGGTATTGTTAAAGCTGACAACGGTGATGCTTGGGTTAAAGTAAAAGGTGACAAAATTGCACCACCACAAGTATCTGCTGAAGTTTTAAAGAAAATGAAGAAAACAGCTGAAGATTTCTTAGGTGAATCTGTATCTGAAGCTGTAATTACAGTACCTGCTTACTTTAATGACTCACAACGTCAAGCTACTAAAGATGCTGGTCGTATTGCTGGTCTTGATGTTAAACGTATTATCAACGAGCCAACGGCTGCTGCACTTGCTTACGGCATGGACAAAGCTAAAGGTGATAAAGTTGTTGCGGTATACGATTTAGGTGGTGGTACATTTGATATTTCAATTATTGAAATTGATGAAATGGACGGCGAGCACACGTTTGAAGTATTAGCAACAAACGGTGACACTCACTTAGGTGGTGAAGATTTTGATAACCGTTTAATTAACTACCTAGTAGCTGAATTCAAAAAAGATCAAGGTATGGACTTAACGTCTGACCCGCTTGCAATGCAACGTTTAAAAGAAGCAGCAGAAAAAGCAAAATGTGAGCTTTCTTCAGCGCAACAAACAGATGTTAACTTACCTTACATCACAGCTGACGCTTCTGGTCCTAAGCACATGAACATTAAAGTGACACGTGCTAAGTTAGAGTCTTTAGTTGAAGATATGGTTAAAGCAACGTTAGAGCCACTTAAGCAAGCGCTTAAAGATGCTGATTTATCAACAAGTAGCATTGATGATGTTATCTTAGTTGGTGGTCAAACACGTATGCCATTAGTACAATCAACAGTTACTGATTTCTTTGGCAAAGAGCCACGTAAAGACGTTAACCCTGATGAAGCAGTAGCTTCTGGTGCAGCGGTTCAAGCGGGCGTTCTTTCTGGTGATGTAACAGACGTACTTCTTCTTGATGTTACGCCTTTATCATTAGGTATTGAAACAATGGGTGGTGTGATGACTAAAGTTATCGAGAAAAACACTACTATCCCTACTAAGCAATCGCAAACGTTCTCTACAGCTGATGATAACCAAGCTGCAGTTACAGTACATGTTTGTCAAGGTGAGCGTAAGCAAGCTTCAGCAAACAAATCTTTAGGTCAGTTTAACCTTGAAGGTATTGATCCAGCACCACGTGGTACGCCGCAAATTGAAGTAACTTTCGATATTGATGCTGATGGTATCTTGCACGTAACAGCTAAAGATAAAAATACTGGTAAAGAGCAAAAAATTACTATTAAAGCCTCTTCTGGTTTATCAGATGAAGAAGTAGAGCAAATGGTAAATGATGCAGAAGCTAACGCTGATGCTGATGCTAAATTTGAAGAGCTAGTTGCTGCACGTAACCAAGCTGATGGCATGGTTCACGCTACACGCAAGCAAATCGAAGAAGCTGGCGAAGACTTACCAAGCGATGAGAAAGAGAAAATTGAAGCAGCGTTAACTGAGCTTGAAGAAGCGATTAAAGGCGATGACAAAGAAGCGATTGATGCAAAAACTCAAGCGTTAATGGAAGCATCTGCTAAGTTAATGGAAATTGCTCAAGCTAAGCAACAAGCTCAAGGCGCGCCAGAAGGTGCAGAGCAAGCAACTGATGCCGGTGCTGCACCAGCAGATGATGTTGTTGATGCTGAGTTTGAAGAAGTTAAAGACGATAAGTAATTATTTGTCTACTGACTAGCTTTATAGCATCGTTGAAAGTACTCACGTAGTAAACTACGCTCCGTGCTTTCGCCTTGGTCTAAAGTGAATCAGTGACAACTAATTTACTTATATTATTAGTTGTCCTCACTTATAGAAAAGTTAAAGCGTCGATTACGGCGCTTTTTGTGTATAAAAAATCAGATATTAATTTTTTAATTGGTGCTGATTTTCTTGATTTTTTATCATGACGATACGAAAAATGAAGAAAATTAGTCTCAATCAACTTGAAGTAAAGAAACAGATTTATGTCAAAACGTGATTATTATGAAGTTCTAGGTGTTTCAAAAAGCGCCGAAGAAAAAGAAATTAAAAAAGCTTATAAAAAGTTAGCGATGAAATATCACCCTGATCGTACTCAAGGTGATAAAGAAAAAGAAGAAACTTTTAAGCAAATTAAAGAAGCTTATGAAGTTTTAAAAGACGATCAAAAACGTGCTGCTTATGATCAATACGGCCATGCTGCTTTTGAACAAGGTGGTCACGGTGGTGGCGGGTTTGGTGGCGGTCACGGTGATTTTGGTGATGCATTTGGTGATATTTTTGGTGATATATTTGGTGGTGGTCGCGGTCGCGGCGGTCGTCAATCACGTGCACAACGTGGCTCAGACTTACGCTATAACGTCGAGTTAAATTTAGAAGATGCGGTTAAAGGTAAAAGCTTAGAAATTAAAGTACCTACATATGTTAGCTGTGAGCCTTGTGATGGCTCAGGTGCTAAAAAGGGTACAAGTGCTAAAACCTGTGGTACGTGTCATGGCCATGGTCAAGTACAAATGCGCCAAGGCTTATTTGCTGTACAGCAAACCTGTCCAACGTGTAGCGGTAAAGGTAAAGTTATTGCGAGTCCTTGTCCTTCATGTCGTGGTCAAGGACGTGTTGAAAAAACTAAAACCTTATCGGTTAAAATACCAGCTGGCGTTGATACAGGTGATAGAATTCGCTTATCTGGAGAAGGTGAAGCGGGTGAACATGGTGCGCCAGCGGGCGACTTATATGTGCAAGTTAGTGTTCGTGATCACGAAATATTTGTACGTGATGAGAACCATTTATACTGTGAAGTACCCGTTAGCTTTGTAACAGCAGCCTTAGGTGGTGAAATTGAAGTACCAACATTAGCAGGCAAAGTTAAACTGAAAGTACCAAAAGAAACGCAAACAGGAAAAATGTTCCGCTTACGTGGCAAAGGTGTTAAGTCTGTGCGTAGTTCTAGTACGGGTGATTTAATGTGTAAAGTGGTACTTGAAACACCTGTTAATTTATCTGGCGATCAAGCTGATTTATTACGTCAATTAGAAGAAAAAATGGGTAAGAGTAGTAAAAAGCATAGCCCTAAAGAAACTGGCTTCTTTGATGGTGTGAAAAAGTTCTTTGATGATCTAAAAAGCTAGTCAGTAATAATGACTTTATTGAGTTAGTATAATAGCCACAAGATATTAATTTTGTGGCTATTTTTTTGTCTAAACTTTTTTCCTGTCCTTTCTATATCGTAAAGAGTAAGTAAGCATCAGTAATAGAACTACTATGCCAGATAAACTACCACCGTGACTTACTTCAATCACTTCAATATAAGGCTCGTCATAGTTGGCGCTTTCTAAAGGTAAAGCGAATAGCGCATTGCTGTCGTTTGAACTAAAACTGGCTACAATGTCACTATAACCGTCTTGGTATAAGTCTATTAAAATGTCGTAATGATCCGTAGCATACCCAGATAAAAAAGTGGTAACAACTTCGTATTCGTCTGCGTCTGTATCACCTTCTATAAGAAAGTTATCTGTGGTGTAGTAATGTGTCCAAGGGCCACCGTTTTTACTTATATACAGTAAGGCATACACATTAGCGAATTGGCTGGGAATATAACTATAAATATCTGCATCAAAACTAACGCTAAAGGTTTGATAAAAACCATCGCTATCAATATCATGTTGTAAAAATGAGCTTGCTCCGTAAATACTAAAGTCAGCGGTGTTGTCATGACTTTTACTTTTTGTGGCTCCTTTTAATAATATTTTATTATTGCTATTAAGCATTTCTTCTCTGGTTTTATTTGTTGCTTTACCAAGTTGTTGATCAACAATTGATGTGAGTTTATTTTCTTTAGCAATGGTAATTCTCGTATCACTGGTTAGATTTTTAGATAAATCACCAAATGAAATACTGGTAACAGTTTCTGTATTTGCGTAGCTATTAATGGTCATTACTGCTAACAATAATAAACTGGCTATTCCTTTGTAGATATAATTTATGTTCATTACTTTGTCCTGTTTGACTTTGCTAGTTGTTGTAGCCATTAAAACGCAATTAAGATGAATACAAGCT
Source organism: uncultured Colwellia sp. (assembly GCA_964022585.1). Lineage (GTDB taxonomy): Bacteria > Pseudomonadota > Gammaproteobacteria > Enterobacterales > Alteromonadaceae > Colwellia. Next base: position 4,343 of record CAXIBS010000044.1, read on the forward strand.
GAACATTTTTCTATTGAGTGTTCTTTTACAAATGTTCAGCGAATGTTCAGTTGCTAAGATGTATTATTTTAAATAAGCTATTGCCATTAAGATCAGTACTTGGGACAAATATGAAATTTGTTTTATCGTTAATTATTACCCTGTTGATTATGTTTACGAACTTGTTTTCTATGCAAGCAGTTGCACAAGGAAGCTATTTGGCATCTATAAATGCAGTAAAGGTTAATCAACAAAGTCGCAAGCAACAGCCTCGTATTAAAAGTGCTAATCAAGCTGCGCAAGTTGCTAAAAGTCGTTTTGGTGGAAAAGTGCTAAAAGTGCAAACAAAAAAATCAGGCTACAAAGTGAAATTGATTAAACAAGATGGTCATATCATCTCGGTTTTTGTTGATGCCAAATCTGGCCGAATTAGTGGGCAATAATAATGCGTTTATTACTTATAGAAGATGATGTTGCACTACAGAAAAATTTAAATTTACATTTGACGGCTGCAAACTACTTAGTAGATGTAGCAAGTGATGGTGAAGTTGGTTTGTTTCAAGGATTAGAATACCCTTACGATGCAGCCGTTATTGATATTGGTTTGCCAATTATTGATGGCATCAGCGTAATAAAGTCACTGCGCGAAAAAAATAAAACCTTCCCTATCATAGTACTTACTGCGCGCAATAGTTGGCAGGACAAAGTAGCCGGTTTAGATGCAGGGGCTGACGATTACTTAACTAAACCTTTTCATGCTGAAGAATTACTTGCTCGGTTAAATGCGCTAATTCGTCGTTCGGTAGGGCAGGCAAGTCCTTTAATCAAAAATGGTCCTTTATCAATTAATACTAAAAGTTTGCAGGTTGAGGTAAATAGCCAAGCGATCAAGTTGAGTAGTTCAGAATATAAGTTGCTTGAATACATGATGTTGCACCTTGATGAAGTCACTTCAAAGATAAAGCTAACTGAGCATATTTATGATCAAGACTTTGATCTTGATTCAAATGTTATTGAAGTTTTTATACGCCGTTTACGCAAAAAATTAGATCCCAATAATGAATATGGCTTTATTGAAACACTACGGGGACATGGTTATAAATTAAAGCGTATGAATTCTAATGAATAAATCCGTGAGAGCAGCTTGGTTCAGGCAGACAAACTCATTAAAATTTCGAGTACTCATTAGTACATTGTTAATGACTATTATTATGCTACCTGTTATTGGCTTAACCTTGAGTGAAGCTTTTGAGCGCCAGCTAAAAACGGCGATGGAAAATGAACTTATTGCTTATAGTTATTCAATTTTGACGGTTGCAGAAGTTGATAATAACCAGCTGTTAATGCCTGAATATTTATTAGAAAATCAATTTAATATAAGCCAATCTGGCTTGTATGCATTGATAAATTCATTATCTAAAGAAAAGAGAGGCGGAAAAAAGCTTTGGCAATCGCAATCTTTACTTACTTTACCGTTAGATGAGTTATCAAGTAACATTATTCCTTCACCAAAAATAGGTGAAAATCTATTTTCCTCTCTATCGCTTTCAGGAAGTAGGCACTTACTTTATAGTTTTAGTGTTAGTTTCTCTGATAATGCTCAGCCATTTCCTATTACGTTACATTTAATTAAAGATCAAAAAGAGTTTTTGCTCGCGCTTAGTGATTTTTCAAAACAGTTATGGAGTTGGCTTTTTGCGTTGATGGCAGTTTTTATTGTTATTCAAGTTACCTGGTTATTGTGGACATTAAAACCACTAAAAGTGTTAACTCATGAACTTGCTAATATAGAGCAAGGTAAGAAAAAAGCGCTAGACGCCAACTACCCACTTGAACTACAGCAAGTCACTTCTCAGCTAAATACTTTGCTACTAACAGAGCAGAACCAACGTAAGCGTTATCGTAATGCGTTATCAGATTTAGCGCATAGTTTAAAAAACCCTTTGGCGGTGATGCAAAGTGAGGCTGGTCTATCTCAAAATTCAGTGCAGCAGATTTCGTTAATTAATAATATTATCGAACATCAATTAAAAAGAGCCCAAAGTGCTGGAGAGTCTTCATGGCATTTAGGAATAGCAGTTAAACCATTGGTAGTTAAACTTACATCAACACTGATGAAAGTTTATCAAGGTAAACAATTACTTATTGTTAGCCATGTTAATGATGACGTTTTATTTAAAGGTGATGAAGCTGACTTAATGGAGATGCTCGGTAACCTTGCTGATAATGCGTGTAAAGCTGCAAAAAATAATATTGTTATTACGGTAAAGGGAACTGATAAGTTATTAACTCTTGCTGTTGAAGATGACGGAGTAGGTATTGAAGTATCTCAACAAAGTGCTATTTTAGCCCGTGGAACAAGGGCTGATACTTATCATGCCGGACACGGTATTGGCTTGGCCATTGTGAGAGACTTGGTTAGTAGTTACCAAGGTGAATTGTCTATTACTACTTCTACATCATTAGGTGGCGCAGCTTTTATTCTTACCTTTCCCTCTTAATCACTTTATTGTATACATACTGACATTCAGCTTGCGTTCAGCTTGTTATTGATATCCTTATTATAAGTTAATGGTTATAAGGACTATCTTAATGAAAAATATTATATTTTATCTAAGCTTAATGATCAGTGCGTTCATCAGCTTTTCTGCATCATCAAAACAAGACGCTGAATACTTTACTGACGCAGAGTTAGCACAAATGCTAGCACCTATCGCGTTATATCCTGATAGTTTATTAACGCATATTCTAATTGCTTCAACTTATCCTATTGAGGTAATAGAGGCTCACCGATGGATGAAAAAAAATGATGAGCTAAAAACGAAACAAAAGCGTAAAGCTTTAGAAAACTTTGACTGGGATGCTAGCGTAAAAGCGTTAATTCCATTTGAACGAATTCTTAGTCGTTTAAGTAAAGACCTAAGTTGGACTCAAGAACTAGGAGACGCTTTCTTACATGATGAATCGCGACTACTATTGAGTATTCAAACATTACGAAAACAAGCTAAGTTAGCAGGTAGTTTGAAAAAAATGGATAATATGGATGTTCGTTATGAAGATAACAACATTGTAATTTTGCCTAAAGAAAAAGAAATTGTGTATGTGCCTTATTATGACTCACGCATGGTATACGGTTCATGGTTTTGGGCTGGTTATCCGCCTGTATATTGGCATTCTCCAAGGCATGTAAATGTTAGCCACTACCGTCCTTTTTATTGGAATACAGGCGTACATATTACATTCAATTATTTTTTCAGTGCTTTTCATTGGCATAATCGTCATGTGGTTGTCGTTGCTCCACATCGTAGTCATTATCGTAAATACTCTCAACGTCCACGTCGCTTAATATCTCATGGAGGTTATGCTAAACGCTGGGCTCATAAACCTTCCCACCGTAGAGGTGTTGCATACAAAACTAAACGAACAAGTGAAAAATATTATAGTAAACGAGTAGGCTCGCATCGCCCTTATAAAAGCTCAACTGATCGCCATAGTCATGTTAAACAACGTTTACACAATAACAATTATGCATTGAATAAAGTAAATCGTCAGGAAAGGCAAAAAGAGCATAAAAAAGTAAAGTACGATAAAATGCAATCTACTACTTTTGCTAAAAAGCACGGAATAAAGCATCAAACTCAAGGTGTTAAAATGCATAAAGATAAGCAAAAACCAAATATAACAAAACAGCAATTAAGAAAAGAAAAACAAAGAGTAAATAAGGCTAACTCAGCACCAGTGAGAAAGCAGCAAAAACAGAGCCATCGAGTTAATAAACCCTCTCATCAAAAAAGAGTATCAACTCAAAGGCATCATTCGGCTACTTCAAAAGAAAGAAAGTAAAGAGTGATAATTAGTCTTGTTGAAAGTCAGGCAAAACACCGCTGCGGCTATGTTCAAACACGAGTGAAGTTTCTACAGTAGTTACTTCATCTCGAGATGTTATTTTTTTAAATACAAACTGGCGTAAATGCTCACTGTCTTGTACAGACATGTGAATATAATAATCATAGCTACCACCCATATGATATAGGTTTAAGATCTCAGGAAATTTTAATAGGTCATCTCGAAATTTATTAACAATTTCTTCCGAGTAAGGCTTTAATCTAATTGCTGCAATAGCTTCGATATTTCCACCAATTGTATTGAGGTTCACATCAATAAAGGCACCCTTAATAACTCCATTTTGCTTAAGTCGTTTAACGCGCTCTAAGCAGGTTGACGGAGCAATTCCTATTTTAGCCGCTAATTCCTTATTAGTGATATCAGCATCGTTATACAATAGGGTTAAAATACGTAGGTCTATATTGTCAAGTTTTTTCATCAGATACCTGTAAATTTATTAACGCTTCTTTGGAGTAAATACTACACTTAACAAGGGGGCTGACACTAGTATAATTAGTGAAAAAAAACGATTTATTTGAATTTTAGCCGTCAAGAGAGGTGATAATCCGAATTTTTATTAGACTTTAGTGCTAATTTTTGCCTTGTTTCGTGCTAGTATCGTTACAAGTTTTCAGAGTAAAATGTTTGCCAGTACTATATGATTTGACATAATATGGCAATATCTCTCGATACCATGACTTCTAAAAAATAAAAAAGGTAACTATATGACTTTGTTTTGGATACCCTTGTTATCCTTACTTGGCAGTATTATTTCTTCAATGACGGGCAAATTAACGCGTAACCAATCGACAAGGTTAACGATGTTAACGCCGATTATCGCCTTATTAATGACGATTAGCTTAGCGCCAGCAGTATTTTCTGGTGAGGTTATCCGTGAAACCTTTTCGTGGATCCCTTTACTAGGTATTGATATTGCTTTTCGTTTAGATGGCTTAGCACTGTTGTTTGTTTTTATGATACTAGGGATTGGTATATTAGTCATATTTTATGCCCGTTATTATCTCAGTAGTAAAGACTCCATGCCTAAGCTTTATGCATATTTGTTGTTATTTATGACGGCAATGCTGGGTATTGTTATGTCGAACAATGTCATTCAGCTCTGGTTTTTTTGGGAGCTTACCAGTATTAGCTCGTTTTTGTTAATTAGCTATTGGTGGCATAAACCTGAAGCAAGAAAAGGCGCAATTATGGCCTTAACGGTAACGGGGGGCGGCGGTTTAGCATTATTGGCTGGCTTGCTTTTATTAGGTAATATTGTTGGTAGTTACAATTTAGATGTTATTTTAGACAGCAAAGAAATTATTCAGGCACATGATTGGTACGAAGTAACTCTAGTTCTAGTACTACTTGGTGCATTTACAAAGTCAGCACAATTTCCTTTTCACTTTTGGTTACCCCATGCGATGGCAGCGCCAACACCGGTAAGTGCTTATCTACATTCGGCCACAATGGTAAAAGCGGGAATCTTCTTATTAGCACGTTTTTATCCTGCTTTAGCGGGTACTGATATATGGTTTATTTTTGTTAGTTTAACCGGACTAGCGACATTATTAATTGGCGCTTATATCGCATTGTTTAAGCATGATTTGAAAGGTCTATTAGCCTATTCGACCATTAGTCATTTAGGTTTGATCACCTTATTATTCGGTTTGGATACTCAACTTGCGGCAGTAGCAGCTATTTTTCATATAATCAATCACGCAACATTTAAAGCCTCTTTGTTTATGGCAACTGGCATTATTGACCATGAAACAGGTACGCGAGACATGCGAAAGATCAATGGTATGTGGCGATTTATGCCTTACACCGCTACCTTGGCAATGGTTGCGGCGGCGGCCATGGCAGGTGTTCCTCTATTAAATGGCTTTTTGTCTAAAGAAATGTTTTTTGCTGAGACACTACATCAACAATTACTTGGCTCCATGTCTTGGCTGATTCCTGTTTTGGCTACCGTTGCCGGCGCTTTAGCTGTGGCTTATTCAGCTCGTTTTATTCATGATGTTTTCTTTAATGGTGATCCCATTGATTTGCCCAAGCAACCAAATGAGCCGCCTCGTTATATGCGAGTGCCAATTGAGATACTGGTGGCTTTATGTTTACTCGTAGGCATATTTCCAAATTTTATCGTTGATGATATTTTAAAGGCCGCATCTTTAGCTGTACTCGGTGGTTATGTACCAGAGTTTAAAGTTGCGCTATGGCACGGCTTTAACTTACCACTATTGATGAGCGCCTTTGCAGTAAGTGGTGGTTTAATTCTGTATTCACAACGACTACATCTATACAGGTTTCAAGAGTCTCTGCCTTCTTTTAGTGCTAAAAAGGTTTTTGATGGCGCAGTTCATGCTATAACAAACTGGTGCCAGCGTAAGATTAGCTCCATAGAAAATGGCTCTTTACAACGTTATTTAATGTTGTTATTTCTGATCGTGTTACTTTTTGCTGGTTGGCCTTTATTTGAAATGAATCAGCTAATTGGGCAAAAAGAGCTTACACCAATTGATGCTCATAATGCGGTTGGCGCAGCGTTGTTAATGGTTGGTGCTATTTGTACTGTGATTTGGTATCGCAACCGGGTGGTATCACTGTTGATGCTCTCAGTTGTGGGTTTAATGGTGTCTGTCGCATTCACGCGTTTCTCTGCACCGGATCTAGCATTAACACAATTAACGGTAGAAGTAGTGACTATTGTTTTACTTATGCTGGCATTATTTTTCTTACCACAGCATTCTCCAAAAGAGTCTAGCTCTATGCGTGTGCTTCGAGACGTAGGTATTTCAGCTGGCTTGGGTGTTATTGTTGCGAGTATTTGTTATGCGTTAATTACTCGTCCATTTGAATCAATTTCAGACTTTTTCTTAGCCAATGCGAAAACAGGTGGCGGTGGTACTAACGTTGTTAATGTTATTCTAGTAGATTTTCGTGGTTTTGATACCTTAGGAGAAATTTCTGTATTGGGCATTGCTGCTTTAGGTATTTACAAGTTACTAATCAACCTACCATTGTTTATACCAACGAGTGATAGTGAAGGCAGACCATGGGCGAAAGAACGTTATCCCGTATTATTAGCCAGTATATCTCAGTCATTACTGCCGTTGGCATTAATGGTATCATTTTATATTTTCTTGCGTGGTCATAATCTTCCTGGTGGGGGGTTTATCGCAGGATTGATAACTTCTGTAGCGTTTATTTTGCAATATATAGCCCATGGCTCAAATTGGATTGCTGAACGGTTAACCATAAATTACCGTAAGATTATTGCGTCAGGTATAGCTATTGCGTTATTTACCGGGGTTGGTAGTTGGTTCTTTGGCAGACCTTTCATGACGACTTGGTTCGATTATTTTGATATTCCTCTAATTGGTAAAACTGAACTGGCGAGTGCATTGGTATTTGATATAGGTGTTTATATCACGGTCGTTGGTGCGACATTAATGATCTTGGCAAGCCTAGGCCGATTAACGCTTAATGCACCTAAAAAAGAGGTTAATGTTTAATGGAATTACTTTACGCATCCTGCGTTGGGCTTTTAGTAGCTTGTGGCGTATTTTTAATATTACGCGCTAGAACTTTCACCGTTGTATTAGGATTAACGATGCTTTCTTACGCGGTTAATTTATTCTTATTTTCATCAGGGCGACTAAGTCTAAATCAAGCTGCAGTACTTGGGTATAGTTCAGAATATGCTGATCCACTGCCGCAAGCTTTAGTGTTAACCGCAATTGTTATTGGTTTTGCTATGACTGCTTTTGTGGTTATTTTAGCAATTAGAGGGCGAGCAGATTTAGGTAATGACCATGTAGACGGTTTGGATAATAACCAAAGTGAAAAGGGTAAAGTATGATCCAGCATTTGACCTTTTTACCTATTTTATTACCCATGTTGGCAGGTGTTATTTTATTGCTACCACCTTTTGGCAGCCATAAATCTAGCAGAAGAATCACTTCTGTAATGTTTGGTATAGTCTCATTTTTAGTTTCATTAGCACTTTTATTTAAAGTTCAAACCCAAGGAACGCAGGTTTATTCCGTTGGTGATTGGAGCGCACCTTTTGGTATCGTTTTGGTTGCAGATCCATTTTCTATCTTGTTAGTTTGTTTAACTACATTACTTGGTGCTGTCTGTGTTTTATATGCAAGCGCGGGAGATGATGAAAAAGGCAGCTTCTTCCACCCATTAGTACACTTTTTGGTGTTAGGAGTGAGTGGTGCTTTCTTAACCGGTGATGCGTTTAATCTATTTGTATTTTTTGAAGTGTTGTTGATTGCCTCGTATGCATTACTTATGCATGGTGGAGATAAAATAAACACCCGCGCGGCTTTACATTATGTGATCCTAAACCTTGTTGGTTCGGCCATTTTTTTGATTGCGCTTGGTATTCTATACGGTGTGTTAGGCACACTAAACATGGCAGATATGGCCCAGAAAGTAGCTCTTTTACAAGGCGATGATGTTTTCCTTGTTAAAATAGGTGGATTGCTATTGCTGGTGGTGTTTGCTTTAAAAGGTGCTTTATTACCCTTGCATTTGTGGTTACCTAAGACTTACGCTACTGCGATGCCGGTTGTTGCGGCATTATTTGCGATTATGACAAAAGTCGGTGTGTACTCAATGATGCGTGTTTATACGCTAATTTTTGGCGAAGAAGCAGGTGAGTTGAGTCATATGGCGCAAAGTTGGTTGTGGTGGTTAGCACTTGCCACTATTGCAATGGGTGCTATAGGTGTTTTAGCCAGTAAGAACTTAAAAAAATTGATAGCTAATTTGGTCATTGTATCGGTGGGAACATTAGTTGCATTGACTGCGGTACAAAGTGTTGAAGCTAGCTCTGCTGCTATTTATTACTTAGTTCATTCAACCTTGGTTACTGCTGCACTGTTCCTTTTAGCTGATTTGATTGGTCGCCAAAGAGGTAGTGTTTCAGACCGTATCGCTGCAGGACCACCGATTTATCAGCCAAAACTGTTGGGTGTTTGTTTTATGATTGCTGCTATTGCGGTAATAGGCATGCCACCATTGTCAGGATTTATTGGAAAAGTCTGGCTCCTTAAAGCGACATTGAATGCTGAATATACCTTTGTATTTTGGCCACTCTACTTACTCGCAAGTTTAGCTATATTAGTGGGTATGTCTAAAGCTGGTAGTACTGTATTTTGGCATCATCAAGATAAGGTAACAGAAACTATTGAGCAAGAACGCGTTCATCCAGCACAGTTGGTCGCATTGGTTATTCTTATTTCGGGAGCACCATTGATGAGTATTTTTGCTGGACCATTAAGTGAATACGCCATTGGTGCTGCTACCCAGTTACATGACTTTAATAATAACATTAGCGTTATTCTTCCAGGAGGGCAGTAATGCAGTTAGAAGCACGATTTAGATGGTTACCTGCGCCAGTATTGAGCGTTTTACTATTTATTGTATGGTTGTTATTAAATAATAGTGTCTCAGTTGGACATATTGTCTTGGCGACAATTTTAGCCATTGTTATTCCTATGGCGACTAATCGATTTAGAGAAAAACAACCACTAATTATAAAACCAGGTTTGGCATTCAGTCATTTAATGTTGGTGTTATATGACATAGTGACAGCCAATTTACAGGTTGCTGTTTTGATCTTAGGCCCAAATAAAAAATTAACCCCTGGATTTGTTAAAGTGCCGTTAGACTTAACACACAGTACGCCTATTACTATTTTGGCTAGTACGGTGTCATTAACTCCTGGAACTGTCAGCGCTGAAGTGTATCCTTGTAGTGAGACTTTCATTGAGGGAAAAACCTCTGAACAACGATTTTTATTGATACACGTTTTAGATCTTAAAGATGAACAAGCTTTAATTAACACCATTAAGCAGCGTTATGAAACGCCTCTTAAGGAGATATTTCAATGCTAGACACTGTGATTTTAATAGTATTTGCCATGATAGGCTTATCATTATTGTTAAACTTATGGCGCTTATTAATTGGTCCATCAGTACCGGATAGAATACTTGCACTTGATACCATGTACATTAATACTATTGCGTTGATTATTTTGTACGGTATGACTATGGGAACTGCATTGTATTTCGAAGCAGCATTATTAATCGCTATGTTAGGATTTGTAAGTACTGTTGCAGTATGTAAATACTTGCTACGTGGCGACATTATAGAATAAGGGCTAGGTTATGACTGAATGGATTATTTCAATATTATTATTACTTGGTGGCACTTTTGTACTCGTGGGCTCTATTGGATTAGTAAAAATGCCTGACTTTTTTATGCGACTTCACGGCCCAACTAAAGCGACGACACTAGGAATGGCATTATTGTTAATTGCTGCAATGATTTTTTTTAGCAGGACAGAAGC
>CAXIBS010000045.1:0-14163 GCA_964022585.1 uncultured Colwellia sp.
GGCCTTTAGTAATTGTCTTTGCGTATTGGCTGCTTCCAAACAAATAAACTCTTGTTCTCCGCCATCATGAATATCAACCATCTGCTTAGCTAATTCTTCACCTGGGTTCCAAAATACCCATTGTTTAGTATCTGTAGTACTCAATGTAATTGTACGCTGCCAAACATTATCAACAACATCTATCACATCATCACTATGATAAATTCTATCTATCTCATCAATACCATTAGCTAAAGAGGTGGGGAGTTCTTCAGCTAGGCAAAAGTTGCCTGTCAACGAGTCTTCAAAAGGCGCTTTGGTTAATTGAGTTAACGTAGTATTTGCTGGGGCACTTACTAAAAGGTAGCTATGTAATGCTCCCGTATAATAAACATCTTTTTCACTTAAGTTGGTCATAGTAAGCACCTGAGTGAATGTTTTTCCAAAAAACAAAACTTGTTTCAGGCTACAATCAGCAGGCCACAAATCACTCATATTCTTCCCATGCCAGCTTAATATAATTTCAACACCCTGCTCGCTAATGTCAATGCTGTCTATTTTCCACAACTGACAACGCGCAAAGCCGTGGTTGCCGGCTTTATTATTTTCGTCATTTGGGTGTTTACCAAACCAAGGCCAACAAATAGGAACTCCGCCACGTATCGCCTTTCCCTTTTCGTTAAAGGCGTTTTCAGACAACCAAAAAACATCTCTTTCACCTAGTGGCTTCCAACTTAGTACTTGCCCACCATACAAGCTAATTTTAGCCTGCATGGTGTCATGTTCAATAGTCAGCAATGATGACGTTGATAATTGTTGAACATGACCATGACTATTTTTTGCTATAGAATTCATATTATTACTTGCCATCGTTAGTTGTTAAAAGCTACTCTAATTTTTTTCCTGTTAGAAGCTCTTTCCTAGTGATAAAAATACTGAGCTTTTACCTTCAGAAGCAAAACCAAGACCAAATACTGCTGGTCCAAAGCTGGTATCTGTTCCAATATAAAGGCTACCAGATGTAATCATATCACTTGCATCTACTGACTCTTTTAATGTCCATACATTACCAGCTTCAATACTTGTCCCCAAATAAAGTGGCATACTATCATGACCAAATAATTCACGAGCAAGATCATATTGATAAATCACTGCTACAAAGGCTTTATGACTACCTAATAATTCATCTTTTTGATAACCAGATAAATTTAAAAAACCACCTAGTTCCGTTACATGTACAGAAAAATCACTTTCATTATCAACTGTAGCAAGTGAAGCAATACCAACAAAAGCATGACTATTTACACTTATAGCACCACGCCAATCAAATGTGGCTTCTATTGATGAATCATTAGGTTCAATGCCATCAAACTCTTGGTAGTTTTCATGACGCCAAAAAATGTTAACAGAAAATTTATTTCCTTCCGTTGGGAAGTCCACACTATTTAAGTTATCGTAGTCAAACGATAAATAGGTGCCAAGTGAGTCATAGTCTAATGATGTTTCTTGGACGTTATTAAAAGATAACACCCCTTTCTCACCTATAATGCCTGCCTCTATACCGCTATTATCATTGAAGTTATAACCTAAGCTAAGGCGCGTTTTAAAATATTCATTAGTTAGTTCTGAACGTTCAGTTGTTTGTTCCCACTTATCTTCTGAGTATTCAATTCTAGCCTTAGCAAAATACTGTTGAGTTTCAACTAATGGCTGATAAAATTCGCTTGCTAATCTAGACTCCCAACCTAAGCTAGCTTCATTAAGCCATTCGCCACCGTAAAAGCTCACATTGTTTTGTGTATATGCAACATCGATTGCCACAATCGTTCGATAAGAAAAGTCTGTTTGTAAATTAAAACCAAAGCTTAAGTAATCAGGACCCCAAGACTTTTCTTGTGTTGTAAGAATTAATTTTCGCCCCAGAGGAAGATCAACAAATTCAGCAGCAACATGCTCAAATTCATTCAAAGCATAAACTCTGTTAATCGCTAATTGTAATTGCTCTTTTGTGACCACTTCACCAATTGATATGTCGAATTTTTCTTGAATAACACCTATATGTGTTTTTGAATTATTTTGATATTCAACCTCAATAATAGGCAAAAGAAAACTATCAAATAAAATACGCTTTTTGCGTTGTTTCTCTTGTTGGTAATCAATATATTCCTGTTGACTGACAGACAACACCTTTAATTTTTTACTTGCTTCTAAAGCCGCTTTTTCACCTAGCTTTAGTGCCTCAGGCATGATTGTAAAATCAGTAGTACTTAAATTATCTATTTTAGGTCGAATTAAAATATCCCGTGTAGACACATACTTCATTTGAGCCAAAGTAGTGTTGTTCGTTAGTATATTTGATAATTGGTCAAAAACATCTAGTGTATCGTTGATAGCGTTTTTATCCAGTAATGGTGAGCCAATATCAACTGCAATGACAATGTCAGCCCCCATAGCTTTCACTACATCAATAGGCATATTATTTGTAATACCGCCATCAACTAATAATTGTTCATCTATTCTTACCGGTTCAACAACCCCAGGAACCGCAGTAGAAGCTCTCATAGCTTTAGTGATACTGCCCTTTTTGATAACAACAGTTTTGGCGGTTGCTAAGTTAGCAGCAATAGCACGATAAGGAATAGCTAAGTGATCAAAGCTCTCAAGTGTTGCTACAACATCTGTAGAGTATTTAAGTAAGTTTCCAGCTGATTGACCTAATAACAGGCCACTAGGTGCTTTCAATTGCCCATCACTGTAACCAAGGCGAAAAGATATATTATATTGATCTCTATGTTTTTTATCTTTGAGCGACAATAGTTCTCTGGGAATAAAATCAGAGTAACTTTCATCCCATGGGAGGTTAAGCATAATCTGTTCTATTTCATTAACACTATAACCTAATGCGTATAAGCCCCCCACGTAAGAGCCAATACTTGTACCTACAACATAATCAATTGGAATATTGTGCTGTTCAATTATTTTCAAAACCCCAATATGGGCAGCCCCTTTTGCTCCCCCGCCACTAAGCACTAGACCAATTTTAGGGCGTTGTTCAGTTGTTTTTTCTACACTGAAAGCTGAAAATGAGCAAAGAAGATAAAAAAGAATAAGTGTGTGAATGATGCGCATAAGTAATAAATAAGAGTGTTTGTTGACGTAATGGTGGAGATCTTACAATATTATCTTATCAATGCCATTATAATTTACTCATCACTCTGCTTAGAGTTAGCTTATTTTTCTTAATGTTTGGAAAATCTATTGTGGTAATTAAATTACCACCCTATTCCTTCCTCCATCTTTAGCTTGATAAAGTAGTTTATCCGCACTTTCGACAAATTCTTCTGCCGAAGAGTACGCTTCTTTTTTCCATTGGCTAACACCAATACTTACGGTTAAATCAATTTTATGATTATCAACCACCACTTCCATCTGTTGTATTTTTTCTCGTAAACGTTCTGCAAATTGATAAGCATTTTTTGCTTGGGTTTGCGGTAATATCACAACAAATTCTTCACCACCAATACGTGCTACAACATCCGTTGCTCTCACTGCTTCTTCACACGCACGATAAAATTTAATCAATACATCATCACCAACACCATGGCCATAACTATCATTAACTCGTTTAAAATTATCTAGATCCAACAACATAATAGATAACGGTGACTTTTCACTATCTGCCAGAATAATTTCTTTAGCTAACACTTTATTAAACTGATGGCGATTAACTGCACCAGTTAAAGCATCAGTAAAAGCTAAAGTTTTAAAATGATCTTGTTGGGTTTTTCTATATTCTATTTCATTATTTTGACGGTTTACTATGGCCTGAAATATATCGATTTGTAATAATTTTCGCCTTAGTTTTTCATAAGCCCGTTGCATCGCAGCAATTTCATCAAAACCAATAGACGTCTTAAATTGAATATTTCTATTTCCTTGAGCCATTTTGTCTAATGCTTTAGTTATATTTCTTATAGGATCAATAATGCTATGGTTTAATATCATTGATAAGACTATTGCACTTACTAAGAAAAGACTGAGTAAACAAAAAATAAGATATGATTTTATCTCTAAACTTTCCCTTTCTAATTCCACTTCGTCCATAAAATTTACAAGTAATTTATCTGATAACATTTTAAGTTTATTAATATCTGTCGACATTAAATCAAACCAATCTTTACTTCGTTTTTCTAACGAGTCATCATTCATTATTTTTGAAAAACGTTCGATCAATACTTCTCTATGTGCATCACTATTACAATATTTTTGACATAATGCTTTCTGTTTATCACTTGCAGAATATTGAAAAACATGAAGAGTATTCAATTGCTTACCAATAAGAATGCTCAAATTAAAATGATTGCGTAAGTCACTTTCTTCCACCGTAACTGCATTCATTCCTACAGCTCTAATTTGTCCCATGTATTCTTTGAACAGTAATATTGCATTAATGGCTGAGATATCATTTGCTAACCGAGATGTCATTTCAATTTGTGTTAAATTCTCAGAAACAGAAAGCAACCGTTCAATAAGGTGAGTGTACGATTGGTAAATATCAATAAAAGATGTTGTTTTATTATCTAGTTGAGCTCTATAACTTTTTAATTTTAATAATTCTTTTAGTGCATCATCAGAATAGTAGTGAATATTTGCTTGCATTGTCGGAGCTAGATCACTTGCAAGTAAAGTTAAAAAGTTTGATATACCTTCATCTGTTATCAAGCGGCGGGCTTCTAGTTGCTCATGAAGGCTTTGATAATTTGAACTGGTTAGGCCGCTTGAAAGCCCTCTTTCCGCTTGCAGTGAATGGGTAATATCATTGACCTGCATAATAACATCATTCAGTTCTACAATGAGGGATACATTTTTATAGTCTTTGTTGTTGCTTAGTAAAATAAAAATACTTAAAAGAAGTACACCAAGCACGGGTAAAAGGGTCGTAAAAAAGATACGATGACTTAATTTTATTTTTTGAGAAAGGCTGTGTGACACTCTTGCAATAATAGAAGGTTTAGGCTGATTATCAGCCTCTTCCCGTTTAGCTTTATCAGAAAACTTATAAACACATGAGGCATAGTCTAAGTCATCAACCAATATATGATTAACAATCCAACGATATAAAAATGAAGTGATTTTTTCACTGCATGCTAGGCAGTCTTTTGTTAGCCATTCTTCTTTAAGTTTAGGTAATTTCTCAATAAATTTTTGATGGCTTGCTTTATGCGCTTTAATATCAGCATAATTAACTTGTTCTAATAACGCTTCTTCTCTTGCAAAATGTAAAATAACATATTGCTCTAACTCCATAAATATTGCTTCAATGGTTTCTGCAGACGCTTCACCATGCTCAGCTGAAGTCAATTTTGCAAGTATTGAGATAATCTGTTTATGATCCTCATCAATGGCATCAATGCCAACACTCATTCCTTCGTTCCAGATTAACTTTGTCATTTCTTTATCTATTATTTTAAAATTCCGCAGGATTATAAAAAAAATAACATTAGGTTAACACAACTATCGCACAAATATTAAGCAAACCTCGATAAGATCAAACGTTTAAACTTTTTATAGCGAAATAATAATAAAAATAATGTAACTACCCCATAAAATATAGGTGAAATAAGTTCAGATTTCACCGACCAGTAAAAATGAATAGCCACGAGGATTGCTATTACATAGCTAAAGTTATGTAATGTTTGCCACTTTTTTCCCATATTACGTTTCAATTTATTTACAGAAGTTATTGCTAAAGCGGTAAGTAATAAAAACCCTATCATGCCGATAGTAATATACGGACGTTTTATTACTTCGCTTAGAAAAAGCTCAACACTAAATTGTACTTCAAATGCTAAAAAGTTCAGTAAATGACACAACGCATAAGCAAATGTATATAAACCTAGCAACCGTCTTGTTTGCAATAAGTAACCTTGTTTAGTTATTTTCGCTAACGGAGAAATACACAAACTAATTAATAATAAGTTAAATGCACCAATTCCTGTAAAGTGAATTACAACCTCTACAGGATCTGCTCCCAACTCATCCGAAAAGGCTAAAAAATAAAGGTTAAATAAAGGCAAAAAAGCTGAGAGGTGAATAATTATTTTTAAAATTAAGACACGAGTATTACTAGTCATTACATGTAAACCTTAAAAATGCTTAGATAAATTCATACCTTGATATAAATGTGCTACTTCTTCACCATAGCCATTAAACGGCAGTGTCTCTATACGATTACGAGCAAACAAACCACCACTAGTAATACGACGTTCACTTGCTTGGCTCCAGCGTGGGTGATCATGATTTGGATTAACATTGGCGTAAAATCCATATTCTCTGGGAGCTAATTTCTTCCATGTAGTTTGCGGTTCATGTTCTAGTAATTTAATAGCAACAATAGACTTTATACTTTTGAATCCATATTTCCATGGTACAACTAAACGAATGGGCGCTCCATTTTGTGGAGGGAGTGTTTTCCCATATAAACCAACACTCATTAATGCTAACGGATTCATAGCTTCATCTATACGTAACCCCTCAACATAGGGGTATTTAATTCCACCACCTAAACGCCTATTAGCTTGTCCCGGCATTTGTTTAGGATCATAAAGAGTTTCAAAGGCTACGTATTTAGCACGCGAGTTTGGCGATACTTTTTTCAGCAGGTCTACAAGTGAAAATCCAATCCAAGGAACAACCATTGACCAAGCTTCAACACAACGTAATCGATAGATACGTTCTTCTAGAGGAAACATTTTAGTCAGATCATCATAATCAAGCGTAATAGGATTATCACACTCACCTGAAATAGTTAGTTTCCATGGTTCAACATTAAAAGATTGTGCTAGCTTTGCAGGCTGATCTTTTTGTGCACCAAACTCATAAAAATTGTTATGGGATATTACTTTTTTTTCAGGTGTTTTAATTAAACCTTGGTTAGCCGCATCGTGTTTGTAATCTAATGGTTTGGTTTTAAACACAGGTTCTTCATCACTAAAAAAACCTGCTTGTGCTTTGTTACTAAGCGCAGCAGTCATTAATGCACCCGCACCTAAAAAGCCCATATTTTTTAACAAGGAGCGACGTTCAAGATAAACTGATTCGTCTGTAATATCTGACTCGGTAAGCTGAGAGCTTTGCGGAATTTTTACTAACATATAAGCGCCTAATTACTATACCGTATAGGTATAAACTAAAAGAAGTTTCTTGAGTTATTAGACACTTTTAACTAAAAAACAATTTCACTTAAACTGTATTTAAATTAAGGTGAATTAATCTTTAAAGGTTAGTTTGCAGTTGTTCATTGAGTACTTATAGAAGGTAAACCCTTTGTAATCTATACACTTATAGATTACAAAGGCGATAGCATAGTATGAGTGTACAACCGATAATATTCGAAGTATTCAGCTATACACGTTTACATTTTGTTGTGTAATAATTGCTTAGAATTTCTAGGCTACTCACCTTAATTAAAACGCTTTATTTCGAAAACTGATTAAGCTGATTTAGCTAATTGTTGCAAATGAGCAATAATATCACTTGATTCATATAGCCATTGTACTTGGCCATCATCTTTTTCAGTACGTAAACAAGGAACAGTTCTTTTACCACCTTCACGAATTAATTCTTCACGATAATCATTTTGCTGATTAATGTTGCGTAATTCAATATTCAATCCTTCTCGTTTCATTGTGCGACGAACTTTCACACAAAAAGGACAACTAGGTAACTGATATAAACTTAAGTTTTTAGTTTTATTATCAAATTTTTCCTGCTCTGCTAGTCTTCTTTTTTGCTACTTTGGTGAAAAAACAAAGTTCACAAGTAAGATAAGGCGACCTATAGGCCAACGTATTAGAGACATAATCATAATTTTTACTTCTGTATTTTAAAGGTACGCTTCGACCATAGGATCAAAATGGGTGGCGGATTTTAACACAAACTAATTAATTTATGCTCGTTTATTTTTAGGTACAAAGTTTAAAATTGAAATAGGTACTATTTTTTTGACTGGAAACTCTTCTACTTCTTTTCGCTCAATAATATGACCTAATCTTGACTCAATCGCACATAAGTTTCTAAAGTTATCTTTTGACACAAGAGATACTGCTTCCCCACTCGCGCCCGCACGACCAGTTCTACCAATGCGATGAATATAGTCGTCAACTTTGTCAGGTAAATCATAATTAACAACACGGTCAAGCTCACCAATATCTAGACCACGAGCAGCAATTCCAGTAGCGACTAAAAACTTAATTCGACCCTGTTTAAAATCTTTAAGTATTTTCTCTCGAATTTCTTGCGTTCTGCCTCCGTGAATTGATTCAGCAATAATCTCACGCTTTTCTAACTGACTTACTAGCTTAGCTGCACCATGTTTCGTTTCAATAAAAATTAACGCTTGTTGCCATTTTAACTCTTTTATCAAATGACTTAACAAAGCTGACTTATTAGCCTTATCAACAGTTACTAGCCATTGAGTTATTATTGGTTGGGATTTTTTATGTTGAGCTATTGATATTTCAATTGGTTCAGAAATTGTTCTTCTTGCTAACGCACGAACATCATCAGAGATAGTTGCAGAAAAGAGTAAATTTTGACGCTGCTTTGGCAGACGTTCAATAATTTTATTAATGTCATCAATAAAGCCCATGTCCAACATTCTATCAGCTTCATCAAGGACTAAAAATTCAAGCTCATCGAAATGAAGTGCACGTTGATGAGCCATGTCTAATAAACGGCCAGGCGTAGCAACGAGTAGATCAATTCCCCAAATAAGCCGTTGTTTTTGCGGTTGCGAGTCAATACCGCCATACATAGCCATTGAGCTAAGTGCTAAGTGCTTGCCGTATTGTTCAATACTTGCTTCTACTTGTATTGCCAATTCACGGGTAGGGACAAGAACAAGCGCTCTAATACGCTTGCCGCGAAGCGTATGCTGATTATGCCGAGCATTTAATTTATGCAAAATAGGCAATACAAAACTTGCTGTTTTGCCTGTGCCTGTTTGTGCTGAAGCAATTAAATCTCTTCCAGATAAAACAGCTGGAATTGCTTTTTGTTGAATTGCTGTAGGTGCACTATAGCCTAAATCAGTTAGCGCGTTTATTATTGGATCACTTAATCCAAGTTCAGTAAATGACATGAGTTGTCTCAAACAATGAGTTAAAAGAACTTAATTTAATAAGTAGACTTAATTTTTAAGCCTTTCAAAAAAGCTGAAAGAGTAGCATCACTACATTCTTTATAGTGCTTATGATTCACTTTTCTAAAGAAAGCACTTAATTCATATTTTCCTAAACTTAACTCTGCTAATTCTAATATAGCAATTACATCATCAGCCTTTAATGCTAAGGCTATTTTCAATTTGTTAAAAATAATATTATTCGTTAACACTTGTTCTGCTTGATGCTGTGGTCCATCTTTCGGACCTCTTTTTTCAATAATTAGGCCATTTAGAAAACTTGCAAATTCGTTATCTGATAATGGCTTATAACTAGCATCGTTTTTCTCTCTATATATATCAGCTAACTGCTCTGCAGTAATAGCGCTTTGCCCTAGTTTAAACACTGCAAGTGTTTGCTCGCTATTAAAATCAAAAATGGTGCTAACACGACGAAGAAGATCATTATTTATCATTAAATTACCTAAAACTAATTGTTACAAAGACGATTATTTATTTGTTGCTTAAAAAATCCTAAAAAGCATCGCTGTAGTATAACTGACTATTATTAATATTTATCCACACTCTAGTTAAGATAAGCTATAATTTATAAATATTTACGAATAATTTATAAATAGGGATAAGTTAATAGAATGAAAAACACACCCCAGTCTGGGCAAAATCCCGAAGTATCACTTGGTAATGTTTATGTTATGACACACTCTTTTTTTTCAGATGTCATTAGAATTGGGTGTACAACTGAAGATCCTGAAACTTATGCCAAAACACTTTCAGAGAAAACACCAGGAAATTACACTTTAGCTTTTACACTGCAATGTGATAACCCATGTCAGGTAAAAAAACAAATACAAGCTTCTTTAAATGCACAAGAGTATGTCAATGAGTTTTACCAAGTAACCGCAGAAGTAGCCGAACGATTGCTTAAAAGGGAAAGTTTAAGAATACCTATTCAAACGACATAATAGTGATACTTTAAATTTAATAGAAAAGAACAAGTTTTTAGCTTAAATCATAGTGAAACTAACATTAATTATAAAGTCAATATCAGTACACAGCTAAACTGTATACTAATATTTTAATAATTAAATAAAGTAATAATTACCCGTTAATATCAACAACCACACGACCGCGAACTTTTCCCGCCATTAATGCTTCTGCTGTTTCTACAACATCACTTAGACCTATATCGGTAGAAATATCCTCAAATACATCTGAAGTAAGAATTTCAGACAGACGTTGCCAAGCTTCAATACGATCGTTAATTGGCCTCATTACACTGTCTATCCCTGCTAACGTTACACCGCGTAGAATAAATGGCGCAACAGAAGCTGGTAAATCCATGCCTTGAGCTAAGCCGCACGCAGCCACAACTCCACCATATTTGGTGCTAGCACATACATTAGCTAATGTGTGACTTCCTGCAGAATCAATGGCACCAGCCCAACGCTCTTTTGCTAATGGACGTCCGGGTTCAGACAGTGAGTTACGATCAATAACCTCTGATGCGCCCAATTTTTTCAGGTAATCAGCTTCATCTAACCTTCCAGTTGAGGCAACCACGTTATAACCAAGTTTCGCCAAGATAGCGATTGAAAAACTACCAACCCCTCCATTTGCACCTGTTACTAATATTTCACCTTTATCTGGAGTTATGCCATTTTTTTCAAGGGCGATAACACAAAGCATTGCAGTATATCCTGCTGTGCCTATCGCCATTGCTTGACGTGGAGAGAACCCTGCAGGTAGTGGTACTAACCATTCACTTTTTAAACGAGCTTTTTGCGCTAATCCACCACAATGAGTTTCACCAACACCAAAGCCATTAAGTAATACTTTGTCACCAACGTTAAACTTATCACTATCACTTTGCTCAACAGTGCCAACTAAATCAATTCCAGGAACCATAGGGAATTTTCGAACAACTGGTCCTTTACCTGTAATTGCTAATGCGTCTTTATAATTAATTGTGCTATGAGAAACATTAATAGTGACATCACCTTCAGGTAATACGCTTTCATCAATATCTTTAATAGCGGCTCGGTAACCTTGTTCATCTTTTTCAATTAAAATACCATTAAACATCTTGCTCTCCCAATTTAGACTGGTCGTCTATAAATAATGAAATTTTTTTGACTTTACCTAGGCAAAGTCAAAATAAAATAGTTAAAATAATTTTCTAATGGTTTAGTACTTTGTACTAACTTTGCTCTAGAAACAGCACCTTCCCAACCTACCCAAAAACTTTCTGCTAATAGTTCACAGTTTGCTTTATTCGATATTTCTCCTGATAGTTGTGCTAATTCCAGGCAATTCTCAATAAGTTGCTGCCAATGTAAGAAAATATCAATTAGTTGTTGCCTAAAGCTTTCAGGCAATAACTCCACTTCTTGTCCAAGGTTGCCTACTAAGCACCCTCGTTTAAATTGGTGGCGAATCATCCCCAGCTTAGCATCTTCTACAAAATTTTCTATGCGTGTTAAAGGAGAATGTGACTCATCTGATAAACAGGCTTCTAATTTATTGGCAAAATAACTCGCGTATTTTTCAATAACAGCCTGGCCAAACGCCTCTTTACTATTGAAATAATGATAAAAAGAGCCTTTAGGCACACCTACTCTTTTAAGTATTTGATCAAGTCCTGATGAGGCAAAGCCTTTTTCTGTTAGTTGTTCTAGACCACTGCGAATTAGCTCGGCTCTAGTATCTTGATTTTCACGTGATACTTTTGGGGGTCTACCACGTCGTGGTTTTACTACAGGATTATTCATAAAGCCATAATAGACCGATCGTCTATTTAATTGCAAGCTTTAATATGGCACAATAATAAAAGCACTTTGTATTTGTAATAGAAGTTCCAGTAAAATCAAATCGCTGAGCTGCAACTTTACTTGTTAAGCTGACATTTTTGTATAATATACGCCTCTTAATATATATTCACTTTGTGAGTAATCAAAAGAGCTTACACATGACCGTAAAATCACCTCGTATCGCAACTATCTTATTACTTATCGTCTGCTTTATTTGGGGCGTAGAATTCGTACCAATTGATCTTGCTATTGAAGATATGCCCACAAACACTTTTAATGCAATACGTTTTGCCGTAGCAACACTTTCAATGTTACCTTTGCTATGGTTTGTGCAAAAGAAAAATAAAAATAATGGAGATTCTATTAATTACTTTCTATTGATAAAATCAGGAATGTTACTAGGATTTTTTTTATTTCTTGGGTTTTATACTCAAACAGAAGGTATGCGTTTTACAACCGTAACAAACGCAGGATTTATTACTGGCTTATGTGTGCCACTTGTTCCAGTTTTAGGCTTTTTAATTTTTAAAAATGTTGTTCCTAAGTCTGTTTGGATAGGTGTTATAACGGCAACTATAGGCCTTTATATGCTAACTATTGGAGACAAGCTAGTATTTAATAAAGGAGATGTTTTAGTATTATTTTGTGCCTTTGGTTTTGCCGGACACATTATTATGACTGATCGATTAGTGATGAACTTCCCTATAATTCCTTTAAGTATTGTACAAATTTTTGCTGTTTCACTTTATAGCACAATTGCCGTATTTGTTAGCCCAGAACCTGCCTTTTATTATTCAGATGCAGAGCCAGTAACCTGGCATGAACAATTATTTACTCCTTTAATGCTATTTGCCATTCTGGTTTCAGGAATTCTCGGTACTGCGTATGCTTTTTGGGCTCAATCAGTTAGTCAGACATTATTAAAACCCCATAAGGTCGCACTTATTTTTGCAGCCGAACCGGTATTTGCTTGTATTACCGCATGGATATTTCTCGACGAAGTGCTCGGTGAGAAAGGTATTATAGGTGCAGGATTAATTATTGCAGGAATGCTTTTTTCAGAGTTGGGGGATAGAAAAAAACAGGCAGAACTTAGACCGCTCGATCAAACAAGTGCATTGAAGTAGTTAGAGCATTATAAAAATAAAACTTCTTCACAGTATTTTAATCAATCTCTTAAAATAATAAATATTTATGAAACTAAGAAATCTTTTTATTCCCTTTGTTTACCACTTACAAGCCTTAAGTAGAGTACTTTTAGCTTGTAAGCTTTCATAGAATGGTAATCTTATGATCTTGCTTTAAACTCCAGTACCGTCGCGTTAATACAAAATCTCGGTTGTCCGTTTGGACCATCAGGAAATACATGACCTAAATGGATTCCTGACGTTTTAGAGCGAATTTCTGTTCGTCTCATCCCATAACTATTATCAGGCTTTTCTATAACAGAACCATCCACAGCTTTAGTAAAAGATAACCAGCCTGTTCCTGAGTTAAAACGATCTCGGGTATCGAACAAAGGAGCGCCACTTAACTTATCAATAAAAACACCATCAGGAGTATTTTTGAAAATTTCGTATTCCTTACAAAAGCGACCATCTGTTCCGGCATCAAAGGCAACATTAAAAGCCTCACTTTTTCCTAACTTAAAAACACCTAATGCTTTATAAAATTGTTCTGGGCTCATGTAGCCTTGTCTTCCAAAGACCTCTTTACCATCTTCAATAAATAACACGGTTGGTGTTGCCCAAGTTTCAGTTTTAATCATCAAACCTTCTAGCTGGCTTGCTAATCGAAAGTTAATAGCAATTGTGCCGTTATAGCTATTAACCACATTTTCTTTAAACTTCTCACAGTATGGACAGTAATTATCTGACTCAATAACAACAATGTGCTTACCTGATAACAGTGGTGCATTATCAAACTTTTGGTTTGCTAATGAAGTTTTATTTGAATCAAGGTCAAACTTAACTCCTGTAGAATGATCAGGACAATAACCATTTGGATTTTTAACCAAATAATCTTGATGATATTGCTCAGCTTCAAAAAATTCAGTCAGTGGGTTGATCTTGGTAGTTATTTTTCCATATCCAGCAGTAGTCAATAGCTGCTGATAATCTGCAGTAACTTTTAATGCAATTTCATTTTGTTGTGTGTCGTTGGTTAATATTGTTGAGCGATACTGTGTACCAACAT
>CAXIBS010000046.1:0-14054 GCA_964022585.1 uncultured Colwellia sp.
TGAAAATGGACAAGTTGCTGAGTATGAGCTGATCTATTCAGTGAACTATCAATTACGCTTTATCAATGAAGAGCCAAAAAACTTTAGCTTTGAGCTAAATAGAGATTACCAAGATGATCCAAGTTTTGCTTTAGCAAAGTCAAGAGAGTTATCTTTATTACTTAGTGAAATGAGAACCTCTGCCGCAGATCGAATTTTACGAGATATGGCTAGAATTCAACGGTAGGCTTTACATGAAGATTTACCATAACCAACTACAAAGGACATTGACCCAAGGTTTTACTCCTGTGTGGTTGGTTTTTGGTGATGAACCATGGCAAAAAAACAATAGTTTAGCCACAATAAAAAGCCATGCCCAACAACAAGGGTTTAATGAAGTAATTCGCTTTAGTGGTGATAATAAATTTGATTGGCAACAAATAATTGATGAGTATCAATCGTTAAGTTTATTTTCTAATCAACGTATTATCGAAGTTGAATTTACCACGGTTAAAATTGGCGATAATGGTAATAAAATACTCTTAGCTTTAAGTGAACTTATTGCACAAAATAAGGCACTGCAAGATGTTATCTTTATTTTTCATGGCCCTAAACTTGATGGTGCCAGTGCAAATAGAAAATGGTTTAAAGCACTAACACAAGCTGGTTGTTACCTCCCCTTATACGACATTGAAACCAAAGGGTTACCTAGTTGGTTACACAATCAAGCTAAGGCTGCTAATGTTAATTTAAGCGCTGAATTATCATCACTCTTAATTGAATTGTTTGAAGGCAATTTACTCGCTTTAGAACAAGAGCTACAAAAATTATCCTTACTTTTTGGCAACAAACAAATAAGCTTAAGTGATGCTGAGCAACTTGTCATTAAACAAGCAAAATTCAACCCCTTTCAAATTGTCGATGCTTTATTACAAGGCAACTGTAAGAAGTGTTTAAGCATGTTAGATCAGTTGCAACAAGAAGGTATTGCCGCCGGACAAGTTATTTGGGTTTTTCATAAAGAATTCAATCAACTATACCTTATGCTAGATAAGTTAGCTCAGGGCAGCCAATTTAATGATATTTACAAAGAATATCGAGTATGGGACAAACGCAAACCACTTTATCAACACGCATTAGCTCATATCACATTAAAAAATATTAAACGGGCAAGATCTCGATTAGCTGATATAGATTTGATAAGCAAAACAAATAGTGAATTTAATGTTTTCATTTTATTAGCAGATCTTTGTATTACTCTTTATCATGGTGAAGTAACCAAAAATTTCTCTCTGAATTATGAGTATGAGTAATTACAAATGCCAACTATTGTAAGTTTAAACAAAGTAATCTAGTCTATGACAAATATCGGTATTTTAGGAGGGACTTTTGATCCCATCCACCTTGGCCATACTCTACCAGCAAAAGCCGTAGCTAATTACCTATCTTTATCTAAAATACTATTAATTCCAGCTAGTATTCCTCCACATAAAGCAACACCAAATGTCAGTGCCAAACAACGCGCAGAAATGGTTCATTTAGCCTGTAATGCTGAACAACTATTTACTTGCGATGAACGAGAATTAAATCGCGAAGGCAATTCGTATACCTTTGATACATTATACGAATTGGCACAATCATATCCCCAAAAAACACTTTATTTTATTGCAGGGTTAGATTCGTTGTTAACCTTTACTCGCTGGTATAAACATAAGGAAATTTTATCTCTGTGTCATTTGGTCATCAATACAAGGCCTAATTATCAATTAAATAATATAGACCAAGCTACCAGCGCGTTATTAGCTAACCATCAAGTTCAACATGTTGATGAGTTAAACAAGTATAAGTCGGGTAAAATATTCATACTCCCTAATACCCTTCCCAGTTATAACAGTCATATAAATTTAAATATTTCATCAAGTGAAATTCGACAGAAGCTAAGTGATCAACAAGATTGTCAACCACTGTTATCGCCAAATGTCTTTTCTTTTATTAACAAACATAAACTTTACCAATAACTCACTATCACGCTCTAACAACTATTGTTAAATAGATATTTATAAGATGATTAATTCGAGCATAAGTAACTTGAATGGTTATTATCCAATTTTTGTAATATTTACCCTATTTAGAATGATCCTTTATTTATTCATCTTGGTATTAGTGTTAATATCCACAGATTGTGCTTAATCAAATGTTAAGCACTGTGAAAAATTAACTAAATTATAGGAAGTTCCCCTTGCAAACCGAAGCACTTAACGCATTTGTAATAGAAAAAATTGAAGACATGAAAGGCAAAGATATTGTCTCTATAAACATTAGCGACAAATCAAGCTTTGCCGACTATATGATTATTTGCTCTGGTAACTCAAATCGCCACGTAAAATCAATTGCACAATCGATAGCAATTGAATGTAGAGCAGCAGGTTGTGAACCTCGCAGCATGGAAGGTAATGATGTTGGCGAATGGTCACTAGTAGACTTAAACGATATTATTGTTCACGTTATGACTAATGAACAACGTGATAAGTATAACTTAGAGCAATTGTGGTCTGAATAACACCCCATAAAAGATAACTAAAAGCATAGGTACTAATTAATTTTTTATGAAGTTAACTTTATATGCGGTAGGCACAAAAATGCCAAGTTGGGTTACTCAGGGCTTTAATGAATATGCCCGACGCTTTCCTCGTGACCTATCTTTTAATTTAGTAGAAATTTCTGCTGGAAAACGCGGTAAGAATGCTGATATCACGCGTATTTTAGAAAAAGAAGGTGAACAATTATTGGCTGCTATACCTAAAGGTAGCCGTATTGTTACTTTAGAAGTTGAAGGTAAACCATGGACTACGCCGCAACTAGCAAAACAACTTGAGCGTTGGCAATTTGATGGTAGAGATGTAGCATTATTAGTTGGCGGACCTGAAGGTTTAGCACCTGCTTGTATCAAAGCCAGTGAGCAAAAGTGGTCACTTTCACCACTAACCTTACCTCACCCTATGGTTAGAATTCTCATTGGCGAAAGTTTATATCGTGCCTGGAGCGTAAATAACAATCACCCATATCATAGAGAATGATCAGTGATATTTCAGCATCTACTTCTTTGTCATACGGCTAATAGTAAACGCGCTGATACTAATTTTTTTACCTATTATATTCAGACAACCTTTATCTATAATTACTTTCTAGGGCGTAGTTGATGGCACCTCGTCGCATTATTATTCGCAACCATAGTTCAGAAGCGAACTTATTTGCTCGTCGAGCTTTTATTGCCTTTGCAGGTGTTTTACTTCTACTCATCATATTATTTAGTAATGTATATTCTTTACAAGTTAACTCGTTTGAAAAATATCAGACTCGCTCAAACTCTAATCGTATAAAGCTATTACCTGTAGCACCAAACCGCGGGTTAATTTATGACCGAAATGGAATTATTCTGGCAGATAATAAACCTATATATAGCTTGGCGGTAATCCCTGAAGATGTAGATAACTTAGCCACAAGCATCCAAGAAATAAGTACATTGCTTGATATCAGTGCAGACAGACAAGAAAAGTTTTTTAAAGCGGCAAAACGTAAGCGCCGATTTAAACAAATTGAATTACAGCCACGCTTAAGTGAACAGCAAGTCGCACTATTTTCAGTAAATCAGCATAAGTTTCCCGGTATATTCATTGATGCTCGTTTAAAACGTTATTATCCCTTTAGTGAGCTAACAACACATAATTTAGGTTATGTGGCTCGAATTAACCGTAAAGATGCCAATAAACTAAAACGACAAGGCAAGTTTGAAAACTATGCTGCTACTCACGGTATTGGAAAGCTTGGCATTGAAAAATATTATGAAGAACTATTACATGGCACCATTGGTCATCAAGAAGTTGAAATAAATAACCAAGGGAGAATTCTTCGAACCTTAAGTTATACCCCTCCTGTACAAGGAAAAGATCTAACACTAACGTTAGATATAGAATTACAAATGATTGCTAAACGTGCGCTTTCAGGCAAGCGTGGCGCTGTAGTTGCCATGAACCCACGCACTGGTGGCATTTTAGCTATGTATTCTAACCCTAGTTACGATGGTAATTTATTTGTACATGGCATTAGTAGCAAAAATTACAAGAAATTACTAAATTCAAAAGACTTACCCTTAATTAATCGAAGTGTACAAGGTTACCCCCCTGCTTCCACAGTAAAACCCTTCTTAGCTTTAACAGGTTTAGAAGAAAAAGTTATTACTGAAAGTACTAAAATTTGGGATCCAGGTTGGTATCAATTAGAGGGGTTACCTAACAAGTATAGAGACTGGAAAAAGTGGGGGCACGGTTGGGTAAACTTAACCAAAGCCATAGAGCAATCTTGCAATATATACTTTTTTGACTTGGCCTTTAAGCTTGGAATTACAAAAATCAGTACCATGATGGAGCGCTTTGGCTTTGGCGATTACACAGGAATTGATATACACGAAGAAAGTCGTGCAATAATGCCGAGTGTTTCATGGAAACGTGCTCGCTATAACAAGCCTTGGTATACAGGGGAAACTCTTTCGGTAGGGATTGGACAAAGTTACTGGACTGTTACTCCATTGCAGTTAACACAGGCTATTACTACCTTAGTTAATCATGGAGAGCGAAAAGTCCCACACTTTTTAAAAGCGATTAAAGAAGTAACACTAGATCAAGAAGGCAAAGCTCATAGCTCGTTAGAAGATATAGTTTATGAAGAGCAAGCCCCTTTAGTTCTTAAACAAAATAAGCATTGGGACATAGTGCTTAAAGCTATGCATAATACTGTGCAAAAATTAGGTGCTACCGCTCATGCTCCATTCAAGGGCGCAAAATATGATGCCGCAGGTAAAACAGGTTCTGCGCAGGTTGCTCGTATTAAACAAAATGAAAAATATGATGCTAATAAAACACAAGAAAATAAACGTGACAATGCGATGTTTATTGCCTTTGCACCTTATCAAAATCCTGAAATAGTTGTTGCTGTTGCTATAGAAAATGTTGCTAAAGGTGGTGGTGGTGCCAATGCTGCACCTGTGGCACGACAAATTATGGATCAATACTTTGGCAATAGAGAGATTACTTCTAGCATTGATTACTCATCTAGCCAAGTAATAACAACGAGCGAACAACATAACCACCAATCACATTTTCAAGAGAGCGATTAATGCGCAGTAGTGGCCAAGATCAACAAAAAGTAATCAGTATATGGCAAAAGTTACATATCGACTTGCCTCTACTGCTTGGTATCTTATCACTTATGACACTTGGACTATTTATTGTTTTTAGTGCCGGTGGCCAAAGCATAGATATCGTATATCGCCAAGCTATCAGATTAGGTGTTGCGATTGTTGTGATGTTAGCAATAGCCCAAATTCCACCATTATCCTATCGAAAATGGGCTGTTCCTGTTTTTATACTAGGGATATTATTGTTAGTGGCCGTATTACTTTTTGGTCATGTCGGTAAAGGCGCACAACGTTGGCTCGATTTAGGTTTCATGAAATTTCAACCTTCTGAAATTATGAAGTTAATAGTGCCTATAATGATCGCTTGGTTTATTAGCCAAGATAACTTACCCGTAAAAATATCTACAATACTATGGGCATTTATCCTTGTACTCATTCCAACACTACTCATTGCAAGACAACCCGATTTAGGCACTTCATTACTCATTGCCAGTTCAGGAATTTTTGTCATCTTTCTTGCTGGAGCCAGTTGGAAGCTAATAAGTATCTGCATTGGTTTAGGCTCAGCATTTGCGCCTATTTTATGGATGTTTTTGATGAAAGATTATCAAAGGCAGCGGGTAATGACATTTTTAAATCCAGAGCAAGATCCGCTCGGCTCAGGCTATCATATTATCCAATCTAAAATAGCTATTGGCTCAGGCGGAATTGAAGGTAAAGGCTGGTTACAAGGAACACAATCACAATTAGAATTTCTCCCTGAACGTCATACCGATTTTATTTTTGCCGTTTTCAGTGAAGAGTTTGGCTTAATTGGCGTAGCTGTTTTACTTGCAGTGTATTTATTTATCGTTATGCGCGGCTTATGGATTGCCGTAAACGCTCAGCACTCATTTACCAAACTATTAGCCGGTAGTATCACATTAACCTTTTTTGTCTATGTATTTGTCAATATTGGTATGGTTTCAGGCTTGTTGCCTGTTGTAGGAGTACCCTTGCCTTTAGTAAGTTATGGTGGCACATCAATGGTGACATTACTGGCAGGGTTTGGCATGCTAATGGCTATAAGTACTCATCGACGGTTTCATACCTAACCATGTGTATATTTAATGAATTTTTTATTAGCAATATCATTGATTAACGTTAAGATTAACTATCAAAAAACATTGGCCTAAATGAGATATATTATGAAAAGATCCTCAATATTATTATTCTTTATTTTAGCTGCGCTGCTCAATGGTTGTAGTTCTAGCTCTAGTCGCTACCAACATGCTTATGACAGCACTCCCAGCCGACTCCCTAATCAAGCCGAATTAAAAGACGCAATACCTCGAGTTGAAAAATATAGCCGAGGTGGAAACAAAGATTATCAAGTGAGAGGAATAAACTATCAGGTATTAGCTCATGCTAATAACTTTGAACAAATAGGGATAGCCTCATGGTACGGTAGAAAGTTTCATGGTCATTTAACGTCAAATGGTGAGATTTATGATATGTATGCCATGAGTGCTGCTCATAAAAATTTACCTTTACCGACCTATTTAAAGGTAACTAATTTAGCTAATAATAAATCGGTTATAGTGCGCGTAAATGATCGGGGCCCCTTTCACGAAAAACGTATTATTGACTTGTCATATAGTGCTGCTTATAAGCTAGACATGCTAAAAACAGGTACCGCTCAAGTCAAAATAACCAGTATTACCAACATTAACAATGCTAACGCTACGGTCCCCTCAAAAAAAATAGAGGTTCCTGCAAAGTTAACCAATAACACACTAGACTCTCTGATAACTAAAAAGTACATACAAGTTTTTGCAACGAGTAAAGCTGAACTAGCAAAAAAAACAGCCGACTCTTTATCAAAAGAGTTATCTCAAGAGGTTAATTATCCAGAAGAGCGTGGAATTTATCGCATTCAAATTGGTCCAATTTTAGATAGTGCGTTAATCAACAAATTATTGCTTGAGTTAAGACAAGGGGATTATCCAAATGCTTATTTGAGAAATCTATAATATTTCACAAAATAGCCGCTTTATTAAATAAAATAATGGATAGTAAATAGTTTTTACAATTCCTCCATAGCTAAGCAGGAAAGAGATGATATACTTTCTTTTTGTTTTTTTAAAACATTTGCTTATTCACCCTATTACTAAAAGTTATGTCATAAAATTATGCCTTTAAAATTTAAAAAAAATGCACGAGCATTGTTCAAACTTATATCAGCAACCTTACTGGGTTCAACGTTAACTTTTTCAGCCATTAGTCATGCAGTAACTATCATACCTGATGCTCCTCAAATTAATGCCAAAGGCTTTATATTGCTTGATTTTACTACCGGTAAAGTCATAGCAGAAACTAATGCAGATATGCAGCTAGCCCCTGCAAGTTTAACTAAAATGATGACAAGCTACATCATAGGGAAAGAACTAGAGAGCGGTAACATATCTAGTAGCGATAAGGTTATGATCAGTGAAAATGCTTGGGCTAAGAACTTTCCTGATTCATCAAAAATGTTTATCGAAGTCGGTACAGAAGTTCCAGTAAATCTTTTGAATCAAGGAATTATTGTTGCTTCAGGTAATGATGCTTGTGTTGCTATGGCTGAGCATATTGCAGGAAGTGAAAGTGCCTTTGCTGATTTAATGAATGCACACGCCGAACAATTAGGTATGTCTAGTTCATTTTTTGAAAACAGTCATGGTCTCGATAGCTCTTCTCATATGACTACTCCCCGTGATATGGCGACCCTAGCAAGTGCAATTATACGTGATGTGCCAAACGAATATGCTATTTATAAGCAAAAATCATTTACTTACAACAATATCAAACAATATAACCGTAACTCATCATTATGGGATAAAAGTTTAAATGTAGACGGCATGAAAACTGGCCATACCTCTAATGCAGGATATAGCCTAGTAACCTCAGCGACTAAAGGTGATATGCGTTTAGTAACTGTTGTGATGGGTACTGATAGTGAGAGAGCAAGAAAGGTAGAAAGTAAAAAATTACTAAACTATGGCTTCCGCTTTTTTGAAACAATCACTCCTTATAAAGCTGGAGAAAAGTTTGCTACAAATCGCATTTGGATGGGTGATAAAGCCCAAGTAGATTTAGGTATTTTACTTGATACCCCTATCACTATTCCTCGCGGTCAACGTAAAAACTTAAAAGCAAACTTTGAATTAACACAAGAGCTAAAAGCACCTTTAGCGAAAGGAACTGTGGTAGGTAAACTTTTCTTACAACTTGATGGAGAAGATATAGCACAATATCCATTAGTTGCTTTACAGGAAGTGAATGAAGGAAGTTTTTTCTCAAAAATAATTGACTATATCAAGTTGTTTTTTGCACAACTTTTTGAATAAGAAGTATTTTTAAAGGAGATGAATATTCTAATAATTCATCTCCTTATCTATAAAGTGCTATATATACTCTAAAATTAAACAACAAGCCGAATAACCCGCCCCAAAAGAACAAAGTACTGACTTATCTCCAGAGACAAACCCCTCGTTATGTTTATGTAATGCAATAATACAGCCTGCAGAACTGGTATTTGCATATTCATCTAAAATAATTGGCGCTTCATCGGCGTTCGGTTCTCTACCTAATACTTTTTTAGCAATAAAGTTATTCATATTAATGTTAGCTTGGTGTAAATAAAGTCGTTTAATATCTTTAGAGGCTAAATTAACTTTTTCCATTTGGCTACTAATTAAATTAGACACCATGGGTAAAACTTCTTTAAATACTTTTCGTCCTTGCTGAATAAAGTACTTATCAATATTATTTGCCGTATCTGGGCTACACTGGTTCATATAACCGATGTTACTGCGAATATTATTAGAAAATTGAGTGATAGGTTGCTCAGCAATAATTTTGAAAATATGCTTACTTGTTGCAGTTGACTCATCTTCAATAATTGAAGCTGTTGCTACATCGCCAAAAATAAAGTGGCTATCTCGATCACGGTAGTTAATTTGTGGCGATAAAATTTCAGGATTGATCACTAATACGGTTTTAGCCGTACCACTGCGAATAGCATTAGCCGCATTAATAATACCAAAAGTTGCAGCAGAACATGCAACTAGCATATCAAACCCCCAACCATCACAACCTAACGCCTGTTGTATTTCAATAGCCATAGCAGGGTAAGAGCGCTGAGTATAAGCACAAGCCACTATTATTAAGTCTATATCTGCTGCCGTTTTATTTGCAGCAGATATAGCTTGTTTGGCCGCAGCAACACCTATTTCAGCTTGAAGGGATAGCTCTTCATTTGCGCGCTCAACAAATGTTGGCTTCATTACATCAACATTTAGAATATCAAGCTTCGACATTACATAACGATTTTTGATGCCTGAAGCTTTTTCAATAAACGCGCTACTAGAGTGGGAAAGAGCTTCTACTTCACCGCGAGATATAGCTTGTTCATTATCATGGTTAAACTTATCAACATAACTATTAAAACAGGCTACTAGCTCATCATTTGAAATTTTTTCTGGAGGAGTAAATAACCCCGTTCCACTAATTACAACAGACATAATTTTTCTCAGTCACTATTGCTAAAGGTATGACCACTAGTGTATTTGATTTATGCCTGTTTGTCGATCAGCGCTCAGCGTTCCAGCTAAAAAGGTAAGCCCCTAGAAATAAAAAGATAGCACTCATCACTAATAGGCAATTGACGTGATAACTTATATCGGTCAATGTTGCTCCTTCTGTGAGTATCGCTCTTGCGCCAGCCACAAGATGAGTTAATGGTAAAAAATCTGCCAATACCTTCAATGCAGAAGGAGCCCCCTCTAAACTAAACCACACTCCTGAAAGCATCATCATAGGCCATGATGATACATTTAATAGGCCACCAATAAGCTCTTCACTTTTACTACGACTTGCTACTAATAAACCTAAACTGATTAAAGAAAAAGCCCCAAGCATTCCAATAATAAACAGATCAAAGTAACTCCCCAACATAAAAAAATTAAAGAGTAAGTTACAGCCACTATAAACAATAGTAGACATAAACATTACTATAAATAGACGTGAGAAAAGTTGTGCAGAAACAAACTCGAAAGCCGATAAAGGTGTTGCTTTCAATCGCTTTAATACAGCATTTTTTCTGTAACGAACAATGACGTAACCTACACCAAATAAGCAGCTAAACATCATATTCATACCTAAAATTCCAGGAAGTACCCAATCAATATAACGTATTTTTTTTCCTTTAGTTTTATAACGCTCATAGTTACTCAGTTTCTCGCTAAAAATCTTCTCAACTAGGTAACTTTTAGTTGATTCATCATTAACCCAATAACGTTTTCTCTCGGGGTCAATAACCAAATCGATACTGTGACGGCTAAGTTTAACTTTAGCTACCTCAATATCTTTATATGAAATAAAGTCAATATATCGCGTGCTTTTAAATGAGTCTTCGGTTACTTTTTCTTGGGAGTTAGTTACTACCTCCAACCAGCCAACTTTATAAGCTGGGCGACCATCACCAGAAAAAATAAATGAAAAACCAACTAATAATAAAACGGGGAAAAATAAGTTCCAACCTAATGATGATTTATCACGAAAAAACTCAATATTACGCGCTTTAAAAACTGCAAAAAAACGTTTTATATTCATTCTCCCTCCCTAAGAAAGTGTCCTGTTAAATGCAAAAACAAATCATCAAGATTAGCTGATTTAACATGTAAACCTGCAAGTGATACTTTATTACTCATCAACATGGCTAGTGTTTGTTCAACTTGACTAGTCGTGATTTCAACTCGACCTGCGTGTGTTTTCCAGTTATTTTTTTCAATTAAACTTATTGGTACTTGCTCAGCAGGCAAATATATAAATACGTCACTAAAGTGTTTATTCAATAATTGATGTGGTGTGCCTGCTTCAATTATTTTCCCTTGATCCATAATAACAATATCGTCACATAGCTGCTCAGCTTCATCCATATAATGAGTGGTTAGGATTATTGTTTTATTTTGCGCTTTAATATTTTTTATTAGCTGCCAGAAGTTTCGTCGGGCGTGAGGATCTAAACCTGTTGTTGGTTCATCTAAAAAGATAATATCGGGGTCATTAATAAGTGCTAATGCAAGTAATAACCGCTGCCTTTGACCACCTGAAAGTAAACGGTTATCGCGGTTTAAAAAGTCACTTAAATCACAAAGCTCAATAATTTTTTCTTGTGCTAAGGTTTGTTGATAGAAAGACGAAAACAAGTTTAAAGTTTCTTTAACGGTAAGAAAATCTTGCAGTGCTGTATGTTGAAACTGAATACCTATTTGCTGTGAAATACTCTCATCTACTTTCTTTCCTTGGAATTCCTTACCTTGGTATATAACATGGCCAGAAGTTGGATGAATAATTCCTTCCATGATTTCAATTGTAGTAGTTTTCCCTGCTCCATTAGGCCCTAATAGGCCAAAACAATGTCCTTGTTCAACTGTGAAGCTAATATTATCAACAGCTTTTATATCTTTATATTTTTTAGTTAACTCTTGTACACAAATAGCAATGCTCATGCTTGCTTATCTCAATAAACTTATCTCTTAGTTTATTGTACTGAACTTGGCATAAAAAACATCACATTTTAACAAATGATAACAATTATCATTTGCGTTAAGTGTTTTTTTAGTTTACTTTATGCATATACCGAAACCCAAAAAAAATATTTTTTGAATGAGGATCGGTATCAATTCAAATTAATTAACATGACCTTTCTATGTTTTTATTGATTTAAGTTAAGTACCAAAAAGGGAGTCATTATGACATCAATATATGCTACTGAAAAAGTTGCAAGTAAAGTTCAAGTCGAACTGTCTAGCCATTTGTTAAAACAACTGCTTAAATCAGGCATATTACATGGTGAAGACTTTAAGTGTTTAAATGCCGGTGCAAAACAAGTTATTTGGCAAGTTCTATTAGCATCAAGTATTGATAATAGGGAAAGTAATTTATGTGCCTAAAAGTATCTTCAGAGTTTAAACAGTTAGAAAGTTGGTTAAATATTTTAATTGTAACGTATGGAGATCATCCAACATGTGGTTTAGCTAAAACAATTAATTATTACTTAAACCGATTATTACATCATAATGATATTCATTTTGATGGTGATAAACGTTGCGACTATATATCTATGCAAAAGTATTGGCGATGGCAGATAAGTAACTGAACTATAAAGAAGATTTAATGCTAGCTCTTAAAAACTGTTCTAATGCTTTAGTGCCTGTAAAATGATACGTATTACAAACTTCACTAATACTCTGCTTTTGCATAACTCTTGCTACCAAAACTGAAAGAGCATCTTCATTGATATTTTGATCACATAATTGCTGTTTAAGCCACAAATGTATGCTAAAAACACAAGTTGAATATTGTCGATACCCATAAGCAAATGCTTTAATATTTGCCTTATCGAGTGTACTTAACTCTACTAATAACTTTTTAGGACAATATTGCTGAATTAAGAGTGTTAAGCTTATCTCAAGGTATTTATATTCTTCTACAAGTAAATAATCAAAACTTCGATAGAACTCAAAATTTATAGCTGTTAATTGCCCTAGCATATTTGTTGAAAGTGCTTTTAAAACTAATGCTGACTGCTCACCACTGGCTTTATCTTTATTGAAACCGATTCTTGCCAATTTAAAGTCAGCCGCTAACCAAAATGAAAGTAAGTCTTTGGTAGCACCAAAACTAGAGGCTAGATAATCAGCATCTTGCTCTTTAGCAAAAGTTGATATTTCATTCAAAAATAATGTGCCAATACCTTGCTGCTGCATTTTTGGGTGAACAGCAATTCTCATTACTCTGACATAGTGATAATCGAAAGCTTGTTCAATTCCGCAGTGTGTCAGTAAAGATTGAGGAATAAATTGATTTTTTAAGCGCCTTTTACTTTGCTTAATAGCATTAAGCTCTATATCCGTTATTCCTTGATGATTAAATCGCCCTTCATTAATCAATAAAGCAACAGCAATCACCTGCTCTTTTTGATCATCATTCAACATATAACAAACAAGTTGTACCTGTTTATTATCTAGTAGCATTTGAACATCACTCGGCTTAGTTTGATAGTGGGCAGTAACTAACACGGAAAAAACTTGATTCAATAAGTTTTCATTAGCAAGTAGCTCTTCTGAAGAAAAGTATTTAAACGTAAAGTAATTATGCTCTTTTGAGCAGGGTAACTTTTGAATGCTTTTACAAAGACTGGGTAATTCCGAATTCAAAAGACATGAATCAAAAATTAATTGCTCTAGCGGATCATCTACTCGCCAGCGAATGGGTTCATTTATATGTAAGTTACGGTACTTTGGAAACGATGCTTGTAGAATATCTTTAAACTTTAAACTAAAACCTCGTCCTGCTCCTTCATAGCCATGAATTGTACTAGAAAAAACTAGGCGAGAATAATCAGATAACAGTTGCTCAAGCAAATAAACAGGTATCGTTGCAGCTTCATCAACTAAAAGTAAACTTACTTTTGGTTTTAACTTAAGCAGTTGATCGATTGGAATAAATTCGACAGAATTACTAAGTGCTGCAAATTGATAACCCTGTTGCTCTCCTTCAGGCAAGCTAGCTGCCAATTGTTTGAAAAATACTTGTACACAACTAAAATCAGCAGAGGTAATAACAATATTGAGTTTGTTATCATTTTTTGCTGTCTTTAATAGGTGAGCACAAGCAATTGCTAATGCCGATGACTTCCCTCTACCTCTATCTGCAGTTAATATTAAAGGTCTCTTACTCTTACCTTTCACAACATTAATTATCGTATCTACAGCATTTTCTTGCTCTTGAGTTATACACTCATAGGTAAAGCTTTGAGAGGGTGACCCAGCAAAAGCATTTACCTCAGGCTTAA
>CAXIBS010000047.1:0-14001 GCA_964022585.1 uncultured Colwellia sp.
GTCGGACGTGGTAAATTATTACCAAGAGACAGAGTCAACGCGTTACTTGACGATGGCTCAGCATTTCTAGAGTTTTCACAGCTAGCTGCTTATAAAGTTTACGATGATAATGTACCTAGTGCAGGTATTATTACTGGTATAGGTCGAGTTGCCGGGCAAGAATGTGTTATTGTTGCCAACGATGCAACTGTTAAAGGCGGTACATATTACCCACTAACAGTAAAAAAACATCTAAGAGCTCAATCTATCGCACAAGAAAACAACCTACCTTGTATTTATCTGGTTGATTCAGGTGGTGCAAACCTGCCAAATCAAGATGATGTATTCCCTGATAAAGAACACTTTGGTCGCATTTTCTTTAACCAAGCCAATATGTCAGCTAACAATATCCCTCAAGTTGCTGTTGTTATGGGCTCATGTACTGCAGGTGGCGCTTATGTACCAGCCATGGCAGATGAGTCAATTATTGTTAAAGAGCAAGGCACAATATTCTTAGCAGGTCCTCCTCTTGTTAAAGCTGCAACGGGTGAAGTTGTAAGTGCTGAAGATTTAGGTGGCGCTGATGTACATTGTCGTACTTCTGGTGTAACCGATCACTTTGCACAAAATGACAACCATGCACTTGAAATTGCACGCAGCGCTGTTGCAAACCTTAATAGAGTGAAGCCTGTTACCATTAACTTTGAAGAAGTTGTTGAACCTGCTTACCCAAGTGAAGATATTTACGGCATTATCCCTAAAGATACTCGTCAGCCTTTTGATGTTCGTGAAATTATCGCACGTGTTGTAGATGGTAGTGATTTCCACGAATTTAAAGCCCTTTATGGCAGTACTTTGGTTTGTGGTTTTGCCAATATTTATGGTTACCCTGTTGGCATCGTTGCTAACAATGGTGTGCTATTTGGTGAGTCAGCTGAAAAAGGTGCGCATTTTGTTCAACTATGTGCTCAACGAAAAATTCCTCTAGTATTTTTACAAAACATTACTGGCTTTATGGTAGGTAAACAATACGAGTCAGGCGGCATTGCTAAGCATGGCGCTAAGATGGTAACCGCTGTTGCCACGGCACAAGTACCTAAATTCACCATTTTAATTGGTGGTAGCTTCGGTGCAGGTAACTACGGTATGTGTGGTCGAGCTTATGATCCTCGCTTCTTATTGATGTGGCCAAATTCACGTATTTCAGTAATGGGTGGCGAACAAGCAGCTGGCGTTTTAGCACAAGTTACTCGCGATAAAAAAGAAAAAGCGGGTGAAACTTGGAGTGAAAGTGATGAGCAACAGTTCAAACAACCAATCATAGAAAACTATGAACACCAAGGGCATCCTTATTATGCTTCTGCACGTTTATGGGATGATGGGGTTATCGACCCTGCTGATACTAGACAAGTTTTAGGCTTAGCTATATCTGCTTCATTAAACAAACCAATTGAAGATACTAAGTTCGGCATCTTCCGTATGTAACCGTACATAATTGCATAAATAACAAGGATAAAGCGTACTTATTATGAATACCAATAACGACACGGTTTTATTAGAAGTTAATGAGCAAGGTATTGCCACCGTTACTTTGAACAATCCTGACAAACACAATGCTTTCGATGACAATATCATTAAACAATTAACAGATATTTTTAATGAAATTAGCGAACGCGATGATATCAGCATTATGATTTTAGCCTCAAATGGCAAAAGTTTTAGTGCGGGTGCTGACTTAGGCTGGATGAAGCGTATGGCAGGTTACTCATATGAAGATAACCTCAAAGATGCCAACGCATTAGCAAATATGCTCAAAGCCTTAAACTTTTTACCACAAACAACCATCGCTAAAGTTCAAGGTGCAGCTTTTGGCGGTGCAGTTGGTTTAGCAAGCTGTTGCGATATTGTTATCGCAAGTACTAAAGCAAGCTTTTGTTTGAGTGAAGTGAAGATAGGTTTAATTCCTGCCACTATCAGCCCTTATGTTGTTGATGCAATAGGCTTAAAAGCAAGTCGTCGCTACTTCCAAACTGCCGAGCGTTTTTTTGCTGACAAAGCTCAGCAAATTGGCTTAGTTGATGAAGTGGTATCACCTGAAGCGTTAACGGATGAAGTAAACGCGATGGTAACTACGTTATTAGCCAATGGTAATCAAGCTAGACGTCAAGCTAAAAAGCTTAGTCAAGATGTTGCATTTCAAACCATTGACGACAACTTACTAAAAGACACCAGTGAACGTATCGCAGCTATTCGCGTATCACCTGAAGGACAAGAAGGTTTAACTGCCTTCTTTGAAAAACGAGCGCCTAATTGGTAAAGCAAATAAGCTTCGAGTAACGAGTTACGAAGCGATACTAAAAGAATAAAAGGATAAATAAATGTTCAATAAAATTTTAATTGCAAATCGTGGTGAAATTGCCTGCCGTATTATCAAAACAGCGAAGCAAATGGGTGTACTTACCGTTGCCGTTTATTCAGATGCAGACAAAGATTCTTTGCACGTTCACATGGCAGATGAAGCTGTTTATATTGGCCCATCGCCTTCTCGCGAAAGCTACTTATTAGGCGATAAAGTAATCGCCGCAGCAAAACAAACAGGCGCACAAGCAATTCATCCTGGTTATGGATTCTTGTCAGAAAATGCTGACTTTTGTCGTAATTGTGCTGCTGAAAACATCACTTTCATTGGCCCTCCAGTTGGCGCGATTGAAGCGATGGGTTCAAAGTCTGCTGCTAAAAACATTATGGAAGAAGCCGATGTACCCTTAGTACCTGGTTACCATGGTGATGATCAATCTCGCGATATCATTAAAAAAGCTGCTGATGACATGGGTTACCCTGTACTACTTAAAGCTACCGCTGGCGGCGGTGGTAAAGGTATGCGTCAGGTTTGGAGTGAAGCAGAATTCGACGAAGGTTTTGAAGCGGCTAAACGTGAAGCAATGTCATCATTTGGTGATGATACCATGTTAGTTGAAAAATACTTAACACAACCTCGCCATGTTGAAATTCAAGTATTTTGTGATA
The DNA here is from genome assembly GCA_964022585.1 of uncultured Colwellia sp. Taxonomy (GTDB): domain Bacteria; phylum Pseudomonadota; class Gammaproteobacteria; order Enterobacterales; family Alteromonadaceae; genus Colwellia. Next base: position 3,007 of record CAXIBS010000047.1, read on the forward strand.
ATCATGACAATGCCGTTTATCTATTTGAACGTGATTGTTCTGTACAGCGTCGTCATCAAAAAGTTATTGAAGAAGCACCAGCCTTTAAAATGAGCGAAGAATTACGTGCTCAAATGGGTGAATCAGCAATTAAATCTGCACAAGCAATTGGTTATCAAGGTGCTGGTACTGTTGAGTTTTTACTTGATTTCGATGGTTCATTCTATTTCATGGAAATGAATACTCGTTTGCAAGTTGAGCATCCTGTAACAGAAATGATCAGTGGACAAGATTTAGTTGAATGGCAATTACGTGTTGCTGCAGGTGAAAACCTACCTAAAACACAAGATCAACTGGTACTTACAGGCCATGCTTTTGAAGCGCGTATTTATGCTGAAGATGCTGATAATGACTTTTTACCTGCAACAGGTAAGTTAACGCTATTAAAAACACCAATTGAAAGTGAAAATGTTCGTATTGATACGGGTGTTCGTCAAGGTGACGACGTAAGTGTTTATTACGATCCGATGATTGCTAAGTTAATTGTTTGGGATGAAAACCGTGAAAAAGCACTACAACGTTTAGCCAAAGCGTTAAGTGAATACCGTATCAACGGTGTTACCACTAACATTGATTTCCTTTATAACTTAGCTACGTCAAAACCTTTCGTTGAAGAAGATATCGATACTGGCTTCATTGAAAAAAACCACGACCTAATTTTTCACAATAATGAAAAAGTATTAGCAAATGAGCTTCCAATAGCTGCATTATTTCTTGTTTTATCAAAAGAAAATAATGCAAAACAGCAAGCACAAAAGAGTAATGATCCTAACTCACCTTGGTATATTGCTGATGCATGGCGTTTAAACGAAGCAAATCTACACACCTTGGTATTAGCTCACAATGATGTTGAATACACAGTAACCGTAGAGCAAAAACGTAAAGGCAATGATGCTTATTACTCAATTAAAGTAAATGGTGAACAATTTGATTGCCAAGGTGAAATATTAACCACAGCTAACAATAATGACACAATTGTAGCCACTATTAATGGACACCGTAGTCAAACTACTTTTAATCAATCTGATAATACTATTAGTTTATACAGAACTAACGGTGTATTTAACTTTACACATGTATTGCCTGATTGTGGTCAAAACGAAGATGATGATAATCATGGCGGCTTAGCAGCACCAATGAACGGAACTATGGTAGGCGTGTTAGTAGAAGCTGGTCAGCAAGTTACCAAAGATCAACCTTTAGTTATCATGGAAGCTATGAAAATGGAGCATACAATCAAAGCACCAAGCGACGGTACAATTGATGAAGTATTCTTTAAAGAGGGTGACATGGTTGATGGTGGTGCTGAATTATTGGCTTTCACTGCAAAAGTAGAGTCGGAGTAATTATGTTATCAACTAAATTACCTCAACAAGTAAAAATTGTTGAGGTGGGTCCAAGAGATGGCCTACAAAATGAAGCTACACCTATTAGTGCTGATGATAAAATTAACTTAATAGAAAAATTAGCAACCGCAGGCGTTAATTACATTGAAAGTGGTAGCTTTGTTTCACCAAAGTGGGTTCCTCAAATGGGAACTTCAGCAGAAGTATTTGAAAAGCTCAATCGTCTTGATGGTGTTACTTACGCTGCATTAACCCCTAATATGCGTGGTTTTGAAGGCGCGCTTGCTGTAAATGCAGATGAAGTTGCCATTTTTGGCGCCGCATCAGAAAGTTTTAGTCAAAAGAATATTAACTGTTCAATTGAAGAAAGCCTTGAGCGTTTTGCTCCAATTATGGAAGCTGCTAAAGAAGCCAATATTAAAGTACGTGGCTACGTGTCGTGTGTTTTAGGCTGCCCTTATGAAGGAGATATAGATCCAGAACAAGTGGCGCTCGTTGCAGAAAAACTATTCAAAATGGGCTGCTACGAAATATCATTAGGTGACACTGTTGGTGTTGGTAATCCAGCTAGCGTAACTAAAATGTTAGCAGCCGTTAGTGCTCGTGTACCTACCGAAAAGCTTGCTGTACATTTTCATGATACTTACGGACAAGCCTTAGCAAATATCTATGCTGCACTGCAAGTCGGTGTATCAGTAGTCGATAGTGCTATTGCAGGCCTTGGTGGTTGTCCTTATGCTAAGGGCGCATCAGGCAATGTTGCAACTGAAGATGTTGTATATATGCTTAACGGTTTAGATATTAGAACTGGAATTGATTTTAACAAGTTACTACAAGCTGGTTGGTTTATTAGTGATAAGTTAGGTAGAGCACCTGTATCTAAAGTATCTAATGCTTATTTAGCACAAGATAAATCTTCAGAACAATAACAATTTTATTGCATTAAAGTAAGAGCAAAAAAAATATAGTGGGTATTTCTTTTGTTTCTTATTTTACTCTGTTAACTTTTTATAAAATATGAAACCAAGTGAGGAGAATAAAATGGCAGGATTTGACAAAGTAGTGTCAAGCTATGAGGAAGCCATGGCTGGACTAACTGATAACATGACCGTTATCGCAGGTGGCTTTGGCTTATGTGGTATTCCAGAGAACTTGATTAGTGAAATAAAGCGTAAAGGCACTAAAGGCTTAACTTTAGTTTCAAATAACTGTGGTGTAGATGATTTTGGTTTAGGCGTGTTATTAACCGATCGCCAAATTAAGAAAATTGTTGCTTCTTACGTAGGTGAAAATGCAGAATTTGAACGTCAAATGATGGCAGGAGAACTTGAGGTTGAACTAACACCACAAGGCACTTTAGCTGAAAAAATGCGTGCTGGCGGTGCTGGTATTCCTGCATTTTACACTGCAACAGGTGTAGGTACACCAGTTGCTGAAGGTAAAGATGAGCGTGAATTTAATGGTCGTGATTACATCTTAGAAGAATCAATTGTTGGTGATTTTGCCATTGTTAAAGCATGGAAAGCCGATAGATACGGAAACTTAGTATTCAGACAAACAGCAAGAAACTTTAACCCGATGGCTGCTACCGCAGGAAAGGTTACGGTTGTTGAAGTAGAAGAAATTGTTGAACCTGGTGAGTTAGATCCTGATCAAATTCATACAGCAGGCATTTATGTTGATCGCGTAATTCTAGGTACCTTCGAAAAACGTATTGAACAACGTACTACTCGTCCATCTTCAGCGCAAGGAGATAAATAATGGCTTTATCAAGAGAACAAATTGCACAACGTGTTGCACAAGAACTGCAAGACGGTTACTACGTAAATTTAGGTATAGGTATTCCAACGTTAGTTGCTAACTATGTACCTGACAACATGGAAGTAATGCTACAGTCAGAAAATGGCCTCTTAGGGATGGGACAATTCCCAACTGAAGAAGAAATTGATGCTGACCTTATTAATGCTGGTAAACAAACAGTAACAATGGCTAAAGGTGCTTCTATTTTTGATTCTGCCGAGTCATTTGCCATGATCCGCGGTGGTCATGTTGACTTGACTGTACTGGGTGCATTTGAAGTTGATGTTAACGGTAACATTGCCTCTTACATGATTCCTGGAAAGCTAATCAAAGGCATGGGTGGCGCGATGGATTTAGTTGCTGGCGCTGATAACATCATTGTTACCATGACACATGCTTCTAAACATGGCGTATCTAAATTACTTACTAACTGTAGCTTACCTTTAACTGGTAAAGCCTGTATAAAGAAAGTATTAACAGATTTAGCCTTAATTGAAATAAAAGAAGGTAAATTTCATTTATTAGAACGTGCTCCTGGCGTATCTGTAGAAGAAATAATTAAACTAACTGAAGGTGAGCTTGTTGTTGCAGGTGATATTCCTGAGATGACGTTTTAATATAATAACTCCCTCTTTATTATAAATATAAAAATCCCGACCTATGTGTCGGGATTTTTTTATTAGTAGGCTAAAGTTTCAAACTAGTAAAAAACAACAAAACATCATACACTTATCATAAGCACATTGATAAAAGTACCTTAAGTTTAATGAATCATTTCTGATTTAAGAGTAGCTATTTAAGTAGTGGTATAACAAATTCATGACTAAAAAACATAATTATGTAGCAAGTAAAAATGCTTTAGTCCTTACAGGAGGTGGCGCTCGTGCCGCATACCAAGTCGGTGTATTATCTGCTATAGCCAAGTTCATACCAAGAAATCATGGCATACCCTTCCCTATCCTTTGTGGCACCTCTGCTGGCGCCATCAATACAACAGCCTTAGGCTGCTATGCATCTTGTTTTAATTTAGGTGTAAAAAAACTTGAATGGATTTGGAAAAACTTAGATACAGAAAAAATATACTGTAATACAGCCAAAGGGGTTTTTGGTCATATAAGTCGAGGAATGTTAGCTAGTTTTCAAGCCGATTATGCTAATAAATCACCTCGAAGTTTATTAAACAATGCCCCATTACGAAACTTGCTTAATTCTGTTATGAACTATAAGCGTATTGATAATAATATCTTACATGGATATTTATCATCAATTTCAGTTACGGCATCCAGTTATAGCACAGGCGACTCTATTAGTTTCTTTCAAGCTCAAGATAAAACTATTCCATGGGAAAGAGCTAAACGCTCAGGGGTAGCGGCTCAACTTAACAATGAACACTTAATGGCATCATCTGCAATTCCTCTAGTTTTTCCTTCTGTGAAAATAAAAAATCAGCACTTTGGTGATGGCTCCGTTCATCAATTATCTCCCTTGAGCCCAGCAATACATTTAGGCGCAGAACGTATTTTTGTTATCGGTGTAGACCAACCTAAAACGCCATTACATTCGAGTGAGAATAATCCTCATCCACCAACGGCAGCTACGATAGCAGGTCATTTATTAGATTCTATATTTGCCGATACCATGAGTAGTGATCTAGAGCGTTTAAGGCGAATTAATGAGACATTAAAATTAATTCCAGAAGATAACAAAAACAAAATGGAAGGTTTGAAGCACATTGACAGCTTTATTATCAATCCTAGCCATGACTTTAATGCAATTGCACTTAATTACTATTATGACTTACCCATTGCTGTTCGGCTTTTACTTCGTAGCGCGGGTATAAGTAACGATTCAGAATCAAGTATTATTAGCTACTTATTGTTTGAAAAAAACTTTTGTGCTGAATTAATTAAACTCGGATTTGAAGATGCTATGGAGCAAGAAGTTCAAATAAAACACTTCTTAAACTTACCTAACTCCCTATAGCCAAATCAGTACTTATCACTTAATTCCTTTTTGTATATAACGATCTGCTCCTTCCACATCCTTCGGCTTACCGCGGATAATTAATATATCTTGATCTTGTAAAAGAGTATCCACTTCTGGATCTTCACATTCAATATCACCACGGCGCAATGCAATAACATAAACTTGTCTTTTCTCAAGCATTAATGATTCTATACTCCTTCCACAGCCAGCAGAATCATCATTAATAAAAGTAGCATGAGCAATTTCAAGTTTATCAATAGCATCGGGGCTCATATCTGTATGCTCCCCCTGAAAAAAGCCATGCAGATGATTATAATGGTTTTTACGTTCTTTTTGCACACGACGCATAATGCGAGAAAAAGGCACTCCAGTAAGTGAGAGCACTTGCGATACCAACATCAAACTCCCTTCTAAGCTTTCAGGAACAACCTCATTCGCTCCAGCGTCATGTAGCATAGCTAAGTTATCATCATTACGAGTACGAACCAAAATAGGAACATCAGGAGATAAAGAGCGAACTTTTTGAATAACTTCTACCGACTGTTTGTCTTCACCAAAGGCTATCACAACTAACTTCGCTTGTTTTAAATGTGCAGCGTTAAGTAGCTCTGTTTGTCTTGAAGAACCAAATAAAACATTTTCACCTGCTTCGCGAGCAGTACGAGTACGTAGGGGATCTATATCAATCGCAACAAAATCGATTGAGTCTTGCTTTAAAAAACGACTTACCGTTTGCCCTATTCTTCCAAACCCACAAATAATAACATGGTCAGTTAAGTTTTTATTTTCTGGCAATTTTTCTAAATCATGGGTTTCAATTGATTTTTCCTGACTGAAAAATAGTACCCATGAACGAGCATGATCTATCATATATGGAGTAATAGCCATACTGATAACCCCAGCTCCTAGTAGCATTGAAGATACGTCACTTGGTAATAATTGTACTTGGTTAGCCAATGCAATCAATACAAAGCCAAACTCACCCATTTGAGCTAACATCAAGCCTGAAGCCCATGCATCCTTTGAAGATTCTCCCGCCCTTGTAGCTAAAACTTTAATGACTAACACTTTTATAGCCATAAAACTGATCATAAGAGCAAGTAAACTAAAAGGCGATGACACCAGTAAAGCAACATCGAGTTTCATACCAACTGTAATAAAAAACAAACCAAGTAAAATATCACGGTATGGCCTAATATCTGCTTCTAGCTGATGCTTATATTCACTTTCACTTAGCATCATACCTGCTAAAAAAGCCCCTAATGCCATTGATAAGCCAAACCACTGTGTTAATGCTGATGCCAGTAAAGTAACTAACAAAGTTGTTAAAACAAATAGCTCATCCGTTCTAACTTGCGCAATAATGTTGAACACTTTAGGTAAAAGCCACTTACCAATAAATAAGAGTAAGGTGACAACTACTACACCCTTCAAAATAGCGATACTTAATGCCCATATCATAGACGTATCACTGTCCACTGCTAACATAGGTATAATAATGAGTAATGGCACTACAGCAACATCTTGGAATAATAAAATGGCTACTGATAACTGACCTGACTTTCGCTTCATTGCGCCAGTCTCACTCAGTTGCTTAATAACAATTGCCGTAGAAGATAAAGCTAGTATACCGCCAACAACAAAAGCTGACTCAAAACTAAGCCCGAAAAACATACTGGCGATCATAAAGACTAATAAAGAAATACCAACTTGCAGGCTACCGACCGCCAACACTAAATGTCGCATTGCCATTAATCGCGGTAATGAAAACTCTAACCCCAATGTGAATAGTAGAAATACAATTCCCAATTCTGCGAAGTGGTCATAATCAACTTGGTCTTGAATTACATTTAGACCGTGCTCTCCTACCAACATACCTGCAACGAGGTAAGCTAAAATAGCGGGTAGCTTGAGTCGGCGGAAAAGCCATACAACAAATACCGCGCTCGATAAAATAGCTAAAATTTCAAAATGACCGTTCACAAACTTTCCTTAAATATCATAGACATTACGACCAAATGGCAATTATCTGCCGACAAAATACTTACTTTAAAACCGCTATCAAAACTTGCACAAACTCAAGTCTATAATTTTCTCAATAAATAAATTATTAATCAAATAGTTAACAAAGATACCAATAATTACTTATATATATTAACAACAAATACACTTTGGTTAGATTTTTGCATAACTTATTTTAGAGAATAAAAAATTATTAAACCGTCAATAAATTGTTTTTATATTGGCAAGGCTACTATATCGAGAGGCACAAGTATGCAAACATTAAATATACTTGATAATCCAACATCATCATTCCATGCATTTAACACGCTTAAAAGTAATGCAGACGTCGATCTATATGGCAATAATCAAACTAACTTACTAGAGCAGTTACAAACTACGCTAGATTTAGGGAAGTTACTTGATATTATTGCGATGGAAGCTGCTCGTTATATCAATTTCTGTGGTTTATATTTTAAAACTAAAACAGTAAGTAAAACCTTAAGAGGAAGTCGTAAAGCTAAACATGAACGTCAATTTGAATTAAAGATTGATGATGAATTTATTGGCACATTAAGTTATGGCATCAACACGCCAATCAGCGTAATTAATTCAATAGACTTACAGCGAATTCATCAAGTTATACTGTACCCATTAAAAAATGCTTTGCAATATCATCAGGCTATTCAGCTTGCCATGCATGACGGACTCACAGGTTTAGGAAATCGTCGTTATTTTGACGAACAACTGAAACGTGCAATGCATAATGCTAATCGTCATCATACTCAAATTGGTTTAGTACTGGGTGATTTAGACAAGTTTAAAGCGGTTAATGATACCTATGGTCATAATATTGGCGATCAAGTGTTAGTCGCATTTTCAGGTATACTCAGATCGTGTATTCGTGATTCAGATAGCACCTTTCGTTTTGGTGGAGATGAATTTGCTATTATCGTAGAGCATGCATGTGACAGCTCTTTAGATATTATTCAAAACAGAATTAACAATGCTTTACAAAATAATGTCTTACTCGCTAAATACCAGATTGGCTGTAGCCTAGGAGCAACTTTTATGAATAGAGGAGACAATGAAAGAAGCTTTTTTGAACGAGCAGATCAAGCGTTATACCGTCAAAAAATGAACTTATCTAAACCTTTAACGGTTGTTTGATATATTAATGTTACACTGCTCTAAGCGTAGTTGGTTAAGAGCAGTTTGTCGTTCGTGCGTACTTTCGGCAACGCGTAGTCGGCAAAACCTTACCGCCTTAGCAAAACTCTCTTTACCTAAAACTTCCATTACTGTACGAAAATATTTAATATCTATCGACAGACTGTTTGCATAATGCTGCATCGCCTGCTCAATATTAGGGTAAACAAGATTATCAAAATTAAAACTTTGCTTTTGATATTCATCTATTATTGCTATGCCATCAACAAAAAGAGGCCAGCTTAAGTAATTGACTCTATCCCTAGCTAGTTCAAACATAAACCAAGCACTACGTTGAAAACCTGAAAAATTTCCATCTTCAAATTCACTTTCTTCAAGTTCTTTTTTAGTCCAATTGATGCCTATTGCTAGATCTTTTCGATGAAGGTTAAATAAATACTTTTTTACTTCTGCTTTTATTGTCCAAACAGAGTAGTGCTGGCCTGTATTTTTAGCATTCTCAACCGATTTTTTAGCAACATGAAAACACTCTTTACAACTAGGTATCGAAAACTCAGTAACTGCGTTAGCTGATAGCGCTGATACTTCAAAAAAATTCTGATAAACAAAGACAAACTGATTTGGCTCTCCGCAAAACCAACAATCATGCCTTTTATTAAACGGCGTTTCTGTTGTGATATTCAATAAAGCAGCATTAGATGCTGCTTTATTATTTGTTATCTTTTTATTCACTAACGCTTTTTCTTGATTTTCGTGTTGTATTTTTTATTTGAAGATTTAGAAGAACTTGCTTTTTTAGCGTTTCTTTTAGCTATTGCTTGGTTCTTTTCTTGACTTGCACGATAGCGATTCTTACTCGCTCTTTTTTCAGCAATTTGTTGATGTTCAATAGCCTCATCACGCCTTAGTTCATAACCGGGAACAACAATACGCTCAAACTTTCTTTCAATTAACGCTTCAATATTTTCCAAGAACTTTTCATCTTTTGGACTCACTAATGAAATAGCTTTACCTGATTTACCAGCACGTCCCGTTCGACCAACTCTATGAATATAGTCCTCTGCTAAAAAGGGTAAATGAAAGTTAACGACATAAGCTAAGTCATCAATATCTAAACCGCGTGCAGCCACATCTGTCGCAACTAAAACTCGTACTTTACCTTCTCTAAAATCAGTTAAGGCTTTATTACGAGCACCTTGCGTTTTATCGCCATGACAAAGCGCGGCTCTAATCCCATCAAGCTTCAATTCCTTTGCGAGGATATTGGCACTTTCTTTCGTTCCTGCAAATACAAGTACCTGTTGCCAATTATTAACGCCAATTAATTCTGAGAGTAATTCACGTTTTCTAGCTTCACTAACCCAGTAAACAGATTGCTTTACCTTGCCAGAAGTAGAGTTTTCTCTGGCAACACCCAGCACTTTAGGTGTACTTAATATCTGAGTAGCTAATGACTTTACTTTATTAGAATAAGTTGCTGAAAACATCAACGTTTGATGATTATGTTTCATTGCTTGAATCAGTTTTTCAATATCAGTTAAAAAACCCATATCAAGCATACGATCAGCCTCATCTAGTACCAGATGCTTTACTTGTGACAAGTCAACATTACGAAGTAATAAGTGCTCAATTAACCGGCCAGGGGTTGCAACTAATACATCAACACCTTGCTTTAATAGGTTAGTTTGAGACGACATTTTACCGCCTCCATAAACGACACCAACCTTTAAAGGTAAGAACTGGCTGTAGGCTTTCATATTCTCAGCAACTTGTGCTGCTAACTCACGAGTAGGTGTTAACACAAGCGCTTTAATAGCTTCACCTTGGGTGGTATTTTTAGCTAAAGCATCAAGAATAGGCAGACTAAAAGCAGCGGTTTTACCCGTACCCGTTTGTGCACTTGCTAATAGATCAGCGCCTGACCGAATTAACGGAATAGCCTGCTGCTGAATTGGCGTTAAATTTTTATAGCCACATGCTTTTACCGCTTTTAATAAATCAGCTGATAAACCAATTGCATCAACACTCATACGTCACCCAAAAGAACAAATAAATAGAAAGAGGCGGATTATATACTTAAGTTGAGCGATAAACAAAAAAGCCTCAACAATAATTTATTGTTGAGGCTTTTATTTCAATAATCAGCAGTTAAATAATTTATAACGCTCTAAATATTTGCTCTGTAGTTTCTTTTGCATCACCAAACAACATTTGCGTATTGTCTTTAAAGAACAATGGATTTTGCACACCAGCATAACCAGTACTCATTGAACGTTTGAATACAATAACTTCTTTTGCATTCCAAACTTCAAGTACTGGCATTCCTGCGATTGGGCTTGTAGGGTCTTCTGCGGCTGCAGGGTTAACCGTATCATTTGCGCCAATAACTAACACTACATCCGTCTCTGGGAAGTCGTCATTGATTTCATCCATACCTAAAACGATATCGTAAGGTACTTTTGCTTCAGCCAATAAAACATTCATGTGACCCGGTAAACGACCCGCCACTGGATGAATAGCAAAACGTACTTCAATACCTTTATTAATTAACTGTTGCGTTAATTCATATACAGGATATTGCGCTTGTGCTACCGCCATACCGTAACCTGGTGCGATAACAACCGATTTAGCATCACGTAACGTATCAGCAACA
>CAXIBS010000048.1:0-13808 GCA_964022585.1 uncultured Colwellia sp.
CACGGCGGTAACAGGGGTTCGAATCCCCTTAGGGATGCCACTTTATTTGATTTTAAGTAAAGTGTACTAAAAGTGAAATAGTTTCTTATGCTATGAATTTATTCGAAATAAGAATTTAGAGTTTTACTTTTATATAGTTTCAGTAATGAAGCTTATAAAGCTAAATCACCAGAGTGATCTGGTAGATAGTTTGCATTAACGAAAGTTAATTCAGTGTCCCTATCGTCTAGAGGCCTAGGACACCGCCCTTTCACGGCGGTAACAGGGGTTCGAATCCCCTTAGGGATGCCACTTTATTTTTAGATAATTAAAAGCAAAGTGTACAAAAAGTGATAATAGAAAGCCCACGCAATATTAATATATTGCGTGGGCTTTTTTGTTTTCTTGAATAAAATTTAATCAATTCCTCTCTATTTCCCATAAAAACACAAATTGTCGACAATAATACTTAAGTCTACTTGATTAATTAATTTAATCAGCTATTATTGATGTTGAATTTATGATTTGTCGACAATATTTCGGCAGTAAAATCATTATAACTTTAACCTTGATGTACTTATATTTATGAAGACAAATAACCCAACTCAACAAGAAGCTGTCACTACAGCAGACAAGGTGTTTGAACAAATTCAACATGCAATTGTTGAGGGTGAAATTCCATCAGGAAGTAAGATAAGCGAACCTGGTTTAGCTAAGCATTATCAAATTAGTCGTTCAACATTACGTGAAGCACTAAACCGTTTAGAGAAGTGTCACCTTATTGAACGAAAAGCAAATGTTGGCTCAAGAGTAGTTGATTGCTCTATTGAAGGATTATTAGAACTTTATATTACCAGAGAAGCACTTGAAGGAATGGCTTGTAGGCAAGCAGCATTAAATATGTCTGATGAAGAAATTGCTGACATGCAAACAATGCTAAATGTACACAGTCAAACTCAAGAATTGAAAGATGGTGTTGCTTATTACCAAGAAGAAGGTGATTTAGACTTTCATTATAAAGTTATTTTAGGCAGCCATAATAAACAACTAATCGAATTAATTTGTGGTCAATTATATCATTTAATCCGTATGTACCGATGTCAATTTGGCATGAATAGCCCTAGAGCAAGTCGTGCATTTGATGAACATTCTCGGATAATCCAAGCAATCGCAGATAGAGATGGTGAATTAGCAGAAATGCTAATGCGACGTCATATAGCTGCATCACGTAAAAATATAGAAAACAAAATAGCACAAGAACTACCCCAGAAAGAAAAAACGAAAGTTCAACTCATTAAGTCTTAAGAGGAAATATCATGACAAGTCAATTATCAGCGGGCGCAAAATTTCGTCAAGCACTAGAAAACAACAAGCCTTTACAAGTTGTTGGTACCATCAATGCTTATAGCGCAATGATGGCAGAACAAATTGGTCATCAAGCTATCTATTTATCAGGCGGTGGTGTTGCTAATGCTTCTTACGGCTTACCAGATCTTGGTATGACATCATTAAATGATGTTGTTGCGGATGTTCAACGTATCACTGCTGCATCAAGCTTACCTTTGCTTGTTGATATTGATACAGGTTGGGGGGGAGCATTTAACATCGCTAAAACGATTCGTGATATGGAAAAAGCAGGCGCAGCCGCTGTTCATATTGAAGACCAAGTAGCACAAAAACGTTGTGGTCATCGTCCAAACAAAGAAATCGTATCAATTGAAGAAATGGAAGATCGTATTCGCGCTGCAGTTGATGCACGTGTTGACCCTGATTTTTTCATTATGGCTCGTACTGATGCTTTCGCACAAGAAGGTTTAGAAGCTGCAATTGAACGTGCTAAAGCTTATGTAGCTGCAGGTGCTGATGGTATTTTCGCAGAAGCAGTAAAAACTGAAGAGCATTACCGTGCTTTCTCAGAAGCACTAGATGTTCCAATTCTTGCTAACATTACCGAGTTTGGTCAAACCGAATTATGGAATAAAGAAGAGCTAGGCGAGTGGGGTTGTGGCATGGTGCTTTATCCTTTATCGGCTTTCAGAGCAATGAACAAAGCAGCTGAATTAGTTTACAAAACTCTTTTAGCTGATGGTGATCAAAAAGCAGTTGTTGATACCATGCAAACACGTATGGATTTATATGATTACCTTGGATACCACGATTATGAGCAAAAACTTGATTCGTTATTTGCTGATGGAAAAAATAAGTAATTTACCTATATAAAAATTTAAGAATAAGGAAAAAATTATGTCAGAGAAAAAAATTGGTGGCGCAGGCTTACGTGGTCAAAGTGCAGGTGAAACTTCTTTATGTACCGTGGGTAAATCAGGTAGTGGTTTAACTTATTGTGGTTATGATGTATCAGATTTAGCTGATAACGCTACGTTTGAAGAAGTAGCTTACTTATTATTTAATGGTGAATTACCAAATGTTGGCCAACTAGCTGAATATAAAGCTGAATTGCTTGCTATGCGCGATATTCCGCAAGCATTAAAAGAAGTGTTAAAACTTATTCCTAAAGAAGCTCATCCTATGGATGTTATGCGTACAGGTTGTTCTTTCTTAGGAAATGTTGAACCAGAAGTAGACTTTTCTGAGCAAAATAAAGCGGCAAATCGCTTATTAGCCGCATTTCCTGCAATCATGTGTTACTGGTATAAGTTCTCACATGATGGTGTTGAAATTGACTGTATGACTGATGAAGAGTCATTAGGTGGTCACTTCTTACGCCTATTAAATCAAGAAGAGCCTTCTGAGCAACATAAGCGTGTAATGGACGTTTCATTAATCTTATATGCTGAACATGAGTTTAATGCATCAACATTCACTGCGCGTGTTTGTGCATCAACGTTATCAGACATGTTCTCATGTATTACGGGTGCTATCGGTACTCTACGTGGTCCACTTCACGGTGGTGCTAACGAAGCTGCGATGGATATGATTGAGAAATTCAAGTCACCTGCTGATGCTAAAGAGCAAATGGCTGCGATGTTAGAGCGTAAAGACAAAATCATGGGCTTTGGTCATGCGATTTACCGCACCTCTGATCCTCGTAATACCGTTATCAAAGCATGGTCTGAAAAGCTAGCTGCTGAAAATGGTGATACCTCACTTTACGACATCTCTGTTGCTTGTGAAGAATTTATGTGGGATACCAAAAAATTATTCTGTAATGCTGATTTCTTCCATGCATCAACATACAACTATATGGGTATCCCAACTAAGCTGTTTACGCCTATTTTTGTATGTTCACGCTTAACAGGTTGGGCTGCACACGTAATGGAGCAACGTGCTAATAACCGTATTATCCGTCCTTCAGCCGATTATACTGGTTCAGAGCCACGTAAAGTTAATCCAATCGCCGAAAGATAATCTTAGTATTAAAGACGAGTATTAAGTTGCAAAGCATTTTGCTGCTTGAGACTCGTTTTTTTTAGGGAGCCAATTATGAATTATGATTACCGCAAGCCATTGCCGGGCGCAAATATCGATTATTTTGATACCCGCTCAGCAATTGAAGACATAAGCGCAGGTGCTTATGCAAAATTACCTTATACCTCACGTGTTTTAGCTGAGCAATTAGTACGTAAATGTGATCCTGAGTCACTTACTGAGTCATTGAAGCAGCTTATTGAAAGTAAGCAAGAGCTTGATTTTCCATGGTATCCAGCACGAGTAGTTTGTCATGATATTTTAGGTCAAACAGCTTTAGTTGATTTGGCAGGTCTTCGTGATGCAATTGCTGAACAAGGTGGCGATCCGTCTAAAGTTAACCCTGTTGTTCCAACACAGTTAATCGTAGATCATTCTCTTGCAGTGGAAGCACCGGGTTTTGACGCTGATGCATTCCAGAAAAACCGTGATATTGAAGATCGTCGTAACGAAGACCGCTTCAAGTTTATCGAATGGACAAAAACAGCCTTTAAAAATATTGATGTAATTCCTGCTGGTAACGGCATTATGCATCAAATTAACTTAGAGAAAATGTCACCGGTTATTCAAGCCCGTGATGGTGTAGCTTTCCCTGATACTTGTGTTGGTACCGACTCTCATACGCCACACGTTGATGCTTTAGGTGTTATTGCTATTGGTGTTGGTGGTTTAGAAGCTGAAACGGTAATGCTTGGTCGCCCATCTATGATGCGCTTACCTGATATTATTGGTGTTAAATTAACCGGTAAACGTGCACCAGGTATCACTGCCACTGATATGGTATTGGCAATCACTGAATTCTTACGTAACGAAAAAGTAGTATCAAGCTACTTAGAGTTCTTCGGTGAAGGTACTAAAGATTTAACTATCGGTGACCGTGCAACTATCTCAAATATGACACCAGAATACGGTGCTTCAGCAGGTATGTTCTACATTGATGAACAAACAATTGACTACTTAAAACTTACTGGTCGTGAACCAGAGCAAGTTAAATTAGTTGAAACATATGCTAAACATACAGGTTTATGGGCTGATGATTTAGTTGAAGCACAATACCCACGTGTTATTGAGTTTGATTTATCAACGGTTTGTCGTAACTTAGCTGGTCCGTCTAACCCACATCGTCGTTTAGCGACTGCTGATCTTGTATCAAAAGATATCGCTAAAAATTTAGACGCATGTAAAGTACAAGAAGCGAATGGTGAAATGCCTGATGGCGCAGTTATCATTGCAGCTATTACCTCTTGTACTAATACCTCTAACCCGCGTAACGTAGTTGCGGCTGGTTTAGTAGCTAAACGTGCTAACGAATTAGGTTTAGTGCGTAAGCCTTGGGTTAAGTCTTCATTTGCACCAGGTTCAAAAGTAGCGAAACTTTACTTAGAAGAAGCTGGCTTATTACCTGAAATGGAGAAGCTAGGCTTTGGTATCGTTGGTTATGCATGTACTACGTGTAACGGCATGTCGGGTGCATTGGATCCGAAAATCCAACAAGAAATTATCGATCGTGATTTATACTCAACAGCTGTATTATCAGGTAACCGTAACTTTGATGGTCGTATTCATCCGCATGCTAAACAAGCTTTCTTAGCGTCGCCGCCATTAGTTGTTGCTTATGCTCTTGCCGGTACAATGCGTTTTGATATTGAAAAAGATGTGTTGGGTCAAGATCAAAACGGTAATGATATTACCTTGAAAGATATCTGGCCATCAGATGAAGAAATCGATGCAATCGTAACTTCTGCTGTTAAGCCTGAGCAATTCAAAAAAATCTACACACCTATGTTTGACCTAGGCGCTTTTGAGCCAGCTGAAAGTCCATTATACGATTGGGATCTTAAGAGTACTTATATCCGTCGTCCGCCATACTGGGAAGGTGCTTTAGCAGGTGAACGTACGTTGAAAGGAATGCGTCCATTAGCGGTACTTGGTGACAACATCACAACCGATCATTTATCACCGTCTAATGCTATTCAGTTAAACAGTGCTTCAGGTGCTTACCTTGATAAAATGGGTGTACCGCATGAAGACTTTAACTCATACGCAACTCACCGTGGCGATCATGAAACAACACAGCGTGCAACATTCGCTAACCCGAAATTGTTCAATGAAATGTGTCGTGACGAAAATGGCGAAGTTAAGCAAGGTTCATTAGCTCGCATTGAGCCTGAAGGAACTGAGTCTCGTATGTGGGAAGCTATTGAAACCTACATGGATCGCAAACAACCATTAATCATCATCGCTGGTGCTGATTACGGTCAAGGTTCATCACGTGACTGGGCTGCTAAAGGTGTTCGTTTAGCTGGTGTTGAAGTTATTGTTTCAGAAGGCTTTGAGCGTATTCACCGTACTAACTTAATTGGTATGGGTGTATTACCACTTGAATTCACTCAAGGTGACACACGTAATACTTACGGCATTGACGGAACAGAAACGTATGATGTTATCGGTACTACAGCACCAGGTGGTGCGATGACTGTTGTAATGACACGTAAGAATGGCGACGTTGTTGAAATTCCAGTTAAGTGTCGTTTAGATACAGCGGAAGAAGTTACCGTTTATAACGGCGGTGGTGTTTTACAGAAATTCGCCACTGACTTCCTTGAATCAAACGCATAACTTGTTATTTAATTTGATAGCTTTGTTGGAGGTGCTCATTGACGTTCGTCAACTCCGCGCCTCCGCCTTGCTCTAAAATCAAATTCCTGCGTTCTAAATGTATTCAATTGACTTTTAAAATGGCACATTGTTCTTGCAAGATAATGTGCCATTTTTTGTAAGAAAAAATAAAAAGGAGAGAGCAAATGGCTTTCGTACCTCAAGTAAAAATTCCAGCCACCTATATCCGTGGTGGTACATCTAAAGGCATGTTTTTTAACTTAACCGATTTACCAGAACGTTGTCAGGTACCTGGTGAAGCACGTGATAACATGTTATTGCGAGTAATTGGTAGCCCAGATCCATACGGTAAACAAACAGATGGTATGGGTGGTGCAACTTCTAGTACAAGCAAAACTGTAATCTTGGCTAAATCTGATGTAGAAGATCACGATGTAGATTACCTTTTTGGTCAAGTTGCCATTGATAAAGCATTTGTTGATTGGAGTGGTAACTGCGGTAATTTAACTGCTGCTGTTGGCTCTTTTGCTATTAGCTCTGGTTTAGTTGATGCAGACAGAATACCTGAAAATGGTATTTGTGAAGTACGAATTTGGCAAAAAAATATCTCTAAAACGATTATTGCTCATGTGCCAATCACTAACGGTGAAGTACAAGAAACAGGAGACTTTGAGCTTGACGGCGTAACCTTTCCAGCAGCAGAAGTACAGGTAGACTTTGTTGCACCAGTTGACCCAAGTGAAGCAATGTTTCCAACAGGTAATTTAGTTGATGATCTTGTTGTACCAAATATTGGCACATTTAAAGCAACAATGATTACTGCAGGTATTCCGACTATCTTCTTAAATGCTGATGAAATAGGGTATACAGGAACTGAATTACAAGAAGCGATAAATGGTGATGAAGCTGCCTTAACTCGCTTTGAAACAATTCGTGCCTATGGCGCTGTAAAAATGGGTCTAATTAAGGACATTTCTGAAGCAGTATCACGTCAACATACACCGAAAGTAGCCTTTGTAGCACCAGCTCAAGCGTATACGTCTTCTAGTGGTAAAGACATTGCTGCAAGTGAAATAGATTTACACGTTCGTGCCTTGTCTATGGGTAAATTACATCATGCAATGATGGGAACTGCCGCGGTTGCCATTGGTACTGCAGCAACAATTCCCGGAACCTTGGTTAATTTAGCCGCAGGTGGCGGTGATAAAGATAATGTTACTTTTGGACATCCATCAGGTACATTAAAAGTTGGTGCCGAAGCTGAATGTATTAATAGCAATTGGACAGTGAAAAAAGTAAGTATGAGCAGAAGTGCTCGTGTATTAATGGAAGGTTGGGTACGCATTCCTGGTGATTGCTTTTAGTTGCAATTTTAGCCATTAATAAAGTAATTTTAGTACTTTAGGCTATTTTATTGTAATTTTACTTTGCTTTACAGCCTAGTCAGTTTATAAAGAGACTATTATATTTCTATAAATATGTTTAAGGATTTTTATTTTGGCTAGGTCTTTCAAATTATCATCATTGGCTGCATTACTCATATGCAGTTCAGTAAGTGCAATGTCCACTCAAGCATTAGCAGCAACGGTTCATGTATCTAATAATTTAGTTGTTAGTGAAGTAAACGATAGAGAGATTGAAAGTGGCTTTTTAGATAATGAAGCTTCATTTGAACTTGCTAAAGGAACTCATGCGTTAGTAATTCGATATAAAGATGTATTTGAAGATTTAATTGTTGCAGCAGATACCGTTGTTGAATCTCAAGACTTTATCATTAAATTTACTATTGCTGTCCAACAAAAACTTAAACTATCTACTGTTAAAATAAATAGTTTAGAGGCGGCGGAACGTTTTTCGAAATCACCTAGGTTACAATTAGTTGATTCACGCAATAATCAACTTGAAATATCGTTAGAGCGAGTTTCAGATTACAAGCTAGCTAAACAAGTTGATAAAGCTGTTCATGCCCGTATAAACCAAAATATATCCCCACAAGCTACAGCAGCAATTATCGGTGTAAGTGGGCCAAGCACATCAAATACTACCAAAGTTAACGCATTAACGATGCTACAATATTGGTGGCAAAATGCCTCTGAAAGCGAAAAGCTACGTTTTAAACAGATGACCAAGACAAAATAATACATAACCACTCAGAGCTTATCTATGATTAAACTTATAATGTATTTATTTTTAAGTTTGATGGCTGTCAGTACACTTGTTACTCCAGCAAACAGTACATCTTTGAGTGGTAACCCTCCAATTATTGAGGTTATTGGACAAGCACAAGTTTTTGTTAAACCTAATAGCCTTGCAATAAGTGTTTTCATCAAAGAACGTGGCAAGCTTGCAGATAAAGTAAGAGCTAATGTTGAACAGAAAACTAAGCAAGTAATTAAAGTCGCAAAAACTTTTGATATCCATCAAGACGATATTCTCTCATCTAAAATTACTTTAGCGATAGAAGAATCTAAGCCATCCATAGTCTTGTCAGGGATAGATACTAAGCAAAGATTCGAACCCCCTTCTTTTACAAACAAGCAACACAATAGCGTTTATGTTGAAGCAAAGACTTTAAATAACCAAAGTAGCACTAAAGCACGCTATTTTAACTTTAGTAGAACAATTGATATTACTTTCTCGACTCTTAAAGACTATGACCAGTTTCTTAATAAAATGATGAAATTAGGTTTGAATCATGTTTACCCTCAAATAGTTTTAGCTACAGTGATTGAAAAATACTATCAACAAGCACTAAAAGAAGCTTTAGCTAATGCTCGCAACAAAGCCGTTAATATTGCAAATTACTCAAAGGTGAAATTAGGCAAATTAATGTTCGTTAAAGAGAATATAAAAAATAATTATTCTTCTTACCCGTATGTGGTATCAAGTACTACTCAAATAAAGTCTCACGACAATTTTCACCTTGGAAATCAGACCATCGGTGCAGCTGTTTTGGTTAAATATTCAATTGAATAGTAAGTAATACCAGTAAATTGATACATTGCCCCGATAAAAGCTTTAACTTAAACCGCTTTCAATGTATGTTATGCGTTTTTAGTATATATCTTTTTATGGTTATTATAATTGACTAACGAAACTAAACAAATGAGTGATAAAACTGAGTTTTATCAAAGTTTATCTGCTCAAGTTAAAGCATTAATATCTGGTGAAGCAGATCCTATTGCTAACATGGCAAATATTTCAGCTTTACTCTTTGATGGCTTGGCACACGTGAATTGGGTTGGCTTTTATCGAGTACTTGATAATGAATTGGTTCTAGGGCCATTTCAAGGTAAAGTCGCTTGCATTCGAATTCCAATGGGTGTTGGAGTTTGCGGTACAGCAGCACAAACTATGACAACACAACGTATTGCTGATGTTCATCAATTTGAAGGGCATATTGCCTGTGATGCCGCGAGTAATGCAGAAATTGTTATTCCTGTGCAACTTAAGGGTGATACAATAGCGGTGCTGGATATTGACAGTACACAATTCGAACGCTTTGATCAGGATGATCAAAAAGGTTTAGAAAAAATTGTGCAAATATTTGAGCAAAATTTAACTGAACACGAACAAATGTTAGAGAAGAGTCAGTTAAAATGAAAGAATTTGTTGTAATACATGATTACCTTGTCTCTGAAGCCGTTGTTGGTGACTGGGATGGTGAAGAAGAAGTTGTTGCAGAGCGTGTAAATGAGTTTTATCACACGATGTATGACTTAGCAGAAGACGATATAGAAACTGAAGTATTAGAGCGATTGTTAGCTTTAATTTGGGATACTTGGATTGGGCAAGAAGCTTTACCTGATTTAGAATCCGCAGATATTTATGAATGGTGTAGGCATGTTCTTGATAATAGAGACCAACACCTTCAACGAGAAGATTATTAATTTAACCTATTTAACTAAAATTGTATAAAAGTTGTATTTATGGAAACTGAAATTAAACGAATTAGCACAAAAGATATTATTACTTACTTAACAGAGAAATTTCCTGAGTGTTTTTCTGTTAAAGGACCAGTTAAACCTTTAAAAGTAGGGATTTTTCAAGACTTATCTGAAAAATTAACTGACGATGAAACAGTAAGCAAAACACGCTTACGCCAAGCCTTAAGACATTACACTAGTAGCTGGCGTTACCTTAAAGCGATTAAGTTAGGTGCCTTTCGTGTCGATATAGATGGAAAAAATGTTGCTGAGATTGATGAAGAGCAAGCTAATTATGCAAGCAAAACGTTAAAAGAGAGCCAAGAAAAATTTAGTAACAATTCGGCAGCTAAAAAATCAACTGATAATGGAACAAAAAAATCTTATAAAGGTCAAAAGCCTAAAGACAGTGAAAACAGTACTTCTGCGGCGACTAAACGAGATTCGACTAAGTTTAAATCAGTTAAAACAACTAAAAATAAAGTAGCCAAAAAAGAAGCACCAGTATTGAAACCTGTAGAATCAGCTACAATAACTGTAGGAAGTAAAGTTAAAGTTCAATTAGGAAATACGCCTATGAATGCAACTATTACTGAAATAGCAGGTAATGACATTAGTGTTCAATTAGACTCCGGTATGGTTATAAAAACACAAATGAAAAATATATATTCATAAAGTTACCTGTGAAAACTACGTTGTGTTAATAAAATAGTTTGGAGAAGTATGCATGCAAAAACTTTGTCGTATAGCACTCGCCGTATCAATATCGGTTAGTTTTTCAATAAGTAGCCTCAGTGCTTTAGCATTTTCGGATGAAAATATAGATCTAGAGTTGCCCACTCTAGCACCTGAGACTCAGCACGCTACGGCAAGTAAACGCATCACGGCTCGATTCACACGCGGTCATTATAAAAAAGTTAATATAAATGATTCTTTATCTGAAGAAGTTTTTAATCGCTTTATTAAACAGCTAGATTATTCTCGAAATGTATTTTTAGCCAGTGATGTTGCTAACTACTCAAAGCACAGTGTTGAGTTTGATGACGCTTTTGCCCGCGGTAGACTTGATCTTGCTTATGATATTTATAATTTAAATATGCAACGTCGCCTAGAGCGATATGAATATGCATTAAGCTTATTAGACATTAAAGATAGTTCTAGTGACTCTAATAAGTCACCTTTTGACTACAGTAAAGATGAAGTCTATTCATACGATCGTGAAAACGCTGCTTGGCCAAAATCTGTTGATGAATTAAATGAACTCTGGCGTATTAAAGTAAAATCTGATGCGCTAAATTTAACTTTAACAGGTAAAGAATGGCCTAAAATCAAAGAAATTCTGACAAAACGATATGAATACGCTATAAAACGCTTAAAGCAAAGTGAAAGCGAAGATGTCTTTCAACTTGTTATGAATAGTTTTGCACGAGTTGTTGAACCACATACTTCTTATTTATCTCCTCGAAATGCTGAACGTTTTCAAATGGAAATGAATTTATCTTTAGAAGGTATTGGCGCAGTTTTACGCGCAGAAGAAGATTATACAGTAATTCAAAGCGTTATCAGTGGTGGTCCAGCTGATCAATCAAAACAATTGAAAGCAAAAGATCGTATTGTTGGAGTTGCTCAAGGGGATGATGACTTTGAAGATATCATTGGCTGGCGACTAGATGATGTTGTAGAAAAGATTAAGGGTGCTAAAGGTACGACTGTTAGGTTGCAAGTTCTCTCTGGAAAAACTGAAGATATTTCTAATATTAAAACAGTTACTATCGTCAGGGATAAAATTAAACTAGAGAATAAGGCAGCTAAATCTGAAGTTTATTATGAAAACGAAGATGCTGATACTCAAGGTAAAAAGCTGGGTATAATCACTATTCCAAGTTTTTATAATCATTTATCTCGTGATGTAAAAAAAGAAATTGAGAAACTAAAAGAACAAGAAGTAGAAGGTATTATTGTTGATTTGCGTAGTAATGGTGGAGGCTCATTACCTGAAGCTACACTACTAACAGGCTTATTTATTGATAAAGGGCCTGTTGTACAAATCAGAAATGGAGCAAATCGTGTTGAAGTGCTTCGTGATAAAGATGGTGTTAGCTCGTATGATGGCCCGCTAACTGTAATGGTTGATAGATACAGTGCTTCAGCGTCTGAAATCTTCGCCGCAGCGATTCAAGATTATGGTAGAGGCATTATTGTTGGTGAACATACCTTTGGTAAAGGTACTGTGCAGCAACACAGGGGTTTGGGAAGAGTGTATGACTTATATGAAAATCCCTTAGGCAGCATTCAATATACTATCGCGAAGTTTTATCGTATTAATGGTGGAAGTACTCAACATAGAGGCGTATTACCAGATATAGAATTTCCTAGTGCAGTTGACCCTGAAGAATGGGGCGAAAGTAAAGAAGAAAATGCATTACCTTGGGATCAAATAGATCAAGCAAAATATACAGAGCTTGATAATATTGATAGCGACGTAAGTTACTTAACTTCTAGGTATCAACAACGTATTAAAGACAATAATGAATTTAATTATTTACTTGCTGATATTGAAACTTTTAAAGCTGAAAAAGATAAAAAATCAGTTTCACTGAACCTTTCAAAACGCAAGACTAAGCGTGAAATGCGTAAAGATAAACAGCTAATACGTGCAAATGATCGCCTTGCTATGATGGGGAAGGAGAAAGTTAATTCACTTGATGATCTACCTGATGATTTAGAAGAATTAGATCCATTTTTAGATGAAACAGCGCGTATTACGTTTGATTTAATAAATTTAGATAAAATAGCTAAAAAATAAGTGATAAAGATACAAGAAAGCCGCCTACAAGGCGGCTTTCTTGTATCTAAATGATAGTTTTTTTATTTATATAAAGTGAATAAATAATCACTAAAACATAAAAATTATAATAAAAGGTTAATGTAAAGCATGTCAAAACCACTCTCTGATCAAGTTTATACTAAAGAACCCAGTATGCTTGACTCATTTATTCCCGTTATCTCTTTAGTTGTATTACTTGCCATGTCCGTTGTGTATTTTGGTAATGATTCATCTTATGGACCCAATCAAATATCGTTATTGGTTGCTATGGGAGTTGCGGCTGTTATAGGTGTTAAAAATGGCTATCGATGGAAGGATATTGAAAAGGCCATCGTTAGAGGAATCTCTCTTTCACTTGGCGCAATATTGATTCTTTTGGCTGTTGGCTCACTTATTGGAACTTGGTTACTGTCAGGGACTGTTCCAACGATGATTTATTATGGATTACAAATTCTAAACCCTAGTTGGTTTTATGCCGCAGCTTGTATTATATGCGGTATTGTTGCATTAAGTATTGGCAGTTCTTGGACTACTGCTGCTACCATTGGTGTGGCGCTAATTGGTATTGCTCAGGGCTTATCATTAGATCCTGCAATTACAGCAGGAGCTGTTATATCAGGCGCATACTTTGGTGATAAAATGTCTCCTCTATCTGAAACAACTAATTTAGCACCAGCCATCGCTGGTAGTGAGCTTTTTGCTCATATTCGCTATATGTTTTGGACAACGGTTCCTTCTATCAGTACAGCGATTATTTTGTTTTTATTCTTAGGTTTTAGCGAAGAAGCAGCTGCAACTACCTCTTCTATTGATGAACTAAGTAATCAATTAGCACAGCAATTTAATATTCATTTGGTTAATTTAGTACCATTGGGTGTACTTTTATTTTTGGCTCTAAAAAAAGTCTCTGCTTTTCCTGCCGTTGCAATAGGTGCAATTATAGGGGGAATATGGGCCATTTTATTTCAGCAAGAATTAATATTACGTTTAGCAAATGATGATAGCGATACCGTAACAGCAGTTATTAA
>CAXIBS010000049.1:0-13769 GCA_964022585.1 uncultured Colwellia sp.
GCAAAAGCTATTAGTTGCTCAACAGCAAATAACTCAACAAAGTAAAACGAGTGAAGGCATTAAGCCAGAACAAAATAATAACTTACAAGAAGAAAGTGCATCAGCAATTCAAGCAAGACAAGATTATGTGATTGATGTGTTGTCTCGCGCAAGTGCTACAGGTGGAGAGGCTCGTTTCACCGATAAGTTAGATAACCTTGTATTGCATCCTATAACAGGCATTCCCGTATTTTTAGGCATGATGTATCTACTATTCATGTTTGCTATTAACGTTGGTAGTGCTTTTATCGATTTTTTTGACATCCTCAGTGGAACACTGTTTGTTGATTACCCATTACACTTTTTGGCTCCTCTTAATTTGCCTCAGTGGCTATTAACTATTGTGGAGGGTGTTGGTAGTGGTATGCGAACTGTAGCTACTTTCATTCCAGTAATCGCCTGCTTATTTATTGGCTTATCTTTATTAGAAAATTCTGGTTACTTGGCACGAGCAGCTTTTGTTGTTGATAGCGTAATGCAAAAAATTGGCTTACCAGGTAAAGCTTTTGTTCCTTTAATTGTTGGTTTTGGTTGTACGGTACCCGCAGTAATGTCTGCAAGAGTACTAGACAGTGAAAGAGAGCGTATTACCACTATTATGATGTCGCCATTTATGTCGTGTGGTGCGCGCTTACCGGTTTATGCTTTATTTGCGGCAGCTTTTTTTCCAGATAGCGGTCAAAACTTAGTGTTTTTGTTGTACTTAATTGGTATCGCTGCTGCAATCTTTACTGGTTTTTTACTCAAAAAGACTGTGTTGTCAGGTACTAGTTCATTAAATATTATGGAGCTTCCTCCTTATGAACTACCTAAAATTGGCGCAATAAGTAAACGTGTATGGCAACGTACTTATGGTTTTGTTACTGGCGCGGGTAAAACGATTGTTATTGTTGTGTGTTTATTGAATTTTTTAAACTCAATTGGCACTGATGGTAGTTTTGGACATCAAGATAGTGAAAAGTCTATTTTGAGTCAAAGCGCACAAGTGGTTATGCCTTTACTTACACCTATGGGTATTAAAGAAGAAAATTGGCAAGCTGGTGTTGGTATTATCACGGGAATTTTTGCTAAAGAAGTGTTGGTGGCAACCTTTAACAGTTTATATTCACCAAGTAATGGTTCCGAAGGTGAAGAGCCATCGTTATCAGCTAGTTGGCAAGATGCCATTGATAGCATCAAAGAAAACCTATTGGGAATTGCCCCCGATGATCCATTAGGTATTGATGTTGGTGATTTGAGCAACTTAGAGCAAGTAGCTGAAGACCAAGAAGTTGAATTAACCACATACCAAATAATGCAATCTGCCTTTGCTGGTCAATTAGGTGCATTTAGTTATTTACTGTTTATTCTTCTTTATACGCCATGTGTAGCTGCAATGGGCGCTATAAAAAATGAAGTAGGTAGCCGTTGGGCTGGTTTTGCTGCTGTTTGGAGTTTTTTACTCGCTTATTTAATGGCAACCTTATGTTTTCAAATCGGTAATTTCTTTGCAGCGCCTTTCATTGCAAGTATATACATTGTTATCGTTTTACTATGTTTTGTAGGTGTTTACTTTTGGCTTAAACACAAAGGTAAACAGGTACTCACTATTCCTGTTTCAGTAAGTTATTCATAAAGCTTACTAACGCTTAAAATTTTTGATGTGGTATAGTTTTCTAAATAAGTAATTTGAGCTATTAGGAAATATTCATATGTCGAATGTGAAGTGTCAACGTATTGCTATTTTAACTAGTGGTGGCGATGCCCCAGGCATGAATGCTGCTATACGTGCTGTAGTTTTGGCGGCTCATCATTACCATATTGAAGTTATTGGATTTTTCCACGGTTATAACGGCTTAATTTGTACTGAAAGCATTGCTGAAGCTAAATCAATAGGGCTTGGTCACGTTAAAAGTATTATTCATCGTGGCGGTACTTTCTTAAAGAGTGCTCGTTGTGAGCAAATGCGCACAGAAGAAGGCCTTAAAAAAGCGGCAGAGACTTTAACAAAAGAAGCGATTGATGCATTAGTTGTTGTGGGAGGCGATGGCTCTTTTACTGGCTTGCTAGCATTGAAAAACTATTGGCATGGACAACTTATTGGCATCCCCGGCACTATTGATAACGATCTTGATGGTACTGATTTCACAATAGGCTTTGCTACGGCAGTGAATACTGGCATTGAAGCTATAGATAAAATACGTGATACAGCTGATGCTTTTGAACGTATCTTTCTTGTTGAATTAATGGGAAGACATAGCGGGCATATCACATTCAATGTAGGTATTGCTTGCGGCGCAGAAAAAGTACTCTCTTTCGAAAACTTTTCTTTGGCAGAGCAACAACAGCAACTCGAAACTTTAGCAGCAGAAATAAAAGCAGCTCAGCAAAATCGTCATAGTAGTTATATTATTGTTATAGCTGAAAATTTGTGGCCAGGTGGTGCGTTTGAGCTAGCAAAAGAGTTAAAAGAGTTAGCAGAAATTGAATGTACCGCTTGTGTGTTAGGACATATTCAACGTGGTGGCTCACCTGTACCTAAAGATAGACTGCTCGCAACTAAGATGGGGGTTGCAGCGGTACAAGCCATTGTTGCAGGTGAAAACCATATTATGATCGCCGAGCAAAACAGTGCTACTTGTTATATACCGCTTGAACAGGCAATTCAGCATCGAAAAGTTGTTAGTAAGCAGCTTATTGATGCTCAAAAAAATATTCTAGCACTGACAGCTCAAAACCAATATTAGTGTTTTACTATTTGCAGTGACAATGAAAATTTACTCCCAAGCCCTAACTGGCTATCAACGAGCAACTCAGAGTTCAAAATTTTACTCAGCTTTTGACTAATCGCTAAACCTAACCCTGCATGAGGGGTACTGTCTTCAATAGCATTGCTAGCGCGGTATCTGGCATCGAAAATGTAGGCAATGTCTTCTTTACTGATGCCTGAGCCATTATCTGTTACGGCCACTTTCACTTTATCGGTTAATTGGCTGACAATAATCGCAACCTCTCCACCCTCACTAGTATGTCTAAGCGCATTCTCTAATAAATTGGTAATAATACGTTCAAGTTTTGCTATGTCTGAATAAACGATAAAACGACAT
This sequence comes from uncultured Colwellia sp., assembly GCA_964022585.1. Classification (GTDB taxonomy): domain Bacteria; phylum Pseudomonadota; class Gammaproteobacteria; order Enterobacterales; family Alteromonadaceae; genus Colwellia. The sequence continues at coordinate 3,126 of CAXIBS010000049.1, forward strand.
TGTGCTGGTTGTAACGATAAATGAATATTTTTACTCTTTGCTTTAAGTGCAAACTTGGCCATGATGTCATGAAGTAATTCACCAATAGCAAATGTTTCAAGGTTGACGGTCACTTGGCCATCTTCCAAGTGAGCTAGCTCAAAAATTTGATCGATTAAACGCTTTAGCTGCATTGAATTACGCTGTGCGGTTGCTAGATACTCTGTTTGCTCTTGTGATGATAGCTTGTCTCCCTTAATCACCATCGTTTCGATATAGCCTTGCATAGTCGCTAATGGTGTACGTAAATCATGAGACAAGTGGGTTAGTAATTCACGTCGAATACGATCGTTTTCTGTTAACTGTGCTAACTGTGAGTTAATTTGTGTAACCATTTCTCTAAAGGTACTACCAAGCATGTGAACTTCGTTATTTTCACCTTGCTGCCATTGGCTTAAAGAGACTTTAGATTGATCAAATTGTGCTGCTTTAATTGATTGCATTTCCGTTGCTAGCTTTTTAATGGGGCGAGTAAAATAGCGAAAAACAGCAAGAAGCATAAGTAGCAATAATAATAATGTGCCAATGAGTAACGTACTATATTGCTGTAAGTTAACATCGTTTTTTACCTGATCAAAAATAGAGTCATAAATCTCTCCACCAATAATTACGTAGAGATATCCTTGTAAATTTTCACCACGATAGATAGGCGCTGCAGAAAATATTTTTTGCTTGGTTAAGTTTCGAGGATCATCACCAAAAATTGGAACTGTTTCAGGGTTAGCAATTAAAGCAACTAAGGGGCTTAGTTCAACAGATTGTCGTTTAATCTTACTTGGATCTGCAGAGTAAGTAATGATATTGCCAGCAGGATCTAGGAAATAAAATTCAAAAGAAGGGCCGAGTATCATTAATGAATGAAATAAGTTCTCTAATGCCTTTTTGTCGTAAACGCCATCTTGTAGTAGTGGGTTGTCGTGAGCTAAATGTGCGGCAAGCTCTATATGAAGCTTTTGTTCAGCTTGAAATTTTGATTGCTCAGCTAAGGAGTTACTCCAATAAAAAAGTAATGATGTAATAATAATAAATGCGCAACAAACAGATAAAGCAAGGCGCTGATAGAGTGAAAGCATACTTAGTAAACTCCTTTAGAATTTAATTTATAACCCACACCCCAGACAGTTTGAATTATTTGAGGTTCAGCACAGTCTTCTTCTAATTTATTGCGTAATCGGTTGATATGTGAATTGACAGTATGTTCGTAACCACTGTGATTATAGCCCCAGACACTATCTAAAAGTTGAGCGCGGGAAAATACTTGATCAGGGTTTTTACAGAGAAAGCCTAAAAGTTCAAACTCGGTAGATGTTAAATTTATTACGTTATCTTTATAAGTAACTTGATGATAGCGATGATCAACAAGTAATTGGCCTATACAAGTACTATTACTGCTTTGTACTTCATTATTATTTGATTGCGATATTTCATTTTGTGATGATGGGGCAATTTCATTCTTATCACTTAGTGCATGTACTCGTCTCAGCTGGGTACGAATTCTCGCTTGTAATTCACGAATACTAAAAGGCTTAGTCATGTAATCATCTGCGCCTAATTCAAGACCTAACACTCTATCTGTCTCAGAGGTTTTAGACGTTAACATTAAGATAGCTTGTAAAGGTTTTATTTGACGAAGTTGTCGACATATATCGAGTCCATTCATACCAGGCAACATGACATCAAGTATCACAAGTTGATAATTTTGATTTAAGGCTAATTCAAGTGCTTGTTGGCCATGAGAACAAATATCACTATCAATATCTAATTCTGTTAAGTGGACTTGAATTAAGTTAGCGATGTCAGTTTCATCTTCAACAATTAAAATTTTATCTTTCATCTTTGTACCCTAATTTACCTGAGCGAAAGCTTAGTTAATCTGTATATAAATATTATTCGCTGATAGTGTACTTGGTACTGGGCAAATTTGTTTTATTTTGTTGATGTTATTATAAATAAAACCACCAAAAGGTGGCTTTATATACATTACTTCTACGTTTGTTGATCTCTACTCTTAATGAGTATATACCGACTTAAGTTAGCGTGTACGTGTGATTACAATTTTAGCTGTTGGATTACCCCAACGATCAGCTTCTGTTAATACTGATGTATTTAAACCTTCTTTACTGGCGTCATCAGCATTTGCACTAGTTACAGCGCCCGGATGAAAATGAACTAGGTTAAAAAGATCATCACGTGCAGCATCAAAACCAGCACTTGCTCCACCACCGCCGGCAGCAACAGCTGCTGGACCTGGTATTGTACTCGCTGTTTCTGTGTTTGCTTCTGTACCAGCATCCCATGAAGGCGCCATAAAGCTAACAGATTGTCCTACCGTCATGTTACTAATATCCGCAGCATTTAAGCCAGTAAATGCATCATTGGTATCTACTAACATGGTCGTTAGACTGATTCTTAAATCATCAACATCTAACAAAGGTACTAATAGTGTTGATACATTGCCTATCGATCTTGGCGCAGTTGCACTGTCACTCGCAATTGCATCTAAGTACTCTGTTGATGCTACTGCTTCAGTAATTATGTCGCTAGGATTACCCGACTCAGCAAGTACTTCTAAAGCTGTGCTTGCCGGTTCACCGTCAATAAAAATGTTATAACCAGGTTCATGTAAAACTATTGCTGCTGGTGATAATGGTTGACTGTAGGTTAAGTTGGTAATTTGTACGGTGAAAACGGCAAGGTTGCCATTAGTTCCGTCAATACCATCAATACCATCTGTACCGTCAACTCCAGCAACGCCTGCAGGACCAGGAGCACCATCCTTACCATCGTCACCACACCCTGTTACTAGAACGGCAATAAGCGGTAGTAGCGCTAGGTTTATTTTGTTCATATTCATGATCAGTTCTCCCTAAATTAAGGTGCTGGGATAGTAATAGTTACTCGAGCAACAGGGTTCAACCAACGGTGTTCCGTTGATTGTAAATCACTGGCGCCATCAGTTAAGCTAGTATCACCAAGAATATTTCTATGAATATGGACAGGGCCGTCTGTACCATCAACAACTTCATTAGCACCTATTGCAGAACCGTCAATTGCAAAGCCAACTTTTACAGCAACGCCTGTTCCACCTACACCTAATTCTACTGGTGATGCGCCAACCCCAGCAACGCCTGGAACACCGTAACCTCCTAATGCATTACCTGTGTCTTGTTCTACAATATCAGTACGTGTGCTGTTTAATTCATCATTTAGCTCAGTTCCTGCATCGTATGCATTTAGCATATAAGTATAAGTTCCCGGCGTAGTTGGAATTTCAATACTATCTAAACCAGCAAATGCATCGTTGGTTGGAATAAGCATTGTAAGGATTGAAAGATATGGTTTATCTAGGGTATCAAAAGAGTATGTTGCAGAGGTTGTAGAAGGTGCAACTAAACCGCCAAAACGATGCCAAGTATTGGTTGTGTTGTCTGTATCTGTAGGACCTAAAAGTGCTTCAAAATTTTGTCCTGAAGATGCTGCATTTTGTGCATCGTCAATTACCCCTGCTTCAGCTAACCATGCTAATGCACTTGTTGCTCCTACTCCAGGCTCAAAAGCGTCTACTGAACTATCATGAGCTATCACTAAACGTGGCGTGAAGTTTTGAGCATGAGTTAAGTTGGTTATTGTAATCTCAATTGTTTGTGCCATTAGCACTGAGCTTGAACAAGCTAATGCAACCGCAGATGCTACTTTAATAAGTTTCATGTTTTTCCCTTGTGAGCTAAATAATTTCAATTTTAGTTTACAAAGAGAAAAAGCATTATGTATCACGAAAGTATAACAATTGTTAAACAGCTGTTTTGAAAAGGGATTTGTTAAATGGTGTGATTAATTGTCAATGGTTAGATTAGCTTGACTAATTTTTGATTATATTTGTACGAGCGTTTGTTTTTAGGCTTACCACCTCGCTTTTAAGTTAGTGAATAAGCAAAAAATATTTCGTTAAGTTTGGCTAAGATAAAATAATAAAAGTTTACTTTAGTTAAAATAAACTCATTTATTTTTTTGAAACTGTCCCATTTTTTACAAGTTTACCTGTAATTATCACAAAATTATCACAAAGCTATGATAATTATAGGTAGAAGAGTGATCGTTATTTGAACGTTTATATACTTTCCTAAAGCCAGTAAAGAAAATTATTGTAAATGTTCACACTCAACTACTTATTTAAAGTTAACAGTCTATTTTACCTTTGTTTATCTATTCTTACGGTATCGTTGGCTAGATAGATCATTCTGACTTTATCATTTGAATGGAAAACCATGGTTCTATCATAATCTTGGAGTACCATAAATTGTTCACCTTTTTCTGTTTCTATCATTAACTCAACTAAATAAGTGATCTTCTTTTTAGGTTGGTTTTTTCTATCGCTTGCAATAGAGCCACCAATAATAGCCCCGAGTACTGTTGCAATATCTCTACCGTTACCATCACCAAATTGGTGACCAATTACCCCACCAAGAAGCGCTCCACCAAAGTTATGCCAACCATTGTTTTTATCACGAATTAACTCTTCATGATTGATATTTCGTACCGTAATGACTTTTCCAAAGAGTACCTTCTCTACAGGTACGGCTTTGTTTCTATCATAATTAGCATAGCTATCAGTAGAATAAAAAAATAATAAACATAATGCTAATATGGTTTGTGATATCGTTTTCATATTACCTCCTTACCAACTAACTAGTTTTTTCTCTTTTGTTTTTCGTATTTCAGTTTCATCTGCCCATTCAACTAAACCGCTTTTTAAGTCTAGTAGGCGTAATGTGAACTTATAATACACATCAGATTTATCTTTATTCGACTTTACGATACTAGCTAAATTTCCGTAAAGCATATATTGTGCGCCAACCTGTTGACCAAATGCAATTGCTTTACTTGAATCGACTAAGCCACCAGTTTGTTGAAAGTTGAGTTGTTCTCTTACTGCTGCAACACGGGTCATATCAACAAAACGAAATTTACCTGAGCGTAATAATTTAGTTGATATTGAATCAGTAATTGACTCGGTATCAATGTGTTCACTGGTTTTGTTTTTGATGCTTTCAACAAATAATATAGGGCGCGTATTTGCTGTTAAAGTACCTACCACAGGAGAAAGTAGTAAAGAGTCTGTCATCTGGCTTGCTACTTTTTGTAAGTCAGTTGAGCCAAAATTAATATTGGTTGTTTCAACAGCTGTAGCATCACCATAACGAACGACTGATTTGTTGGTACATCCACCTAGTGCAATTAAAGCAAGACTAATGCTGGCGGTCATAAGTAGTTTATTCATAATATTGTCCTTCATAGGGTAATAATTTGTTTAATATGTTTATTTGTATTTAAAGAACTTCTCTGGAACTTCACGTACATAAAGCCTAAATTTAGTGACTAGTGGTGTTGGTGCTAGGCTAGTAATTGTTTTGGTTTGCATGCCATGCAACTCAACAGGTTGCCAAGAGCTTTTACCTGCTTCAATGATAAAATCACTTTGATCAAACCATACAAACTGATATTGCAACTGTAATGATTTTTCATAAGTGCTAGTGAGGCTTAAGTTAACTTGTAATAAATCGTTTTGCTTTCGTGATTTTATATCACTGATGTGAACTCGCTTAGCTAGTTTTTGATTGTCTATCTGTAGGTGTTGCTCATAGCTTTGTGACAAACTAAGTTCTTTAGCGCCTATACCAGAAGTAACAGGTGGTATATTTTGGCAAGCGCTAATAAGTAATGTTGATATTAATAACACCAAAGGTAGGGATACTTTTTTTATGAATAACATAGTTTTTCTCCTCGTTATTATGGGGTTCTGTTATAGATTGAAAACACTATAGTCAGTATAAGTACCGATTGAACTGAGTGTGACTAAGGTTTGTCTATTTTTGTTTATGGATACTGCAATTTGTTGGTTTACGCCATTTATGTCTACATTGAGCAAATGATTACCCACAGTTAAATTAAGCTCTAAAATTTGAATGCTATCAGGAAGAGTATTCCAGCTTCTTGTGTCAGCTTTTTCACTAACTATATTGTAAATATTGGCGAATATATTTCCTATATCGCCACCTTTTCTTGCTAATGTTTGCCTGATTTCTTCTTTAGCAACTAAGCGTGTTATTTGTCTGGCGATAATTATAGGTAGCATATCTTGCAGTTGCTTTGCTGCTAATGATTGTAAACGTACAACTTCTTGTGATTGATATTTTTGGCCTTGATATGCAAATGTTAAAGGCGAATAAACGGTTAAATGATTAGCATAACTAGGTAAAGCAACATTATAAAAGCGAGCGTCACTATGGCTGGTGTAGATAGGAAGACTTAATGATGTTTCTTGTTTAGCTTCAACAATGCCATTTTCAACAATAAAAATAACTTTTCCATTATTTTGTGTTTGATTAGCTTTTTTAGTAACAGCTCTTGATAATGTTGATTTAAACAACGTTATATCATCAGTCATTCGTAAAATATTTGCTAAGCGCCATACATTTTGCTGCAAATAAGTATTATCAGGGTAAATCTCTAATGCCTTTTTAAAATCAATGTAGGCATCATTTTTCTGGCCAGCACTTTCATACAATACCGCGGATAAATAAAAGGTATACGCATTTTGGAATCCATTTTTTACATCACCTATAGTACGGTTCATACTGGGGTATTGCTGAGGCAAGTTATCTATGCTTTTGTTAATATTATCGACATTTGCTAATAATGCTTTTTCTTGAACTTGATTGGCACGCCTTACCTCAACTAAAGCGCCAGATAATTTTTGTTGCGTAAGATAGTTTAATGCTTGATAGCTATGGAGCATGCTTTGCTCATAAAGTGGAATATCATAGCGTACGGCATTGTCGTTACTTACAATAGCTGCAACATTTTCAAAGCCACGGCTAAGTTCTACTTTGGCTTTTTGTTGGCTTTGCTCAATAAGCTGATAAACATAAGCAAAGTCTTTTCTGCTTTGTTCATTATTTTTTGCTAAATACTCTAAACGTGCTTTTTCTAACAAGCCTAAATTATAGCTGCCATCATTAGTGCTGCGTTTGGGAAGTAAGCTAATACCTTGTTGAAAATGGCCTTGATTTTGAGCTAGCTTTACTCCTCTCATTTGTTGGGTGTAGCTACTGAATAAGTCATTAAAAGAGTTAGAGCTACACCCGCTTAGTATGAGAATAGAAAGCAGTAAAATATTCATTTTTGTTAAAAGAGTTTTCATGAGACTAGCTTATCGTTTCTAGCTAAGATGGCAAGAAAGGTTTTGTTTAAAAAGTGTAAAGAGATATAGACGTGAATAATATTCACTTTAAACTTGTATATATATACATAAAATAGCTAATCTTAATAAAGCTAGTGTAGAATACTCGTATTAGCACCATTTTATAGAACTTGATATGACCACTTTGCGCAAAAAACATGAATCAAACTTAGTCTTGGCCTTTAAACGCCTATTAAAAGAACAATGTCATGGTTCACAAGGACAATTAGCTGAAGCTTTGTCGGAACAAGGTTTTGACAATATGTCGCAAGCTAAGATATCTCGCTTGCTTTCTAAGCTAGGGGCGGTAAAAACTCGTAATGCCAATAATGAGATGATTTACATCTTACCGGATGAGCTAGCCGTTCCAAAATCAAAACAATCGATAGAGTCAGTTGTATTGAGTGTTAAGCATAATAGTATGCAAATTATCTTAAAAACAGGTATTGGTGGCGCACCCTTAATTTCAAGGATGCTAGATAGTATGGGAGAGTCTGCAGGTATTTTAGGTACATTAGCAGGTGATGATACTATTTTTATTGCGCCAATAGATGTAAATCGTATTGATGAAATAACTCAATCAATTCGAGACTTGCTAGGTGTTAAAGGTAGTATGTAATTTATTTCTGCTAACTGTTTGCTCAATTGTTTTATTAAGTAATGCTATTTTTTAATCTGCGTCATAGAGTTTCTTAAAGTTTTTTAGATTCCAACCAATCATTACCTCATTACCAATTTTAAGGGCGGGTACGGAGCGAGCTCCCATAGCGTCAAGTTCTTTTCTACCCCGTTGCATTTTTGCATTGGTTAATCGGTATTTTATGCCATTGTTATCCAAGTACTTTTGAGCTTCACGGCAATGGGGACACTTATCTGAAATATATAAAACAATGCGTTTCATTACTAACCTGTACAGAACTGTTAAAGAGTAACTATTTTACTTAACTAACCAAAAAATACAAAGATGGATTAACTAAAGCATTAACTTTATAAAGCTTAATTTTATCAGCAAAAGCAACAAACTTTTCTTTAATGGTACGTTTAAGTTTGATATTTAAGCCACCAAAAATACAAAAGCCTTCAACTATAATTGTAGGTGCGTTTCTGTCGGCAATTGATGGTGCTTTGTTACTCACTCCACCAAAAATACTAAAAGCTTTTGAAACAACATTGACATATTCAGGTACGTATATGCTATCTCCACCAAACAGGCAGAATACTTTAATGGTTGTTAGTTGATGAGAAAATTTTGATTCACTAAAATCTATGGTGCTACCGCCAAAAATACTGACTGAACGTAACTCTTTAGGTACAATCCAACTACCGCTACGATCACTGCCACCAAATATGTTGACTAAATATTCAATATTTTCAGTGTCGCTTGGCTCTACATTAGCATAGAAATCACGTTGTTTATTTTCTTGATAGTTTTTATCAACATGCAGTTCAAGATCTGCAGCAAGATCGGCAATCTCTTTATTATCTTGACTCTCCATCGCTTTATCTAAACGTCTTTCAAATGCTTCATATGAAAGCTTGCCATGACTATAATTCATAATAAGTTGGTCTATAACTTCTTCACGAACAGTTTCAGTTGGTCTATCTTCAATAACAACAGCCATTTTTCATCCTTTTAATAAATACGTTTATTACTTTTACAACTATAAGCCATTATTGAAAGCTCAGTTCTCAATGGTTATTTAAGGTAAGCAAAAAATGAACCGATAATTTAAATGCATAAAATACAATAGGTTATTAAATTATGTGGGTTTTGTTAATAATAATATGAATAAACCTTAATCAATTTAAAAACTATTTGGTCAATTAGGCTAACAATATTTAGGGTAGCTAGCTTATTTTGAGTGATCTAGTTAACTGTTTGAGACAATAAGATGAGAAAAGTGATACTTTGGCTTATTGTATTTATATAACTTAGTGAACTTTGGTAATTAAAATGGCAGTTCAAGCTTTAGTTAAGGTATGTTATTAGCTGACGTTCGTTTTATTATTTAAATGCCATGATAAATAAGCATCTTTAGTCATTGGCTTTGCAATAAAGTATCCTTGAATTGAATCTATATTCATTCCCTTTAATTTTTTAAATTGCTCTACTGATTCAACACCTTCAGCAACAACTGAAATTTTAAGGCTTTTGGCTAAGCTTATAATGACTTGCACAATGCTGTATCCAGTACCATTATCTAATACTTTATCGATAAAACTTTTATCAATTTTGAGTTCTTTAACTGGGAAGGCACTAAGATGTGTTAAGCAAGAGTAACCAGTACCAAAGTCATCGATTGAAAAAGCAAAGCCATTTTCTTTTAATTCATTCATTTGTTTTATTGTATTATCCATGTCTGATGACAGCATAGATTCAGTTATTTCTAACTTTATTTGCTCAGGTCGGATGTTGAAATTGTTGATTGTGTTAAGTAGTTCTGATTTTAAAGTAGATGAGTTAAATTGACATTGGCTTATGTTAATAGCAATACTAAATGACTCATCAATACTCTTTTCAACATTTAATTGATTTAGGAGAATACAAATATCACGTAGCACAATATTTTGTAATTCTTGAATTAATCCATATTGCTCTGCAACAGGAATAAAATTATTGGGTGTTATCAGCCCTTTGCCTGGATGATCCCACCGAATAAGTGCTTCGACACCTGTTACTTGACCTAATGTGTTTACTTGAGGTTGAAAATAAGCACAAAATTCATTACAAGCAATGGCTCTAACAATATCTGTTTCCAGCTCTGTTTGCTTTTCTAGTAAAGTTTGTAACTCGGGGTCATAGAAACTGTAACTTTTACCACCTTTCATTTTCGAACGATACATTGCGGTATCAGCAAATTTTAAAATATTGTCAGTTAGAAAGTTTTCACTATCAACTAAACAAATACCAATACTACAACTTACTTGAAATGCTAGCTCTCCAATAACAAATTTATCATTAAATACACTTTGTAATTTCTTTGCTACTATTTCTGACTCAATATTTGCATGTTCATTATCTTCACCAATATATTCTAATAAAACAACAAATTCATCACCACCAACCCTTGCAATAGTGTCAGAAGATCTTATAACTGAACTTAGCCTTTTGGCTACTTCAACTAAAAGCTCATCACCAGCGCTGTGTCCAAGAGAATCATTGATTCTTTTGAAGCTATCTAGGTCTAAGAAAAACAAGGCACCAGTTTTTTTAGTACGTTTTACTCTTTCAACGCACATATTTAGTCTTTCGGTAAGCATTCTTCTATTGGGGAGGTTAGTGAGAGGATCATAGAATGCCAACTTCTCAACTTTTTTTTCAGTTTTCTTTCGTTCGGTAATATCCCTAGCTATCCATACAACAT
>CAXIBS010000050.1:0-13764 GCA_964022585.1 uncultured Colwellia sp.
TGACTTCGGCGGTTAATCGTTTATGTTAACTTGCCTATTGCCTTGATTTCGTCGTCGGCTGTGCTCATTGACTAACGTCAACTCCGCACAGCCTTCTTGAACTAAAGGCAATATTCAGCGTTAAACTTAAAGAATTTCTCAATGAATAGTATTTGAAATAAAGACGACTTAGGTCGTCTTTATTATTTATATAAATATATTTTTAAAGTGTGTTTACCTAAATAATAAATTTGGACGTTAAAATGAATAAAATCAAATTAATACTAATAGTGCTTTTATCTATTAGCATTACAGCCTGCTTTCCTAGTAATAGCTCACCTAAAAGTGAAATTTTATTACAAGGTCGTACCATGGGAACGACTTATAACATTAAAGTTGTTTCAACAATAGAACATATAGAAAACTTACAGTTACAAAGCAAAATTGATGCAGTACTGAAGCAAGTCAATCAAGAAATGTCGACTTATATTCCAAACTCAGAAATATCACTTTTTAATAAGTTTACATCTTCAGAAAGCTTTGAAATATCTAAAGGTTTTGAGAGAGTTTTAAAGGAATCGATTCGTTTAGGTGAATTAAGTGAAGGTAAGCTTGATATTACGGTTGGCCCGTTAGTTAATTTATGGGGGTTTGGACCAGAGCAGCGACCAGAGAAAGCGCCAAGTGAAGAGCTATTAGCGGCAACTTTGACAAGAATTGGCCTAAAGAACTTGCACTTAGCAGGAAATCAATTATCTAAAGATATTCCAAGTCTTTATATCGATTTATCAACAACTGCGAAAGGCTACGGTGTAGATGTTGTTGCTGAGTTAATTGAAGCTAATGGCATAACGAACTACCTAGTTGAAATTGGCGGAGAGATGCGTTTAAAAGGCTTTAAGCACACAGGTGAGCTATGGGCTATAGCCATTGAAAAGCCTATTCTAGATCCCTCTGGTGAACAAAGAGCTGTACATCAAATAATTATTCCTAAAGATAACGCTGTAGCTACTTCAGGTGATTATCGAAATTATTTTGAAGCCGATGGCCAACGTTTTTCTCATATAATAGATCCTGCAACAGGTAAACCGATAGATCATAACCTTGTTTCAGTTACTGTTATCGAGCCTTCTTCTATGACTGCGGATGGTTTGTCGACTATGTTAATGGTATTAGGAGCTGAGAAAGGAATGGCATTTGCTATTAAAAACGATATTGCAGCCTTATTTATTTCTAAAACTGAGCATGGCTTTAGCGAACAGTTTACGGTAAAATTTAAACAGTACTTAAAGTAAGATTAACTATCGATAATACTTAATCTGGATATTTTTTGTAGAATGAGAAAAGAAGCTAGCATTTTACAAATACAAATTTGGCTACCGGCAATATTGAACATTTCTATCGGTGACCTAACCATAAAGTAAATTACTAATAGGCGTAATGCATTATGATGATTTTTTTAATAACCTTTGTCTTCTTTCTTGTTGTTGGTGCAGCAATGGCTGTAGGATATATTTTCCAGCAAAAGACGCTGGCAGGCAGTTGTGGTGGCTTAGCTAGTGTTGGTATTGATAAGGAATGTAACTGCGATAACCCATGTGAAAAACGTCAAGAGCGCGAGCGAAAAGCGGCTCTAGAAAGTAATCTTGAAAATAGAATTGATGTTGCTAACTTATAGTTTGTTCGTGTGATATAAGAATAAGCTAAATCGCTAGATAATTAATAAAGGCATACCTATTTGAAGTGTATGCCTTTATGCGTATTAAGAGCCAATAAATTGATTAATTTTATTGATAATTCCTACACTGTCTAAACCTAGCTCTTCATGTACCTCTGTTTGAGTTCCATGTTTGATAAACTGATCAGGTATGCCTATATTCAGCACTTTTATTGTGTGGGCTTGTGACAGAATATACTCATTTACACCTGAGCCTGCGCCACCAGCAATAGCATTATCTTCGATTGTAACTATTAATTCATGTGAGCTAACTGTTTCGTCAATAAGTTGTTGATCTAATGGTTTAATAAAGCGCATATCTATAAGGGTTGCGTTTAGTTCTTTTGCTGCAACTTTGGCTTCACCAAGCATAGTGCCAAAACTCAATATTGCAATTTTTTGCCCATTAGTAATTGTTGAGCCTTTACCGACTTCAATGACTTCATCAACATTAGGCAATACTTCTCCTGTACCGTTACCACGTGGGTAACGAACAACTGATGGTGTATTAAGTTGGTGGCCAGTATTTAACATGAGTTGGCATTCACGTTCGTTTGAAGGCGCCATGATAACTAGGTTTGGTATACATCGTAAAAAGCTTAAATCAAATGACCCTTGGTGGGTTGCACCGTCTGCGCCAACAATACCCGCTCGGTCAACGGCGAAAAGTACAGGTAAGTTTTGGATTGCAATATCATGAATTAATTGGTCGTATCCACGCTGTAAGAAGCTTGAGTAGATTGCTACAACGGGTTTTTGACCACCTATAGCAAGGCCAGCAGCATACGTTACAGCATGTTGTTCAGCTATCGCGACATCGTAGTATTGATCAGGGAAACGTTGACTAAATTCGACCATACCTGAACCTTCTCTCATTGCAGGTGTGATCGCGACTAATTTTTTATCTACTTGTGCCGTTTTGCATAACCAATCACCGAAAATTTGAGAGTAGGTGGGTAAAGCAGGTTTAGCTTTAGGTAAGTTGGCATCATCTGGATTAAACTTTGGAACGGCATGATACTTTATAGGGTCTTGCTCAGCAGCGTGATAACCTTTGCCCTTTTTGGTGGCAATATGCAGTAATTGTGGGCCTTTAAGGCTACGCATATTTTTTATGGTTTCAACAAGGCCATTAACATCGTGACCATCTATTGGGCCAATATAATTAAAGCCTAATTCTTCAAAAAAAGTGCTAGGTACAACCATGCCTTTAAGGTGTTCTTCTGCACGACTTGCTAATTCTTTTATTGGCGGTAAATTATTTAATATTCGTTTACTGCTTTCACGAAGACCTGTGTATACGCTGCCAGATAACATTTTTGCTAAGTGATTATTTAAAGCGCCTACGTTTTCTGAAATAGACATCTCATTGTCATTTAAGACAACCAACATATCTTTTCTTATGTCGCCAGCATGATTCAATGCTTCAAATGCCATGCCTGCTGTCATAGCACCGTCACCAATAACAGCAACAGTTTTTCGATTTTTCCCTTCCTTTTCAGCGGCTACTGCTAGACCTAATGCTGCTGAAATTGAGGTGCTTGAATGTCCAACACTTAATGTGTCATATTCACTTTCTTCTCGCCAAGGAAAAGGATGCAAACCATCTTTTTGTCTAATGGTGTGTAATTGATCTCTTCGACCCGTTAAGATTTTATGTGGATAGGCTTGATGGCCAACATCCCATATAAGGTGATCAAATGGCGTGTTATACACATAATGTAAAGCTACTGTTAGCTCAATTGTGCCTAACCCTGACGCAAAATGACCACTACTTTTACTAACTGAATTTAGTAGGTATCTACGCAATTCATTACTGATGCGTGACAATTGGTCTTGAGAAATATTTCGCAAATCTTTTGGGGAATTGATCTGAGCAAGAAATGGGTAATCAGCTAGGTTTGTAGTCATAGTTGCTCTATATAATATCTTTTTATTTTAGTCTTTAACGGGTAAACGCCTGCGTTTAATGGTCACGTTTAATAATAAAAGTAGCAAATTCAGCTAAGGATTGCGTATTGTAAGGCAAACTAGTCAAAGCTTGAAGTGCTTGTTGAAATAAGTTTTCAGCTTTTTGCTGTGCACCATGTAAACCAAGCAAGGCTGGATAGGTACTTTTGTTTGCTGCAAGGTCTGAACCGCTAGGTTTGCCTAATTGCTCTTCCGTAGAGGTAATATCAATAATATCATCTTGTACTTGATAGGCTAAGCCAATAAATTGCGCGTATTCCTTTAATGTTTTCTTATCATTTTCAGTTGCTTGAGCGGCACATTCAGCGCCCATAAGTACTGAAGCTTCTAGTAAAGCACCTGTTTTTAATGAGTGCAATACTTCTAATGCTTCTAGTGGTATTTGTTGATCGGTTGCGGCTAAATCAAGTGCTTGACCACCACACATTCCCTGATAACCAGAAGCAGAAACTAATTGTTGAATTAATTTTATTTGTTTTGGCTGTATTACTTTAGAAAAATTATGATTAGCTAAAATATCAAAGGCTAATGTTTGTAGGCTATCACCAGCTAAAATAGCGGTTGCTTCATCAAATGCTTTGTGACAAGTAGGCTCTCCGCGCCTCAAATCATCATCGTCCATAGCTGGCAGGTCGTCATGTAATAAAGAATAAGCATGTATGCATTCTAAAGCTCCTGCTACACCATCAATATCAGATAAGTCAGCACCTAGTGCTTCACCTGTTATATAGGCTAAATATGGACGCATGCGCTTGCCGCCAATTAGTAAGCCATAACGCATCGCTTGGTGGAGTTTTTCATCATTGATGACTAATTGGTCTAATTTTTCAGCTAGAAAATTATCAATTCGCTGTTGATAAATTTCATGGTTGGCTAACTTGCTCACAAAGTATCACCTGACTTATCATTTTCTACAGACAGCTCAAAGTTTGATAGTTGTTTTTCGCCATTTTTGTCGAGTAATATTTTCACTTTCTGTTCGGCTGACTGGAGTTTGTTTTGGCTTACTTGACTTAAACTTAAACCACGTTCAAATAATATCATTGACTCTTCTAAGCTTAAATCACCTTGCTCTAAGTTTTGCACGATTGTGTCTAATTCACTTAAAGACTCTTCAAAAGTAAGGTTTTCTAGTTTTTTCTTTGCCATGATCTTTGCTCAGGCCTAGCTATTATAAAGTATAGGCGCAAACTTACCCTAGCTAGGGGCTTGGGTCAAATAAACCTTTTGTATAATCTCTATTTTATCGTTAAGTTATTGAGCTATCTGACGATATAATGATATTGATTAAGTATTATCATGATAACCATTAGCGAATAGTATGCGCTTGATGTACTATTATTTTATTAATGCTTAAAAGTTGTTTGTTTAGGGGATTTTTGTGGATTTAGCAACGTTAATAGGAATAGTAGGTGCGATTGGTCTACTAATTATGGCTATGCTACTTGCTGGCGATATCATGATGTTTGTTGATGCTCAATCAGTAATCATTGTATTTGGTGGTTCAATTTTTGTTGTTTTATCAAATTATAATTTAGGCCAGTTTTTTGGTATTGGTAAAATTATCGGCAAAGCCTTTATGTTCAAACTAGAAAAGCCTGAAGAGCTAATTGAAAAAGCTGTTGATATGGCAGATGCAGCACGTAAAGGTGGCTTTTTGGCTTTAGAAGAAGCTGAAATTACCAATGCCTTTATGCAAAAAGGTGTTGATATGCTTGTTGATGGTCACGATGCTGATGTAGTGCGCGCTACTTTACAAAAAGATATTGACCTTACGACTGAGCGTCATGAAACGGGCGCTAAAATGTTGATGGCATTAGCTGATTGTGCACCAGCTATGGGGATGATTGGTACGTTAATTGGTCTGGTTGCGATGTTATCAAATATGGATGATCCTAAATCAATCGGTCCTGCGATGGCTGTTGCGTTATTAACAACACTCTATGGTGCCTTTTTAGCGAACGTTATTGCTATTCCCATTGCATCAAAATTAGAATTACGTTTAGCTGAAGAGAAAATGAATCAAGAACTAGTACTTGATGCTGTACTTGGTATTCAAGATGGTCAAAACCCACGTGTTATTGAAGGATTATTGAAAAACTATCTAGCTGAAGGTAAGCGTCAAATTGGTACTGCTGATGATGAGTAATACAGAATCTATTTGTAGGAGTATGTATGGCTGAAGAATGTAAGTGTCCACCTCCAGGGTTACCTGCATGGATGGGAACGTTTGCTGATCTCATGTCTTTATTGATGTGCTTTTTCGTATTACTTTTATCTTTTTCTGAAATGGACGTACTGAAGTTTAAGCAAATTGCGGGTTCAATGAAGTTTGCTTTTGGTGTACAAAATAAAATTGAAGTGAAAGACATACCTAAGGGTACGAGCATTATCGCGCAAGAGTTTCGTCCAGGAAAACCTGAACCTACGCCTATTGAGGTTATTCAACAGCAGACCATGGAAATGACTCAGCAAATGTTAGAGTTTCAAGCCGGTGATGAAACGTCTGCGGGTGGGCGACAAGAACAACGTGGTTCTGAGCGTGGTGGTCAGTCGCAAAATACAGAAGATGCTTTATCAGCTGAAGCTTTGCAGCAAGCTCAAGATCAGATGGAAAATGCAGCTCAAGAAGAAGTAAATGAATTAGTTAAGAAAATAGCACAGCAACTAGAGCAACAGATTCAAGATGGCGCTGTAGAATTAGAGTCGTTAGGACAGCAAATTACTATTCGTATTAGAGAGAATGGTTCATTCCCTTCTGGCTCTGCTTTTCTACAACCCAAATTTAAGCCAATCATTAGACAAATTGGTGAGTTACTAAATACAGTGCCGGGCGAAATTATGATTTCTGGTAATACTGATAATCGCGGTGTTGATTCAGAATTGTTCACCTCAAACTGGGATTTATCGAGTAAACGTGCTGTCGCTATTGCTCATGAAATGATTAAAGTGCCTGACTTTGATCAAGAAAGGTTAGTGGTTGCAGGTCATGCCGATACTAGGCCTTTGGTTCCAAATACTAATGCATTAAATCGTCGTCGTAATCGACGAGTTGAAATAACCATTAATCAAGGTAAAGCCAAAGAAACTGAACCAATTCAAGTAATTCAATAATCTTGTGCCTGTTTACTATAAGTGTGAACGGGCACAATGCTTTTTTATTCAAAATAAATAAATCATAAAATCTTTGTTAGCACTCAAACTCCACGTTGAAACTTAACCCTTGAAAGGCTATAGGTGTGTATCTTGAGTGCATTTGAGTATATAATGCGCGGCAATTATTTACTGCTACTACTTAGGTTACTTGTCGATGAAATTTATCGTAAAGCTACAAGCTGAAATCACCATTAAATCTCGCCCTGTTCGTAAACGTTTTACTAAAATTTTAGAATCGAATATTAAAAATGTATTACGTCGTGTAGATGAGCAAGTAACCACACGAATGAACTGGGATAATGTTGAAGTAAACACCAAGGATGACAGCCCTGAAAACCGTGATCGTTTGGTTAATGCATTAAAATGTATTCCGGGTGTACCTATGTTTTTAGAAGTACAGCAAACGGACTATACTGATGTTCATGATATTTATGAAAAAACCTTAGCTGTTCATGCTAAAACCATTGAAAACAAAACATTTTGTGTACGAGTTAAACGCACAGGTAATCATGATTTTAATTCATTAAAAGTAGAACAGTATGTAGGTGGAGGTTTAAACCAGCATGTTGAGTCAGCAAAAGTTAAATTAAAAAAACCTGATGTAACTATTCATTTAGAAATTAAGAATGAAAAACTCTTTATTGTAACTCAACGCCATACCGGTTTAGGTGGTTTCCCTATTGCTACACAAGAAGATGTTTTATCTTTGATGTCAGGTGGCTTTGATTCTGGTGTTGCTAGTTATCAAATGATTAAAAAAGGCGCACGTACTCACTATTGCTTCTTTAATTTGGGTGGCTCTGCTCATGAAGTGGGTGTTAAACAGGTTAGTTATTATTTATGGAATAAATTTGGAGCTTCTCACAAAATAAAGTTCTTTGCCGTAGATTTTGAGCCAGTTGTTGCTGAAATACTTGAGAAAGTAGAAAACGGGCAAATGGGCGTAATTCTAAAACGTATGATGATGCGAGCAGCAAGTAAAATAGCTGAAAAAGGTAAAATTCAAGCCTTAGTGACAGGTGAGAGCTTAGGACAGGTATCTAGCCAAACATTGACCAATTTAAATGTTATTAACCGTGTAACTGATACGTTAATTCTTCGTCCATTAGCAGCTTATGATAAGCAAGATATTATTGATATTGCTCGTGATATAGGCACAGAAGATTTTGCTAAAACAATTCCTGAGTATTGTGGTGTAATTTCTAAGAAACCAACAGTAAAAGCAATTTTATCTAAAGTAGAAGAAGAAGAGGACAACTTTGATTTTTCAATATTAGATAAAGTGATCAGTGAAACGCGTGTATTTGATATTCGCGATATTGGTAAAGAAACAGAAGAAGAAATTACAGCGGTTGATTTAGTAGAAAATATTAGTGACAACGCGATTGTAATTGATATTCGTTCACCTGAAGAAACTGATGACAAACCACTTGAACTTGATGATGTTGAAATTAAAGAAATTCCATTTTATAAGTTAGCTACACAGTTTGGCGATCTTGATATGGATAAAGATTACTTACTTTATTGTGATCATGGTGTAATGAGTAAACTACAAGCTTTATACCTTATTGATAATGGCTACAAAAATGTGAAAGTTTATCGTCCTTAATCAAACAAAAAATATTTTTATAGTGCTTAGTTTGAAGCTAAGCACTAATGATTAATAGTTACCGTAGAGTTGTCTTCTCTTTTTTTTGAATTTCTTGCCATAATTTTGTGTTTTCAGGTGTGGCAATAGCATGCTTTAAACCAAGCTTATGTATATATCCGTTAATATAATTAATTTCTGTTTTTCTATTCGCTAATATATCACACCGCATGGATGAACAATTTTTAGCTGTTGCACTAGCTACCTCTTGTACAGTTTTAGTTAACGAATCTATGTTTAACTCAATATCCTCATGCTGAGCTACTGCTACCAACTCTGTTAAAACATTACTTATTTGTTTAGTAAAGGCTTTATTATTGATCTCACCATTATCAATATCGTGCATTGCAGTCATTGGATTGATAACGCAATTAACAGCTAATTTTAACCACTGTTTTACAATGATGTGCTCATGAAGTGTTACTTTAGGGAGTGCCGTATTTAATAAGTTGACTAAGGCTTTTTGTTCTTCTATTTTTGCACTTCCTGATATTAACCCTATATCAGTTACGCCAATACCAGTATGAGTGATCGATAGGGGAGCGCTGCGAAGGCTGCCATGGGTCGTCAATAAAGCATAAATATTATGTTGCTTTATAAATTCCTTCGGTAGTTCAGCTACTGTACCCATACCATTATGCCCAAGAATAATATTGGTATTTTTTTGCAAATATTTTGATATTTCTTTTAATACTGATTTTATTTGAAAAGACTTTACGCACAGTAGAACAACATCTGCGACTTTAATTTGTTCATGATACGCATAATTGACAATGCCCTTAAAAGAAGCATTTTGATTATCAATAAAGTGATAACCAGCATTGAGTAAACCATTTTGGTTTGATGCTAACATCGATAAATTTGTGCTTGCATTTGAGATAGCTAAGTGATGGTACCAAAGTAACCCCATAGCTCCTTGTCCTACAACGATAATTCTCATTAATGGAACCTTGTTACTATTGATGCTGTGAAAAACTTAATTAATTGTGCCGCAAAATATTCTTAAAATTATTCTTCTTTCAAGAGAGTGAAAAGGCGAAAAAACAATATAGTTATCAAAAGTAAAATAAAAAATTTAGTGCATATATTATCATGATGAAGTTGTTTGGGTATAATAGCAATGTCATTAAATATATACATACCTCAGCACTGTGTCAGAGGTTCAACTAGAAGAGAAATACTCATGCCATCAATGGATATAGTGTCAGAAATTAACTTAGAAGAAGTACTTAATGCCGTAGATAATGCTAATAGAGAGTTATCTAGTCGCTTTGATTTTCGAGGTGTTGAGGCGAGCTTTGAGTGGAAAAAACCTAATGTAACCTTGAAAGCTGAAGGTGATTTTCAATTAAAGCAGCTTAGTGATATGTTGAGAAGTCAGTTAACCAAACGTCAAATTGATGCTAAGGCAATGACATTAGGCTCACCTTCTGCAAGTGGTAAAAGCTGGAGTCAACAAGTTAGCTTCAAAGAAGGTATTGAACAAGACGTAGCTAAGAAAGTTGTTAAGCTGATCAAAGCTGAAAAATTAAAGGTTCAAGCAGCCATTCAGGGCGAACAAGTTAGAGTTACTGGTAAAAAGCGTGATGAACTACAAGCGGTTATGCGCTTAGTTCGTGAAGCTGATTTAGAGCAATCTTTTCAGTTTACAAACTTTAAAGACTAATCTTGGTTTAAATAAACTTTCTGTGAAGTTAACTATTCTAAATAGCTAGCTTCACAGTTTACTTGTATGAATAGAACATTTTTTTAAGTAATACTATTCATACTATCTGTAATTAATGTTCGTGGTTGCCGTTACAAGACTCACCCTCAGCATGGATATGGCCATGTGCTAGTTCTTCTTCTGTTGCTTCTCGAACTTCTAATACTTCTACATCAAAACTTAAGTCTAAACCTGCTAGTGGGTGGTTTCCGTCAACAGTAACTTCTTCGTCAGTAATATTAATTACAATAACCGTTTGTTCGCCTTCATCGGTTGTAGCACGTAATTGCGTACCAACAGCTAACTCTTCAACACCTTGTAATAATTCTTTAGGTACGGTTTGTACATACTCATCATGACGCTCACCATACGCTTCTTTACATGGCACAGTTACTTCAAATTGATCACCAGATTGATGATCAATTAGAGCATCTTCTAAACCTGGAATTAAATAACCTGTCCCTTGAATTATAGTCATAGGTTTATGATCGTATGAACTATCGATTAATGTGCCTTCACTGTCTGATACGGCATAATGCATGGTAACTACAGCATTTTTGTTAATTTTCATTGAAATTCCTAAAGGTATATAAATAAGTATTACTCTATGACTAATGAGTAAGGTAATGTTTGCACTGATACTTTTGATTCAGGCTGAGATTTTATTCTTAATACTGTATTTTCATCTAGATCGCTATTGAGTATAGCTTGCAAGTAGCACTGCCCATTTTCAGCTTGATAACTTGCTAAAATATCTCCCGCTTTACGCCAATTCTCTCCTAACTGCTTTTCTATCACATCACCTTCTTTTAGTGGCTGTGAAAGTTGAGTGGCTAATGAATAAAGTGCACGTTTGTTTTTACCTAGATATTGCATTCTTGCTACGGTTTCTTGGCCTAAGTAGCAGCCTTTAGTGAAACTAATACCGTTGATTGCTTGTAAGTTTAGCATTTGAGGTACGTATTCACCGCTAAACTCATCTGATAATTGCGGAAATCCTTCAGTGATTTCTAGCAAAGACCATAATGGAGAAGAATAAATAGGTGTGTTTAGCGCTTCAACTATATTTGTTAACGTTTCACTTTCATCAATGAGTAAATAACGTGCTTGTTTACCTGCAATATAAATTAATGTGGTTGTGTTCGATTGAACAACAGGGGTTAAGTTATCAGGAATCTGATTAAAATTCTCTTTTAAAATAGCAGGGGCTTGTTCACCAACTAAAGCAAAGAAACTTAATTCGTCAGTTGAAGCAATATCTACTTTAGCAAATACACCAAATTTTTTTAATTCGGTTATTGAACCACTTATGCTAGCTTTTGGTTGAATTAATAAATGCGCTGAATCACGATTGACTAAACGAAAGGCACTAAAAACTTTACCCTTAGCATTGCAATGAGCACCGATAAGTAAATTGTCATCATTGCTATTATTAACGTCACAAGTTACTTGACCTTGTAAGTAATTAGTTTGCTCTTCCCCCTTTAAAGAGATAGCGCTGTAGCTATCTAATGAAATAAGGAAAGTATTAGGTAATTCCTCTAAAGATGGTGTGTTGGTTTCAGTAATTATTGGCATAAGCTCAAACTATAGAATGATTGGTAATAGATAAATGTGGTCTCAGAACTGTAATTTCAAGCATTCATTGAAATTTGCAAGTAAATATTACTGAATTAGTTGGCGAGTAAACTAGTGTTATTGTTACAATGGTACTAATTTTAGTGAATGAGGATAGAAAAATGTCAGAAGCGGTAAACTTCCCGCCAGTAAATAAGGCCAGACTTAAATGGGCATGTCTACGTGGAATGTTAGAACTTGATGTACTTTTTATCCCTTTTGTAGATGAAGCCTATGATGATTTACCTCCGGAGAAACAAAGGGTTTTTGAAAGGTTACTAACAGAGCAAGATCCGGATTTGTTTGCTTGGTTTATGGGGCATGCTGTTTGTGAAGATCAAGAGCTTAACGCCATGGTGCAATTTATACTCAACCGCGTCAAAGTATAATCTTTGCATTAAAGAGTCTCGCTATCGTTATATACTATTATTCAGTAGTGCTATTTTTATAGGTCTATTGTTAATCAGTTATGCAACGTACGCTTATCATTTAGTGTTAGCTGTTGCGGTGTTAACATTGACGGTAGTTAGCTTTTTAATAGCGACAAATAAACCTGTTCAATTAACTAAATTACAGGTGACTCTTGATGAAGATGGAATTTTTTCAATAGTTAACAATTATAACAAGACAACAGGTAATAGTTTACAAGTAAAAGAACAATTTCAATTGCTTGTAAATAGCCGGTATAGTTTTTTCGGGTGTTGGTTATATATGTCACCTTTGCCTATCACGATAAATAAAAAGACTCCTATAAAGTACCTATTTATTTATCGTGATAGTTTAAGTGCAGAAGACTTTTCTAGACTGTCGCAAGTCATCAGAAAGTTAAAAGATACAACTGAGCCTTAATACCTCCGCTTTTCTTAACTTTAAATCTTAGCTTTAAACCTAAACTTTAAGTTTGACTCGGATATAAAATTGTCGGCTTCGTCTCGGCTAATTGCTCTGGGTAATCTAGAGTATAATGTAATCCTCGACTCTCTTTTCTACTCATAGCGCTTCGAATTATCAATTCTGCAACTTGTACTAAATTTCTTAGTTCAAGTAAGTTGTTACTTACTTTAAAGTGTTGGTAGTAATCTTCTATCTCTTGTTGCAATAGCTCAACCCGATGCAGTGCTCTTTCAAGTCTTTTTGTTGTTCTTACAATTCCAACATAATCCCACATAAACAAACGTAGCTCATGCCAGTTGTGTTGTATTACAACCTCTTCATCAGAATCAGTTACTCTACTTTCATCCCAACGAGGTAATTTTATAAAGTGATTATTTGGTGTTAATGTTTCACTAATTTCTAATGCGGCTGCGCGAGCAAAAACTAAACATTCAAGTAATGAGTTACTAGCTAAACGATTAGCACCATGTAAACCGGTATACGACATTTCACCAATCGCATAAAGATGGTCAATATCTGTTTTTCCGTGTTGATCTATCATAACTCCACCACAGGTATAATGAGCAGCAGGTACCACAGGAATAGGTTGTTTGGTGATATCGATGCCAAAGTCTTTAGTACGTTGATAAATGGTAGGAAAGTGCTGTTTGATAAAGTCACTGGGTTTATGGCTAATATCAAGGTACATACAATCGGCACCTAAACGCTTCATTTCAAAATCAATTGCACGTGCCACAATGTCACGAGGGGCTAATTCCGCACGTTGATCAAAAGCGGGCATAAAACGACTACCATCAGGGCGCCTTAATTTTGCACCTTCTCCTCGCAATGCTTCGGTTAAAAGAAATGTTCCTGCATCAGGGTGAAAAAGGCAGGTGGGATGAAATTGATTAAATTCCATGTTAGCGACGCGGCAACCTGCACGCCAAGCCATGGCAATGCCATCACCACTAGCAACATCAGGATTAGAAGTGTACTGGTAAACTTTACTAGCCCCACCTGTTGCTAAAATGGTTTTTTGAGCATAAATACTTTCAACCTTTTCAGTATTTCGGTTCCAGATATAAGCACCAACAC
>CAXIBS010000051.1:0-13522 GCA_964022585.1 uncultured Colwellia sp.
AAATCTTTTAGTGACCAGTAAGAACAAACACCATTATAACCAGACTGTTTTTTTTATTGATAATACACTTATTTTAAGAAACAAGTTTATTATTTCTATAGCTTCATTTAGCCTCAATAATAAACTTGCTTCTTAGCGTGAAGGTTTTATAACCATTAATTATATATAGAAGATGCCTTTGCTAGAAAAATATTATATTTCAGTGAGTAGTTGGTACTCTATTGTTTTATAAAGCACTCCGTTGATATATAACTCCATGGCATAGTTACCAGGCGTATCGTCTTTTTGGGTTTTCATAAATACCGCACCTTTGCCATTTATAACCATTGTCTTACCCATTATTTTCTCAGTGTTAGATGGGTTATCAGGTAATATGTGTACAGAACCAACAGTAAAACTTTCTTGGCTATCTTTAGATATGATAAGCCCGTAAAGAGAGTACTTCCCTGCGTTATTAATAGGAACGTAAGTTGTTTCTTTAAAGCCAATAGGCGTGCCATACTCATTTTGCAAAACAATACCAAACTCTAAATTGTAATCAATCTCCATAGTGTTCGTTGAAAAATGTACAAGTGATAAAATTAATAACAGTATTAGCGCTTTCATAATAGCTCCTTATTACTTTTTTGTTTTCTACAGATAACAAAACTAAGTGCAGTTAAAAATAAAATAATTGAATTTGGCTCTGGAATACTAACGACAACACTTTCAGGCGGTGCTACTCCTTGTATTTCAGCAGCTATTTTTACTTCAATGGCTGATTGAAAATCTTCAAATGTTGCAGGAGCCAAAAGAAAAGCATTATTGCCAGCAACAACATTATATTCGTATTCATCTATAACGTTTTGATTTGAGGTGATAACAATGCCGTTGATTTTATCTATACCGGCATTTATGGCTTCATCTCTAGCATCTTCGGGGTTTACACCGCTATTATTGGTGCCATCTCCCGATACATCGATCACTTGTGAAAGCCCTTGAAAGCCATTTCCTTCAAAGTGGGTATAGCCATAATTTATTGCTTCACCTATTGCTGTCATACCTGAAAAAGGCCTTGCTAGCATATCAATAGTTGATGCAAATGCACTAGATGATTCGAGTGAATCAACGAGAGTCCAATCAATCATCACTTCTTGTTGAGAAGCACCAGACCACATAATCAATTGCACAGCTATTTTACCGTTAGTACCGTTTATGATGGCATTTTGCACATTGCTACTTTCAAACGCAGCTTTATAACCATCCATTTGTAGTTGATATTCACTTGAATTGACGCTACCTGAAATATCAATAAGCAGCTGTAACTCTACATCAACGACTTCTATTGCTTTAGTAGTGGTGCTTGTATATAACAACACCAAAAACCAAAGTAAGGTGGAATGTTTCATAGATACTCTCCCTTTAAGTAACATTATCCAATAGCATTACATTTTTAGTGCCAAAACTTAACTTGCTGATATTTAATAATTTTGTTTGCTTTTGGATTGTAGTGTTGCAATTTGCCTGTGTTATGTGTTGCAAAATGCAACACATAACAATCAAACAGGTAATTTTTTTATAACTATTTAAATAAAATAAAACTTATTTTGTTGTTTTATAAGGAGTTAATTTTTTAATGATAGGGTTGGCTATAAGTTTGCATTAACAAGGGTATGATTGAATAGTTTCGAGGTTAAAATGATGAAGAACTCAGCATACCGTAAAGACAAGTACATTCATGGAACAGCACAGAGAAAAGGAAGACTCTACATTATTTCAGCTTGGATTATTATATTGGCACTGATTTTTATTATCTTTTTTGGCTGGAATGAAATGAGTAAATTAAATGCAAGAATTGATAATAATAGTATGACCATTAAGTTGTATGAACAAGAGTTGTCTATTCTTCGTACAATAAATCCTTATCAAGGGAGTAGTAACGAGCTAGTACAAACCGCTATAAATAATTCTGATGTTTTTCCTGGCTGGGTAACGCGCGTTTATCCACTTCCTGCTTCAAAAGATAGGTTAAATCAGCAAAGTGATTTTGGTTCATTTGTTATGAACGGCACTCAATTTACCTTAGCAAGTCACAAAATGCATGGTATAGAGCAACCAACCAAAAGTATGTATCGTCTTAGTGGTTTACTACCAAGTTTAATTAAAGGCCGTCATCAAATAGGGGTTGAGTTTAACTTTTTAAATACGGTACAAGGTTATGCTAATAGTAAATCGACTAAAATTGGTTCATGTTTTGCTCAAATAGTGGTTAACCATAAACGAGTAATTGATAAGCGGGTTAGTATGGTAAGTCGTTTTGAAACCTCACATGTGGTAACAGGAGAAGTTGAACTAGGAAGAGGATTGTTTCCTATTGATGCTGTTATTTATTGTGATGAAAAATCAGACTTTAATAATAAGGATGTTGAGGTGTCATTTTCATTTAGAAATCCAACTCAACAGCGTCTAACACGCACTAGTAATTCTATCTTCCATATCTACAGTCCTAGATTAGTAAACGAACTGTAAAAGATAAACTAACAAGGAAATGTAAGTGTAAATGTAGTGCCTTTGCCTACAGAAGAGTTTACTGTAATTGTTGCATTGTGTTTGGTGATGATTGCATAGGATACAGATAAACCTAACCCTGTTCCTTTGCTATCATCTTTTGTTGTATAAAAGGGTTCAAAAATTCTGGTGATGGTGTCATTTTTCATGCCTATACCATTATCTTTAACTGTGATAATGGCTTCGTTATCGCTCCTTGATGTTTGAATTGATAACACGCCTTTTTCTGGCATGGCATCGATAGCATTGATAAAAAGATTAACAAAAACTTGCTGTAGTTGACCAAAATTCCCTTCTACAATTAAGTTATCTGAGCCATGATTGATATTAACGTCATACTTATACTTTATCTTATTGGTCACTATTGCTAAAGAATCGTCAATCACTTCAATTAAATTAGTAGGGGAGAATTCACTGCCAGCTTTTTTAGAAAATTGTTTTAAGTTGGTGACTATATCTGCAACGCGTTTTACACCATTTAAACAGGCAGAAAGCAGATCTTTACTGTCTTCTTTTAAGAAGTTTAATTCGTCAAAGTCAGGTGAATTATTCGCATCATCTGTAACGTTCTTATCAATAATTGACTCGTATTGCGTAATATAATCTTGCAAGGTTTCTAAATTACTTGATAAATAACTTAAAGGATTATTGATTTCGTGAGCAACGCCGGCAGCTAACTGACCAAGTGAAACCATTTTTTCATTGTGTATAAGCTGCTGTTGAGTTTTCTTTAAAAGTTTTAGCGTTTTCTTCAATTGCGAATAGTTAGTTGAAAGCATTCTTTCTGTTGAAGTTTTTTGCACAATACCTGTAAATTGGTTTGCCGCAATTGCTAACGTTGATTTAAAGTCATCGCTATAACAGTAGTGCTCTATATTGATTAAAATAATTTTGTTCACTTTTTGGTGTTGTGGAATCTTTAATGCCAAAAGCAAAGGTTCTTGCATAAAGGGGATTACTTCACCAACATTTGACGTTAAATTTGTTCTTATCCAAGTAGAAGACTCTGCGGGAATAAAAGTATTTAATAAGGTTTGTACAGACTCTGTTAATTCTAATTGTTGCCAATCGACATCATCTTTTTTTATGGTTAATAGATTACTGATTACACCATCTTTACACTGAAAAACGATAGAGGTGTGTTGCCCTAAAAGTTGTAGAACATTCTCAATAAAAAACTTAGTTAGTTCATCTATAGTTTTATTTTCTATATGCTCTCTATTTAAAAATGACAAAAACTCTAATTGAATCTCTCGAACTTTTGCAGTTTCATAAGACGCTAACAATTCTTTTGTTGAATCAAATTGCACTTCATTTTTTTTCGCTATCTGCATCTCTAACTGCTGACGAGCTAATTTCTCTCTTGCTAAAGCTTTGGTGAGAAGTGTTATGGTTTCTTCGGGAGAAGGCTCTATATTTTTATATTGATTAGACAATACTTATCCCCACAATGAACACATTTTGACTGCGATATTTGGGCTGGCGTTTCAAAATGCTTTGCTGCACCAATGATTAACCCTTCGGCAAAGTAGCACATACCTCTTTTTGAAACGTAGCGCATGACTAATTCGTTTTCACTTGGTTGATCATAAAAAAAGGCAGGAGTGTAAGCACTTGTATCAGACTTTTTTACTTCCACATGTATTACGTCATCAACAGCTCTAAGAAAAGAAAAAAGTGTATCAATGTGTGCTATATGATGGCTTGCTAAAGAAAATAATGTTTTGAAGAAAAATATGCCAAATTCTTTTTGAATTTCACTAGCAGGTTTTGATACCTTATCAGAGAGTATCGAAACGAGGGAAAACATGTCTTGATCGTTATAGGTGTCAGAAGCTAAATAAATTCCATTACATTCTGACTCGCTTGCTTCAATGAGTTGTTGCCAAATATGCAAACCATATTGTTCTTCAACGTAACTTTCAAAGCCGTTAAATACACTTCCTTTCATCTTTAAGTTTTGTCTATTTTTAAATAGGTTATACTCATTAATGTAGCATAAATATTTTAGTATTTACTATGGAATTTTAATCAAGGAGATGAAATGCGCGCCAAATTATTGATTGTGGATGATGAACCTGAAGTTTTAAAATCATTAGAGCGATTATTAAAGAAACACTTTGAGTTACATATGTTTGATAATGCTGAAGAGGCGTTATTGTTTCTTGCTAATACCCATTGTCATCTTATTTTGTCAGATATGAAATTACCGCACATGAATGGTGCTGAGTTTTTGAGTCAGGCAGCAAAACTTTCCCCTTTAAGCAAGAAAGTAGTTTTAACTGGGCATGCTGATATTGAAGAAGCGAAAGATGTTGTTAATAACGCCAATATATCTCGTTACTTTACTAAGCCATGGCAAAACAAAGAATTATTATCTGGTTTGTCTGAACTTGTGACTTTGTATAATGAAGAACAGAAGCATAAGCGCGTAATTCACTCTTTAAAAGGTTCTAATTTTAAACTTTCTGCTGCAAAGAAGGTAATGAATACCACTATTGAAAGTATGCTAGAAGAGCACTCTCAGACACACAATAAAAATGAAGAGTTATTCTACTTAAATGATGAGCTTATTGATTTTTCAGCCCGTTTAATTAATTTGTTGGTAGGTGATGATACCGGGCATAACTATCGTATTGCACAGCAAGCTAGGCTCATAGCGAAAATACTCAATGCAGATAATGAAGAACAAGAAGCTATATACCTAGCAGGCTTGTATTATTCAGTAGGGCTTGCAAGTCTTCCTGAAGAGTTACGAAGTTTAACTAGAGAACAGATGTCTCCCACACAGCAACACCAGTGGATTTCTTCAGTACAGATTAGTGCTGAAATATTACGAGAAATTAAACCCTTAAGAGCTGCAGCGACCATTGTTCAGCATATTTATGAACATTTTGATGGCAGTGGATTACCGGATAAACTTGCTGGCGATGATATTCCGTTAGGGGCAAGAATACTTTTTGTAGTAATTCGTTATGATCGAATTTTGCAAGGAAAAATGTACTCTTATACGCTTAGTCAAGAAGATGCTCTTCATAAAATAAAATCATTATCTGACAAGGTTTTTGATGCCAAAGTGTTGAAGGCTTTTGAACTTTTATTAGGTAAAAAAGAATCTGAGCATTTTGAATATGCTATCAGTGTAGATCAAATTGTTGAAGGCATGGTTGCTAGCGAAGATGTTCTTAATCATCATGGAAAAAAGTTAATTGCAAAAGATGTCGTTATTTCACAAGCAATGATTGAAGCTTTATTGCAATATCAAGAAACGAGGAAATCATCGATGACTATTTTTGTTAAATCTCAATTAGAAGAACATGTGAAGTGTGCTAATGAAGTATAATTTACCTACCGTTGTTATTGTTGATGACGAAATTGAAATTTTAAATTCATTAAAAAGGGTGGTTAGAAAGTTTGATTGTAATCTGCAACTTTTTAGTCAACCTGAAGAGGCTTTATCATTTATTCAAGAAAATGAGATAGCAGTGATATGCTCTGATCAGCGCATGCCTAAAATTTCCGGGATTGAATTGTTAAAAGCAACCAGAAATTTATGGCCTGATAGCCAGCGCATTATGCTAAGTGCCTATCAAGATTTTGATAATATTGCGCAAGGATTTAATGATGGAACTATTCAACGTTTTTTTGCTAAGCCTTGGAATAACAAAGAATTAAATTTAATGTTTTCACAGCTATTAGTAAAAGCTGATAGCGCTAATAAAATTGAAACAAAAGCATTTGGTAATATGATTGGTACAAGTGCGCTAATGGCAAACTTGTTCCAATTGGTTAAATCGGCTGCTGGTGCCAATGTTCCTATCTTTATTCATGGCGAAACAGGTACAGGCAAAGAACTGGTAGCAAAAGCTTGCCATAACTATAGCTACAGAGCAGATAGCCCCTTTATACCAATAAATTGTGCAAATTTATCAGAGCACCTTATTGAGTCACAACTATTTGGCCATAAAAAAGGGGCTTTTACTGGCGCTATTAAAGATCAAAAAGGTTATTTTGAACTGGTTGAAAATGGCACAATATTTTTAGATGAAATAACAACGTTGCCGCTTGCATTACAGGCTAAATTTCTGCGTGTGATTCAAGAAAGAGAGTTTAGCCCCTTGGGCTCAAATGAAATGAAAGCATTTGATGCACAAGTCGTTTCAGCATCTTCAACGAGCTTATCCAGTGCGGTAGAAGCAAGGGAGTTTAGAGAAGATCTATATTATCGCTTAGCGGTAATACAACTCAAAATACCTCGCTTGGCTGATAGAGGAAATGATGTTCTGCTTATTGCCCAGCATTATATTGATAAGTTCTCTGCAGAGCATAATAAAAACTTTACTAAATTAAGTGATGACGCAATAGATTATATAAAACAGTTTTCTTGGCCGGGTAATATTCGTCAATTAGAAAACTTGTTACACGGTGTGATTATCTTACACGCGGGTAAAACCGTTACTAAAGAAATGTTATTGACTAATATGGATGTTTTAGCGAAAACAGCAGGTACAACAATTAGCTCAGATATAGCGAATGGCGAAATTAAACCGCTTGCCACTATTGAGAAAGAGTCAATACTTTCAGCAATCGCGCAGTGTGATGGAAATATTGTTCAGGCATCTAAATTACTTGAAATTAACCCATCAACAATTTATAGAAAAATGAGTAAATGGTAATAGAAAAGGGTGAGTAAAAACTGATTGGACTTTGTACTGTAAACGCGTATTTATCCTATTAGATTGTTTTCTTACAGCCTTGCTTTTTTAACACTCTCATTGTGGATGCGGGATTATTTTTTAATGCAGCGGTTGGCCTAATGGGTCTACTAACAAAATTTCCTTTACAATTTGGGCATATATTATTTAATACTCCTTCAGCACAGCTTCTACAAAAAGTGCATTCAAATGTACAAATTACTGCTTCGGTTGATTCCGGTGGCAAATCTTTATTACAGCACTCACAGTTTGGTCTTAATTCTAACATGTTGAACTCCATAGCTATCAACACAGAGAAAGGGCAAAAGTGAGCCCTTTATCTATTTCTTATTCGATTGTTATATTCGGGATCAAACGCATTAACTTTTAGTAAATTATTAAGAATATTGGTGTTAGCTTTAATATTGTGTTCACCAATATATACAATTGTTCCGTCTACTAATTGAGCTTGTAATTTTCTATCTTGCTTCATTTTAAGCCACTCCATGAATATCAATACAAGACTTTTAATTAGCACTTCATTGTTTTTTTTACTGGCTATTGAAATTGTTTCGTCCGTTGCAACCACAAATTTATGTGATGTTACTAGCTTTCTAAATTCAATATTTTGTTTTTCTAGCAGAGTAATAAGCGTATTTTCAGGATCAAAAAGGGTAATCTCAAATAATGTTTTTTTATTCATTCTTATAGCTCTGTAACAAAAGAGTATTAAACATAAATACCCAGTAATAGGCTAAGTAATACTGGCTAAAACTGAGTAATGAGGCTGAAAAAAACTAATCTTTTGTGATTAACCACAAAGCATGAAGCACGCCCGGAATGAAAAATATAAGGCTTAATATTATATTGATTATTAAATCTTTACCCACGCCACTTTTCAAAAAAACAGCAATAGGCGGCAATAAAATAGCTAAGATAATGTGTATTAATTTATTCATAATTGTTCTCCAGTAATAGAATTTATAACTAAAAAAATTAGTTGTGTAACGCTCATTTAAGGGGGTAATAATAATTTACTACCATTGTAGAAACTGAATATATGTAGAGTCCTGTTTCAAACTATTATTAGGTTTCAGTCGTGTCGCACATAAATAATATTATTTATGTTAAATCCACGCTCTGCTGACATTATTTTAAACTTTTCAATAACTTTTGGCTCTACTGTTTTATTTCTTGATAAAAGCCAAAGATAATCAGTATTGGGTCCAGAAACAAAGGCATATTGGTAATTTGACTTTTCTAACTCAAAAACGACATAAGAGCCGTAAAAAGGACCAAAAAATGAAACTTTAAGGTATCCTTCGGAATCGGAGTTTACAAAATATGCTTTGCCTTCAGCTTCTTTCCATTCATTATTAACTGCGGAAAACCCACGATTTATAACAAGTACGCTACCATCACTTTTTAAACTGTAATTAGCAGAAACTTGAGTTAAGCCCCGTTCAAAGGAGTGATCTAAGCGAGCAACTTCGTACCATTTTCCTAGATATTTATTCAGTTCAAAATTCTCAACAGGCTTAACTGACTCTGGCATTCCAAGGCAAGCACTAAGCAGTAATGAGCTGATTATTATTAGTATTGCTCTCAATGTGAACTCCTAACTTTTTCAAGAGTGATACTCAGGTATAGACGATAATATAGTTGAGTAGCGTAATCAATGAAGTCATAAAAACCAATGATATTTTATTTGTTTAATTACTGACTAAGTAACTATTTTACAGCTATGTGAACTTTAATTTCATTACCATTTGGATAATACTCGAAATCTGTTGAATACAGCCTTTGATGTTCCGCTTTATCGTTAGAGAAATAGTTCCAAACCTCTGTCCAAGCATCAATAGCTATTTGAGGCATTTCTCCTTTATGAGAAAATACAAGATATTTAGCTTCTGGAATAGTTACCTGTTCTAACTTTACGTTTGGTGGAATTGATGCCCCGTCAAAGCCAGCAAGGACAGTAAACTTTCCCATGTGATCTGACTCATAATTAAAGTAGACACCATATACTCTTTCACCATTTTTATAATCTACAGGAATGGCTTCATCAAAAGCTTGCCATAAAGCGCCTATTTTTCCTTTATTGGGATCCATTTCTGTCGCATTATCAGTTGTGGTATATAGCCCATTAATAGTTTTACCTGAAACCCATTTCAATTCCATTACGATACTCTTTTAGTTATTGGTTAATTACTTATTAGTACTAATTTAATTAGCTCTATATTTTTTCAAAATTATATGAGGGATTTCTGGTGATTCTTTTGCGTATGTGTCCATTTTCTTCTCTATTTTGTTAATTTCTTGAATGGCTTTATGCTCTGATTCTTCACAAGTAATATTGATTGTTTCTAGAGATCTTTTAACCTCACCATAATGTGCACCAGCCATTCTATGTAATTCTGAACGTTGACCTAACTTTAGGTACATTTGAATTCCTGCAAGGATGGCAACTAATAGACTAATAACTCCGGAGACATTTTTAGCTATTTCAGGGTTTATATTATCTACGGGGATAATGACTTCAATACTACCTAACAAGGCAGATAACACAACAACAGAAAGTCCCAAAATATTAAACCACTTTTTACACAAACTACCTGAGTCATAATGAGCATCTTGAACTTGTGAGGCCCTTTTATGCCAATTATCGATCACTTTGTGAAGCTCTATATTTGTGCTCATAATCACAACTCCATGAAATGAATGTTAACAAGTCTTAAGCAGTGAAGTGAGAAACAAAAAATATTGTTGTACTGCTTATCACTAATCGTAGTTGATAAACTATAAAAAAAGACACTTTCTAATTTATTTATAAAATTTACAGTGTCTCAGAAAAGGAAAGTAGAAAAATGGTTGAAATAAAACATTTAGGTAGCGAAATACTTTATAGACAATTACATAGTTATGTCACTTATAAATAAAATCACTTTGTTTACGCTAAAGACTGCTTTACTAACGACAACTGCTAGTCAAAATATGACCTCAGGTTTTGAGTTAATTATGGCAGTTTATAACTTGAAGCAGACCTTTACTGAAATGGCTCTGTGGCTTCTACTTAGCGTACCAAGTTTCCATACAACCCGAATACGTTACATATCAACTATTGAAGTAAGGTTACCATCACACAGTAACTATTATTTAATCCCTTAATAAACCACCAGTGAATAAATAATCCCAGTGAAGTCAGGAATTTGAATACATTATTACTGAACTGTTTTTTTGTGGGCATCAGCTTTAATACATCTTAAGTATATTAAACCATTCTGCTAGAATAATGGGATATTGATTAAAGAGTACTTAGATAACATGTCAGAATTTAAAGCATTTTCACTTTTAGAGTCAATTATTGACCGGGTTAGTCTTAAAGGCTATAAAAAGCCTACACCAATCCAAAAAGAATGCATCCCAGCACTTATTAATGGCAATGATCTATTGGGTATAGCGCAGACAGGAACAGGGAAAACTGCGGCCTTTTCATTGCCTATTATCAATAATTTTGGACGAAATAAAATTGATATCAAAACTAAGAGCACACGTTCGCTTATACTAACTCCCACGCGAGAACTTGCTTCCCAAATAATGCAAAACATTGATGACTACTCTGATGGTTTAGGGCTTAAGACTAAGGTTGTTTATGGTGGTGTAGGAAGACAAAATCAAGTTGACTCTATAGCACTTGGACTTGATATTTTAGTTGCCACCCCTGGAAGGTTATTGGATTTAATTGAAACGGGCGATATAAACTTTAAGGCATTAGAAATATTTGTGTTAGATGAAGCAGACACAATGCTAGATATGGGTTTTTTTAACGATGTTCAAAATATAATATCTAAACTGCCAAAGAAACGACAAACACTGCTATTTTCAGCCACTATGCCCGCTGAAATAGAGATACTAGCCCAAGCAATATTAACGCAGCCAACAAAAGTTCAAATTGAAGCTGAAATGGTAACAATCGACTTGGTTAATCAAAGTGTATATCACCTTGAAAAGTCGAACAAAGTTTCTTTGCTTTTTGAAATATTGAAAACAGCTGAGTATGAAAAAGTGCTTATATTTTGTAAAACAAAGTATGGTGCTGACATTATTGTTAAAGCGCTAGAAAAAGCATCAATAACTGCCGCTAGCCTGCACAGTGGTAAAACACAAGCAGTGAGAGAAGAAGCGTTACAAAACTTTAAAGAGTCTACTTTAAGGGTGTTAGTGGCAACCGATGTTGCTGCTCGTGGCATTGATGTTGATAATATTACGTTAGTCATTAACTATAACCTGCCAGAAGATCCAAGAAACTACATACACCGTATAGGCAGAACAGCTCGTGCTGGGAAAAGTGGTATGGCCATTTCATTTGCTGTAGAAAACGATATAAGGCAATTAACTAATATTGAAAATAGCATCGGGCAAGTTATTCCTGTTGTTACAGAACAGCCTTTCCATAAAGAGTTTTCAAAAGCACCTAAACAGGTCAAGAAAAAAGTTAAAAAGCCTAATAGAAAAAGAACAAGAGCGAAAAAATAAAGACAGAAATGCCACAAAGCCGACCTAGTTTATCGAATTAAATCATTTAATCTAATGATCACTTCGATACCAGGCTGTGTGAAAACTCAGTTTTGATCACTTTTTGGACTAAGTACATAATTGATATGATCAATCAGTCTTAGCAAGGGATCCAAGTCAACGAGTGGATTTAGTATAATAAAGCGGTAAGCCAAAGCAGGAGATTACCGCCAATGTCTCATCATATAAAAGGCCAATCCAGAACTCAATCTACCCTGTTCCCAGAGGTATTAGATGACTTTGTTACCAGTGAAAATTCTGTCAGAGTCATTGATGCATTTGTTGATAGTGTAGACTTATCTTCATTAGGGTTTAAAAAAGTAAAAACCAAAGTAACAGGCCGCCCTGGTTACCATCCAGATATGATGCTCAAACTCTATATTTATGGTTATTTGAATCGTATACAATCATCTCGTCGATTAGAAAAAGAAACCCACCGCAATGTTGAATTAATGTGGTTACTAGAGCGTTTAACCCCCGATTTTAAAACCATCGCTGACTTTAGAAAAGATAACGGTAAAGGTATTAAAAATGTGTGTCGCCAGTTCGTTGAACTATGTCGACAAATGAGCATGTTTACTGATGCGGTAGTCGCAATTGATGGCAGCAAGTTTAAAGCGGTAAACGCCAAGAAGAATAACTTCACACCAAAGAAAGCTAAAGACCAAATTGCTAGAATCGAAAGTAATATCAGCAAATACCTATCAAGGCTAGATAGTGCGGATGCTAACGATAAGGGAGAAACAAATACCTCGTTGATGAAAGATAAATTAGCTTGGCTTAAGAATCGGCTTCGTGAGCTGAAAGAATTAGAAAAAACAGTCAATGCACATCCTGACAAGCAGCTATCGTTGACCGATCCTGATGCGAGATTGATGAAAACAGATAGCATGAGCCGGAGCGTTTGCTACAACTTACAAAGTGCAGTAGATACTAAGCACCACCTTATTGTTAGCCACGAAATCACAATGGGGACAGACAGAGGCCAACTATCCCCTGTAACCAAACAAGTTCAGAAAGCTTTACATAGAAAAGATATTAGGGTTATTGCAGATAAAGGCTACTTCAGCCGAAATGATATAAAAGCCACACAAGATTTAGGTGCGACAGCCTTGGTGCCACAAACAGATACATCAGGATCTAAAATCAGAGGCATATTCAATAAGTCATTATTTAAGTATGACAAAAGCAAGGATGTATATATTTGCCCCGCTAAGGAAGAGCTTCAAAACCGAATGCGAGTGATAGATAAAGGTGTTGAGCAAGATGTGTACTTCAATGGTATGGCATGTAAAAACTGTACAATTCGCGCTAAATGCACCAAATCAAAGCGTGATCCTCGTCGGATGAGGCGGTGGGTGCATGAGGAGGATATTGATGCTATGCAAGCGAGGTTAGACGCCTCGCCTGAAACGATGGTGATCAGGAAACAAACGGTAGAGCATCCCTTTGGAACAATCAAAATGTGGATGGGAGCGAGCCACTTCTTGATGAAGCGTAAACATAATGTCAGTACAGAAATCAGTCTTCATATTCTTGCCTACAACTTGAAGCGCATGATGACTATTGTAGGAACCTCGGGGTTAATATCAATGATAAGGGCTTAGATCCCAGAATGAGCGACTTATGCCCACTCAAAAGCCACAATTAATCACACTATAGCGCCATCTAAACAAAATGACCTATTAATAGAAAATACAAAAACT
>CAXIBS010000052.1:0-13191 GCA_964022585.1 uncultured Colwellia sp.
TAAAAAGCCCTTCTTTCCCCGAAGGGCTTCATTTAGTTATTTTCGGAGTCTACTATAATTATGAATTTTGTTCCCTTATTACGACTCCACTTTTTATTTCTCCTTTTACTTTCCTTTTCATTTTTACAACCTGCCTTTGCATTTGATGAGTCAAACTCTTTTAAAAATAGTGAAGTCACTGCAATTCCCACAGAAATAACCGCTATTTTCCCTAGTGCTACCCGTATAGGCAATGTTGATCCTGAATTAGCAATAACCCCTGTTTATCAACTAAGTCAATTATTAGGTTATGTTTTTCAGTCTGACGATTTTACTGATTTTATTGGTTTTTCCGGTCAAACAATTAATATTTTAATTGGCATTG
Organism: uncultured Colwellia sp.; assembly: GCA_964022585.1. Lineage (GTDB taxonomy): Bacteria > Pseudomonadota > Gammaproteobacteria > Enterobacterales > Alteromonadaceae > Colwellia. Next base: position 365 of record CAXIBS010000052.1, read on the forward strand.
ATACCCAAGGTAACTTTGCTGGTTTTAAAGTACTTAATCATCATGAACCCATTTTTTTACATGGACTTGGCGAACAGCCTATGTTCGACTTTATTGATCAATATAAAGGTCACTCTTTAAAAGAGCGCTATATTATCGGTGCTCAAGATGATAATACGCCAGGCATGACAAACTTTGATGGCATCACAAGAGCAACCGTATCTGTGATGGTAATAAACGACACAATCATTGCTTCAGCGTTACAAGTTGCTAGGGCAAAATTAGAAGGCTTTGCTGCGCCAACAACCGTCCGAATTGACACCAATTTTTTTCAAAAGCTTAGTTTTGAAGAGTTAGTAGAACAAGGCCATATATCCCATTGGCAAGTAAGTAGAGAACAGAGTTTACGCCTAGCAAGTGAAGAGTCTAATGAGTTAGTCAATGCTATAGAAGATTTAATAGAAGAAGCCGAAGATAATGGCATTGAAGGCGATTTCATTAACTTATATTTTGCTTTTGTTAATATTCCAGTTATCGGCAAAAATCTATTGGGCGATGTTGAATACCAACGATTATTAGAAAGCCTAAAACCTGGCGAACATGCCTTAATGGTATTCAACCAAGGCAGTTATTCTTATATTGGTGAAGATTTTATTCCACAAACTGTTCCTACACGTTTAAGTATTGTTCAAGGGGAGTTTCCGGTAGATATTAAAGATATAGATTTTTATAGTTATTACGATCCTTCTTTTAATATTGAAATTCCAGCATTTGATCAACAAAATATATTTCGCATAAAATCTCAATCAGGCTTTGAAATTAGCCAAGCTTTTAACATTTCTTTGGCTGTCAATTACAGTCAATCTTTTTTGAGCACACAGCAATACCAATTCACTTCAGATACTGTTTTACCAGAAAAGCTATTTTATACACCTAAAGTAGTCGTAGAAAAGAAACTACCTTTATGGTTAAGAATTTGGCTAGACCGCAGTATTGAAATTACAATACTTGCAGCATACCTTATTGCTTTATCTATTCTTTTTGTTAAACAAAAGCAATTTGCACGCAATGCTAGTGTAGTTCATAAAACTCGTCTAGCAATGTTAATATTTACCATTGGTTACATCGGTTATTACACCCAAGGGCAGCTGTCTGTTGTTAATATATATACCCTATTATTGTCCATTGCTAATGGTTTTAATATTGAGGTCTTTTTATTAGATCCTATTATCTTTATTTTGTGGGTCTTTGTATTTATTAGTCTGTTTATTTTTGGACGAGGCTTATTTTGTGGCTGGTTGTGCCCCTTTGGTGCGCTGCAAGAAATGATGGGAATACTTGCTAAAAAACTTAATGTCAGACAAGTTAAGATAGCTCCTAAACATCATAAAAATGCTCAAAAAGTAAAATATATTATTTTATTTATTTTGCTTGGCACATCGTTTTATTCACTATCATTAGCTGAACAACTAGCGGAAATAGAACCGTTTAAAACCAGCATAACGTTAAACTTTGTTCGTTATTGGCCCTTTGTATTATACTCCGTGCTGTTATTACTACTTAGTTTAAAAATTCATAAAGTCTACTGTCGATACCTTTGCCCATTAGGTGCAGGATTAGCCATACTTGGCCGTTTCCCATTACTGAAGTGGTTAAGAAGACGACAAGAATGTGGTAGTCCTTGCCAATTATGTAAAAATAAAAAATGTGACATAGATGCTATCAATCAAGATGGTTCTATTGATTATGGTGAGTGTATTCAGTGTTTAGAATGCTTAGTTACTATTGAGAGTCCTAAACTGTGTGTCGTGAATAAGTACAGTAAACGAGCTATTAAAGTTAAAAATGTCGCTTAAATAAAATACTCTAGTTAATATCACTAGACCTTAGTCTACAACAGCTAAAATATACTGATGTTGATAAAAGGCATTTGTTAGCATTAACATTAAGAATGATATCCCTATTAGGCAGAGTTATGACAAATATAAAAACAATAGTCGCTGTTAGTAAATCAATTGACGCAGTAAAAGCGAGTGAAGAATTACAACAACAATTAAAGCACCCTGATATTGATTTTGTCCTATTTTATTGTTCAACAGTTTATCAATTAGATGAGTTAGCTACGGCAATGACCCAATGCTTTAAAGGTATTGATGTTGTTGGTTGTACGACTGCTGGAGAATTTACCCGTGAAGGATGTGAACGACAATCTATTATCGCAATAGGTTTTTCTAGCAAATACTTTTCTATCAGTGCAAAACCAGTCGAGTCCATGGACAATTTTGAAATTGTTGATGCTCAAAACACCATGAATGAGCTAATTGAACAATGCCGCTCAAAAGAACTTGCGCCAATACAAGGTAATAGCTTTTTACTGACATTGCTTGACGGGCTATCAACAAGAGAAGAGCAATTTTTACAAACACTAAACTCAGCTACTTGTGGTATTCCGCATTTTGGCGGCTCAGCTGGCGATGATGTTAATTTAGCTAATACCCATGTTTTCTATCAAAATAAATTTCACCAACAAGCTGCAATTGTTATTTTAATTAACACTCCATGTGACTTTGAAGTATTCAATTGCAATCATATAAAGTGCCCTATCGAAAAATTAGTAGTCACCGCAGCAGATGTTGAAAATAGAACCGTTTATGAACTCAACGCCATGCCCGCTGCAATAGAGTATGCACAATTATTGAACATAGATATTAACGACTTAAGCCCTGAGATATTTTCACTGCACCCTCTGGCTGTCAAGGTAGGTGGTCAATACTATATTCGCTCAATACAAAAAGTGAACATGGACGATTTAAGTTTAACTTTTTACTGTGCTGTTGATGTCGGTATTGTGTTAACTGCTGTTGAAATGGATGACATTTTTAACTCTTTAAATAATAAATTAGAAGATATTACTGAACGCTTTGGGCAATCAAATCTTGTACTTGGCTGTTGCTGTTTTTTACGTCGTATTGAAATTGAACAAAAAAATCTAGGTGAGCAAGCAAAAGCTTTATATCAAAAATATAATATGGCTGGTTTTAATAGCTACGGTGAACATATTAACGGCATTAATTTGAACCAAACTTTTGCTGGGGTTTTTATTGCTGACAATGAGGTTGATGCCGATGAATGATATAAACGATGATAGCGCATTAGTAGATCAAGTCGAACAACTTAAAAAACAAAATACTGTTTTAAAGAAAATTAATCATGCGTTAATGGAACGCGTAGAAAATCATGGCAATCATTTTGCTCCCTATGATGCTTTTGAAAGCTCCGTATATTTAGCGGAGCAAGTTAGAGAAAAAACACAAGAATTAAAAAACACTCTTGCTAAGTTAGAGCGTAGCAACCGCGCTTTAACACAAGCAAATGACAAAGCTAATCTATTTCAGCAACGCTTTATTGATGCCATTGAAAGCATTTCAGAAGCATTTGTTTTGCTAGATAGCGATGGCAGAATTATTCTTCAAAACAGTACTTTCTCTTCTTTTTGGGAAGATTTAGGTTTGCCTACCGATGTTGGTGTTAACTTAAATGATTTAAAAGACAGAGCGAAAAATTTAGGTATTATTCGCCATGTTCACCCTGGCGATGCTTATAATATCAAGCCTGTTTATAAGTTATCAAATGGGCGCTGGTTTCAGTTAAATGAACGCCGCACGATGGAAGGTGGCTGGGTAATGCTTTATAGCGATATCACCGCTTTAAAAAATGCTGAGAATGTTAGATATGAGCAAGGCATGGCGAAAAAGTCATTATTGCTGCAAAGCCTAGTCGATAATATTTCTCAAGGTGTAGTATTAATAAGCAACCAGCAACAAATAGAGGTATGGAATAATCGCTTTGCTCAAATTAGTCAACTGTCTCCTATATTATTAAAAGAAAAACCCTACTTTTCTAATATCAGTAATTTAACTGAATTAGACCTTGCTTCCAAAAAAGAACACACCTACTACGTACAAACCTTATCAAATGGTACTGTGGTCGAGATAAGAGATCACCACCTACAAAATGGGAAGTTAATAAAAACATACACTGATATTACAGAGCGACACCGTTACGCAGAGTCATTGAAAAAAAAGGAGCAGTGGTTACGTTTGATCACAGATAATGTACCTGCAATGATTGCCTACGTCGGCGCAGATCTTAAGTTTCAATTTACTAACCAAGTTTACATGAATTGGTACGGCCACTCTGAATCTGAAATTTATGGTTTAGAAGATCTCAAAGCAAATACTAATATTGACTTTAGTAAACTAAAACCCTACGTAGATAAAGCACTTGCCGGTGAGAGTGTTAGTTTTGAAACAGAAGAAAAAAGTTTAACTGGTGAAATATCTTATCTATTGAAGTCTTATGTACCTAATATTGATGCTGAAGGTCAAGTACTTGGATTTTTTGTACTAATACGCGATATAACCGATCGAAGAAAAAATGCATTAGCTCTTCAAAAAGCCCATGATTTACTAGAAATTAGAGTACATGAACGTACTTCTCAGCTACAAACAGAAATACAGGGACACCAACAGGCACAAGTGGATTTAGTAAAAGCGATTAAAGAAGCTGATCAGGCAAATATGTCTAAAACAAAGTTTCTTGCCGCCGTTAGTCATGATTTATTACAACCCTTAAATGCTGCACAGTTATTTAATAGCTCATTGTCAGAACAAGTACAAAATACCACACTAGAGCCTATTGTTAATTCTGTGGACGCCTCTCTTAGCGATCTAGAAAACTTAATTTGTACCTTAGTTGATATATCTAAGCTTGACGCCGGTGTTGTTAGAGCTGATAAATCCTCTTTTAAACTTGCTGATTTACTTGATAACTTGGCAAACGAATATCAACAGCAAGCAAGCCAATATGATGTTAATTTGCATTACGTCACCACCGACATAATAGTGCATAGTGACAGCGTTTTATTAGCACGCGTTTTACGTAACTTTCTATCTAATGCCTTTAGATATACCGACAATGGCAAGGTGTTACTGGGTTGTAGAAGGCAAGGTGATTTTGTTTCTATTGAGGTTTGGGATAATGGCGTTGGTATAGCAGAAGAAAAAATCAATGAAATTTTTCAAGAATTCAAACGACTTCAATCATCAAAAATATCTTTTAGAAATGGTTTAGGTTTAGGTTTAGCTATTGTAGATAAAATTGCTAAGGTACTTGATCATTCAATAAAAGTGAATTCAGTTCAAAGTAAAGGCTCTATGTTTGCCATTCAAGTGCCTATTGGAAAAATTGACAAGGTATCGACACAAAACTCCCTTCCCTCACAAATATTACAAAACACTATTCTAGCCCAGCGCACTATTTGGGTTATCGATAATGATGCCAGCATATGTGACGGCATGGCGCGTTTACTTGGTGGTTGGGATTGCATTGTAATAACTGCACTCAGCCTAGAGGATCTAGAACAGCAAGTAGATGTATCTCAAGAACATGCTGATATTTTAATTGTCGATTACCATCTAGATAATGACGAAACCGGTCTAACAGCGGCTAACCAAATAAATAGCAGAAGAGATTTAGTAATACCAACGTTGATGATTACGGCAAATTACAGTAAATCATTAAAAAATGAAGTAGAAAATACCGGCATTTTACTGCTAAATAAACCTGTTAAACCAATGAAGCTAAAAACTACCATGTTACATTTACTAAGATAAATTAGAGTAAATAAACTCAAGTTTTTTACAATGAAATTAGTTGTAGATACCTCCTACCTTAGTAGGGGGAAATCACAAAAACAAAAGAGTAAAGTGTTGTTATTTAAGTGTTTATTTACCAAAAAAGTATCTTGTTCAGTTTTTCTTCGCATACCATTTATCGTAAATTCACGCTACATTGTAACTAAGTTAATAATTAAGGAATAACAATGAATCGTAATCGTATTTCTGCATTAATCAGCGTGCTTTGTACTTTACCTGTATTAGCCGATGACATAGAAAAAATTAGTGTCATTGGACAAACTCCTCTTTCAAACAATATGTCTGCAGATGCAAACATTATTGGTAGTGCACAACATGTAAGCGTAGAAGATATTGCACGAGCACAAGCAATATCACTCGCTGATCATATGAGAAATCAACTAGTCAGTGTGCATATCAATGATGTTCAGAACAACCCTTTTCAGCCTGATGTTCAATACCGTGGTTTTACCGCATCACCTTTGTTAGGTTTACCTCAAGGCATTTCTGTTTATTTAAATGGCGTTAGATTTAACGAACCTTTCGGCGATACTGTTAACTGGGATCTTATTCCGTTAGCTGCACTTGATAGTGTTGCTTTGTATTCAGGATCTAACCCTGCTTTTGGTCAAAATACCTTAGGTGGTGCTTTATCACTGAAAACAAAAAATGGTTTTAATTATACTAAAAATGAAGTTGATGTGAATTTTGGTAGTTTTGGACAAAAACAATACACTATTCAGTCTGGCGGTAACAATGGTAATTGGGGCTATTATTTTATTGCCAATAGCTATAAAGAAGATGGCTGGCGTGACTTCTCTCAAAGCGAGTTAAAGCAAGCATTAGGTTCACTTAGCTATAAAGATGAAACCCACTTTGTCGAGTTATTACTTGCCGCTAATGATAACGAAATGACAGGTAATGGCGCAGCGCCTGAAGAGCTAATAGCCATTGAAGGTAGAGAAGCGGTATATACTCACCCAGATAGAACAAACACTGACTATAAACTCGTTAGTATTGCAAGCGACTCGGTAATCAATAGTAACTTATCGTTACAAGCAAATGCTTATTATCGTCAGAATAAAATTAATTCTTTAAATGGTGATGATAGCGATTATGAAGAATGTGATTTTGGCGCCGGCGTAACATTATGTGAAGAAGATGAAGAAGACGATTCATTAGAAAGAGTTGAGTTTGTTGGCTATGACGAAGATGCATTATTTAGTGAAATATCAACCATTGATCCAGATGACGTTGATGGCACATTAAATGATGGCGCTACTGACAATACAAGTTACGGTTTTGCTACGCAACTTGTTCATGTATCAAGCTTTGATAACTATGATCAAGAAATAGTTTTCGGTTTAGGCATGGATAAAGCTGATATCAGTTTTAACAGTAATACTCAGTTCGGTATTCTACACAACGATTCAGCGCTAGATGATCGTTCAGTATCACCAACAGGGGTTTATGATAGTGAATCGCAAGTACGCTTGGACGTAACCACAGAGCAACAATATGTCTATGCTTCATATTCAATGGCATTTGAATACGGTCTTACGCTAAATATTGCTGGTCGATACAATAACAGCCATATTATTATGAACGATCTGATTGATGACGGTGAAGGCTCATTAGATGGTAATCATAAATTTAATCGTTTTAACCCAGCGGTTGGTTTAGATTATAAAATTAATGATGAATTTAGCGCAAAGCTAAGTTATAGCGAATCATCACGTGTGCCAAGCCCTGCTGAATTAAGTTGTGCTGATGAAGACGACCCATGTAAATTACCAAATGGCTTTGTTGCTGATCCACCGCTTGAGCAAGTTGTTGCCAAAACAGTTGAGGCATCGTTACTTTACAATACTGATTCTGTATCAGCCATTGCAACGGTATTTACAACAAAAACGGTTGACGACATTATTTTTCAACAAGCAGGTTCTACCTCTTCTGAAGGCTACTTTGTCAATATTGATAAAGTACAACGTCAAGGTGTTGAATTAGCCTACACTGTTGCCTTTAACGATGTAACCGTTGGTACTAGCTATAACTACTTAAAAGCAACATTTGAGTCTCCTTTTGTTTCTTTTAGTCCAGTAAACCCTTTAGGAGCAAATCGTCAAGTTACACCGGGAGATGTTATTCCTGGCCAACCTCAGCACCAAGTTAAACTTCATGCTGACTGGCAAATAACGCAAGACATGAGCATTGGTACAGAGTTCTTATATGCTTCTGATTCATACTATCGTGGCGATGAAGCGAATGAAAATAAGAAGATTCCATCTTATTCGTTAGTTAATGCTTATTTTGCTTATCAGATAAATGATAATTTCAGGTTAACTGCTAAGGTGGATAATGTATTTGATCATGAATATGAAACATTTGGTACTTATGGCGAAGCAGATGAAGTTTTAGAAGATTTTTACCCTGACGTAGAATCTGAATATTTCGTTGGCCCTGCTAGACCAAGATCTTTCTCTGTTGGTGTTAATTATACGTTTTAGTATTACAAAGGTATTTGCTCTACTGGAGCAAATACCTTTTTTATCATTTAATTAGGTGTATTTATAATGCGGATCTTTATTTTTCTTTTCATTATATGTTCTAACACTATTATCGCTAATGATGCTTTTTCTAAAGACTTAGCTAACGTTCGCGTTGGGGTATTAAAGTACGGCACAGTAAATTGGGAAATAGATGTAATAAAGCATTATCAACTAGACAAAAAATATCACTTCAATTTACAAATGACCCCCCTTAGTAATAAAAACGCCTCAGCAGTGGCACTACAAAGTAACGCGGTTGATATTATTTTAGGAGACTGGCTATGGGTAAACCGACAGCGCTTTAACGGTAAAAATTATACCTTATTTCCCACATCTATTGCTTCAGGTGGTTTATACATCAATAACAAATCTAATATCAATTCACTACAAGACCTTAAGCATTCTAAAATAGGGATTGCTGGCGGCTCTGTTGATAAAAACTGGTTGTTATTACAAGCCTATGCAAAGAAGCTTCATCAATTAGATATCAAAAAAAATGCTGAATTAGTGTTTGCAACACCACCATTGCTTAACCGTTTAATGCAAAAAAATAACGTTGATTCAGCAATAAACTTCTGGCATTACAATGCAAGGTTAAGTGCAAAAGAATATAGGGTGTTAATTAGTGTTCCCCAAATGCTGTCTGAGCTAGGTATTACTGGCCAAGTTCCTTTACTAGGCTGGATTTTTGATCATAGCTGGGCTACTCAAAACGAAGCGTTAACTGGCTTCTTACAAGCTTCAAATGAAGCCAAACAACGATTACTGCTATGCGATGAAGAATGGCAACGTATCCGCAGTTTAACAAAAGCTGAAAACGATGATGTTTTCAATGCTCTTAAAAATGAATATAGAGATAGAATTTTAAAAGAATTCACCACAAAAGAAATTCAAGCAAGTAAACAAATTTTTACTATTTTAGCTGAGCAAGGGGGACGTGATCTCGTTGGAAAAGCGACCACTGTAGCCGATAAAACTTTTTGGAAAACACAAAAGAGTAGCTTTTCTGCTATGGATGACTTAACAAAAGTCGCTTTAAATAACCCCAAAATATGTACGTCTAGATAGGATGTAAAATTATTAAAGCGTCATCCACTGAAAAATCATCACTGCATAAATTAATGAACTGTTTTTCTTCTGCAGTAATGTCTCCAATTTATGGCAGAGCAATAATACTGTTCATTTTAGCCAGCATTTGGCAAATTACTGCATGGTTACTCAATAGCTCTGACTTCCCTTCGTTTTTCACGGTGGGAGAAAGTTTTCATTATCATTTTTTTCAAGGTGACATGATTGTCAACCTCATTGTAACCCTTAAACGTGTACTACTTAGTTTCATTATTGCCATGGTTTTAGGCGTAATCATTGGGATTTTAATGGGGATAAGTAAACGATTAAACCAATTAACTGATACGTTATTAATTATAGTTCTGAACATCCCTGCCCTTGTTACTATTTTATTGTGTTATATCTGGTTTGGTTTAGTTGAGTCGGCAGCAGTATTAGCTGTGGTTATTAACAAAGTACCTACTGTTGTGGTGATGATTAGAGAAGGTGCTCGCGTAGTAGATGAAGACTTATTAGACGTCGCTAAAATATACAAGTTATCAATGAGCAAAACATTTTTTAGCGTTTTTTTACCACAACTTTACCCTTATATTATGGCCTCAGCACGTGCAGGCTTATCATTGATATGGAAAATTGTTTTGGTGGTTGAACTATTAGGACGAAGTGATGGTGTTGGCTTTGCGTTAAATACATTATTTCAGTTTTTTGACATTGCAGGTATTCTTGCTTACACCTTTGCTTTTATCGCTATTGTATTGGCCATAGAAAACCTACTATTTAGACCCTTAGATAAGTTAATAGCTCGGGGAGGTCATCATGATCGCACTTGATATAGCCATTAAAAATAAGTGCTACGCTAATAGCTCTTCTGTGGTATTAAAAGATGTACAGTTTAACGTAAAACCCGGAGAGTTCATTGCCATTATTGGCCCATCCGGCTCAGGAAAAACCACCTTATTAAATATGCTCTCTGGTCTTGAAGAGGCTACAGCACAAAAGATATTATGTAATCAAAAGCCAATTAAAGACTGTGATACGCTTCAGCTGGGATATATATTCCAGCAACCAAGGTTAATGTCTTGGTTAACAGTTCAAGAAAACATACAATTAGTTTTACCCACTGCACAGAAAACTAAAATCAAGCGACTGTTAGCGCAAGTAGGTTTAGCTGGCAAAGAAAACTATTATCCAAAACAGTTATCTGGCGGTATGCAAAAACGTGTTGCTATTGCCAGAGCATTTGCAGTTAACCCTGAGTTAATTTTACTTGATGAGCCTTTTAATTCTCTTGATGCACCAACTGCAGCTAAATTGCGCCTACTACTTGTTGAACTATGCAAGAGCTGTAATAGTACCGTCATTTTTGTTACTCATGATCTAAGTGAAGCCATTTATCTTGCTGACCGTATAATATTTATGAGTGATTCACCCTCGTCAATTGTGCATCAAGTTACCGTTGACTTACCCAAACCTCGAAAAGAGTTAGGTTGTAATGAGCTTACTTGGCAAGCAAAACTCATGCAGCAACATCCAGATATTCTGTCAGGTATTTTGAGTACTACAGAATAAGTTTTCTCATCCTTTTTTTATTTTCTCCTACTTAAGCATTAGGCAATTGGTGTAGGACTAAGTGATGTTTTATTTCAACAGCATTACCAATACTGCTTAGCCAGCAAGTTTTTTATCATTTATGTCATTACAACAAAACCGATAAAAACAATTACACCTAGAGGAAATAAAACATGACTATAAAATTTAAATTAGCTGCAGTTGCTCTTGCTTGTACCACAGCGTTCAATGCTAGCGCAGCCATTGAATTGTATGATAACAATGAAGGTATGACATTCTCTGCCGACGGTCTGATAAACATCTTTTATTCTAGCAGCGACACTGACATGACTGATGCTGCAGGTGTTGAGACAAACAGTAAACAAGCACGTGTAAGAACAGGCTTCTTACCAAGCTACATTGGTTTAAATTCTGGTCATCAAGTGGGTGATTATAAAGTTGCTACACGTTCTTCATTTTGGGTTACTCTTAGTGATACCGATGCTAACCGCGGTGCAACGGCTGCTGGTACGCAGACAGGAATCGATGTTCGTCAATTTTACGCAACAGTAAGCGGTGACTTTGGTGAAGTATTATTAGGTAAAGATTTTGGTTTATTTAACCGCTCTAACATCTTTGGCGATGAACTATTACTTGGTTACGGTCAAACTTCTAACACAGTCGGTTTAGTTGATGGCGGCAACGTATCTTTTGGTAACATTGCTACAGGTTATACATACGCATTTCCAAAAGCGCAAATTACTTATAGATCGCCTGATATGAGCGGCTTCAAGTTAGCTGTTGGTATTATGGATCCTAATAAAGTATCGGCAACTTCAGATGAAGAAACACCTCGTTTTGAAGCTGAATTAACCTACGATACTAAGTTTGATAATGGTTCATTAAAAGGCTGGGTTAACGGCATGTCACAATCAAGTGAAGATGCAGGTGTTGACCAAGACCAATCTGGTGTTGGCTACGGTGTTAACGTTAAATTCTCAGGCCTATCACTAACCGCTTCTGGTTTTAGCGCTGAAGGTGTAGGCCATGTTGCAGGTTTAGATCAATTTGTTACTGCTGATACAACTGAAACTGACGGTTACCTAGTACAAGCATCTTACACTATGGGTGATAACCGCTTTGTAGTTTCTTACGGTCAATCTACTGTAGATGACAGTGCTGTAGAAACAGAAAGTAGCAATACTAATATCTCTTATTTCAGAACAGTTATTCCTGGAGTTACTCTTGTAGCTGAATTGAATAAAACTGAAATTGATAATAATGATGCTGCAGATATGACAGCAGAGGAAAATAACGTTTTCTCAATTGGTGCTGTTGTAACTTTCTAAGTTAACAGTTTATGAAAGGAGTGAAGAGTTTACTTTTTGCTCCTTTTTTATTGCTCTAAAATTAATTATTAAATATAAAAATTTATAATTGTATATTTTATGACTTAAAGATGAGATTCTTACAACTAAGGGATGATTAAATAGTTAAATTCAGTCTGCTAGAGTATAAAGGTGGATTCATTTGAATAGGCAATACCATGTATAAAATCTTAGTCGCTGATGACCATCCTTTATTTAGGGATGCAGTAATAAACATTATTTCTCAGACATTTCCAGAGTCTGAAATTTTTGAATCCCAAGATATTGACTCAACTTTTGAAATTGTAAAGAGCACTTCAGATATCGATCTAATTTTACTCGATCTAAACATGCCAGGAATGTCAGGGCTTACAGGCTTACTTGATCTACGTAATCAATATCCAACTACCCCTGTTGTTATTATTTCTGCTGAAACAGAAAAACAAGTTATTTTACAAACAATTGCTTATGGTGCTGTTGGCTTTATTGCAAAATCATCTGCAAAAGACACCATTGGCGAAGCACTTCAAAGCATATTTGAAGGTAATGTTTATTTACCCGCTGATATTATTCGCACACAGGCAGCTGTAAACACAGTAAAAGAGTTTGAAGTATCACCC
>CAXIBS010000053.1:0-12980 GCA_964022585.1 uncultured Colwellia sp.
GCACAGTACCTTTATTGTTGAGAGTGTTTTTTATGCCCAAACCGTGTGCAACTTCATGAAACATTGTATTAGCAAAGAAACCTGTAAAAGTTACATTCTTACGTTGTTCTGGCACAATTAACGTTTCAGCTATTGGTTGCATAATAGTATCAAATTTGGCACGCATTGCATTTTTCAGCTGTAAACGGCGGGTACCTTTTTCTAATTGTACCTGTTCATCGTTAGGCAAATTAATAGCGATAGTTTTACTACCTGCATTTGAATGACCGCCATAATAAATTACATCGTAAGCATTTAAGTCGGCATCGGAGCCGGGTACTTCTGCTTTATATTTTCTAGGAACCGGTAATTCCTTTTGAAGTTCAGGTAAGTACTGAGCATATTTTGCTAATTTTTTACTCCACGAAAGATCCTTGATTAACACGTAGGCTTCAAAAGCAGCGCGATAACCAAATAATTGATCTTCATAGTTTTCAATTGGGCCTATAACAACATCAATAGGATTATTTTTCATATCCATCCAAGCTAAATCTGAGGCTTGGTAATCATCGGTGCGTAGTGCTTTAGCACGCATTATTAGGTAATTGGCAAACTCTTTATCATCAGCAAATGTTGCCGCTTTCTCTAAAATAGCTGCAGCACGATTTATTTCATCGCTGTACAACTCAGAATAGGCAATTGTTATTAATTCACCCTCATCATTACGGCTGATCATTGAATACAGCCCATCTTTATTGGCTAACTCAGCTTGTTCAAACTCAGTTTTGGTCATATCTTTTGGATAAAATTCAGCACCGTGTGCTTTCTTTTTACTCTGGGTTAAAAAAACTTTATCTCCATCTAATCTATCCCAAGGACCATAGTTTATCTCAGCAAAACGACGAACTTTTTTATCTTTAATTGCAGCAAGAAACGACTTTTTATCTTGTGAAAATGCTTGTTGCCAAAATAAATCATCCATTATTTTTGAAGCATCAATTAACAAGGCAAGCATTTGCTTTTGATTTGCTGATAAATGACTTAAGTCGGCAGTTAACACAACTTCTTTGTATATATCTAAACGATCAGAATAATTGTCAACAAGTTGGAGCGGTGCTTGTTGCTGGTTTTTTGTAGGCTCTACTATCGTAGATTTAGTTGTTTGTTGGTTACATGCTGTTAACGAAGTTGTTGCGAGTAATACAATTGCTGCAACCTTTGTTAAAGGTGTTTTAAATTTAAAGAGTGTCATAGTCAGTCTCGATTGTTATTTCTTTATGAGACTATGAAAAAACTTTGGTGAGTGCAATAGTATAGGTAAATATAAATGTTAATAAGGTGTAAATATAAATGTTCATATAGTTAGATCAAATTCTAGGCATAAAAAAACCGACATAAGTCGGTTTTTTAAATACTATTCTAATTAATCAGAAAAACGTAATGTGCTATTTAGCCTATAGAGCTTTAATTGCAGCATTTAAACGGCTCTTACTACGAGCAGCTTTGTTTTTATGAATAAGACCTTTACTTGCGTAACGATCTAAAATTGGCGTAGCAGCAGCTAATTCTTTAGTTGCTACTTCTTTATCACCGGCTTCAATAGCTGAAAGTACTTTTTTAACTAAAGTACGCATCATTGAGCGACGGCTTCCATTGTGTTGACGGCGCTTTTCAGATTGTACTGCGCGCTTCTTAGCTTGCTTTGAATTAGCCAAGGTGACTCCTAAAAAATGTTATATAAGCTTAAATTTAAGGCGACGAAATATGCCTTTTTTTTAGCTGTTTGTCAAATGATTTAATTGCTATATCTAATAAAAATGTAATAAAAAAGCAATTAAATTGAATTTTGCTTGTTACTGTTGTGAACAGAGGTAAGTATACATTGTTTATATAGGTAAAATCATTAGATAATAGTCGCTTCTTTGAGTTAATTACTTTCTTTTGTTTAAAAATCATTTTAGAGGATTTTTTTTTGAGTAAAAAGTTAATAAAGTCAGGGGTCATTGTGAGTGTGATGACCTTGATATCCCGAGTTCTTGGCTTAGTACGTGATGTGGTTATAGCAAATGTTATGGGCTCAGGCGTGATGGCTGATGTTTTTCTCTTTGCAAACAAAATTCCTAACTTTTTTAGAAGACTTTTTGCTGAAGGTGCCTTCGCTCAAGCTTTTGTTCCTGTATTAAGTGAATACCATACCAAGGACGAAGCCAAAGCAAAAATAAAGTCTCAGGTTGGTGATGATGTAAGTAGTGATATTGCTATTGATGAAACAAGGCGATTAATTTCTCAAGTATCAGGCACATTAGGCGTCATTATTACCCTTGTGACCCTCTTTGGTATGTTGGCCTCGCCATTATTTGTGGTTTTATTTGGTGGCGGTTGGTTTGTTGATTGGTTTAGTAACGGACCAGAAAGCGTAGGAGGAGAAAAATTTGAATTAGCATCGAGCTTATTAAAAATAACATTCCCTTATTTGTGGTTTATCAGCTTCACGGCACTTGCCGGCGCTGTACTTAACACCATGGGACGATTTGCTGTTGCCGCTTTTACTCCTGTACTCCTAAATATTGCTATTATTCTAATGGCTATTTATGGCGCCGAATATACTCAAAGCCCCGCTTATGCGCTTGCATGGGGGGTATTTGCTGGTGGCTTGGTTCAGTTTCTTTTTCAAATTCCTTTCATGTATAAAGCTGGCGTTTTAGTTAAGCCTTGCTGGTCGTGGCATAGTAATGGCGTAACTAAAATTCGTAAGTTAATTATTCCTGCGTTATTTGGTGTTTCAGTGACGCAGATTAATTTACTTCTTGATACCTTAATCGCTAGCTTTTTAGTGACGGGCTCAATTAGTTGGCTTTATTATGCTGATAGGTTATTAGAGTTTCCGCTTGGTTTATTTGGTATTGGTATTGCGACCGTAATTCTGCCTAGTTTGTCTAAGTTACATAGTAAAAATAGTGCCGGAGAATTCACTGCTACGCTAGATTGGGGAATTAAAGTAATTTCTCTCTTTGGCTGGCCTGCTTTAGCGGGGCTGATGGTGCTTGCTCAACCCATTATTATGGTATTGTTTATGCGTGGTGAATTTAGCCAAAATGATGTGTTACAAGTATCTATGGCATTATTTGCGTATCTATCAGGCCTTTTAAGTTTTATGTTTATCAAAGTACTCGCGCCAGGATATTATGCAAGACAAGATACGAAAACACCGGTTAAAATTGGCATTATCGCTATGGTAGCTAATATGGGGTTTAATCTTATGCTTGCGCCATTTTTTGGTTACGTAGGTTTGGCTATTGCTACAACAATGTCTGCCACCTTAAACGCTTGGCTTCTTTATCGTGGATTAAAGCAAGCAGGTGTATATTCTTTATCTAAAGAAACAAAATTTTTCATTGGAAAATTAATGCTATCTGCAGCCGTGATGGCAATGGCCGTTTATCAGTTATCTAATGACTTTGATGTATGGTTGACGATGGCCTTTACCGAACAAATACTACAGTTAATACTGTGTATTGGTGGTGGTTGTATAAGCTATTTTTTCACTATTGCCTTATTAGGTGTTCGCCTTAATGATTTTAAAGTTAAAAATAATAGCTAGGAAGTACTGATTATTACTACTCGATAATATATAATTCGGCGATTTATTTTATCTATACATTTGCTTTAGGTCAAAAATACAAAACATGCAGTTAGTTCGCGGTATACATAATATTCAGCCAGAAGATCATGGGTGTGTATTAACTATAGGTAATTTTGATGGTGTCCATAAAGGGCATCAACGTGTTATTGAGGCCTTAGTTGCTAGAGCAAAGGCGCTAAATTGCACTGCAGCAGTATTAGTATTTGAGCCACAACCGCAAGAATTATTTGCAGCAGATAAAGCGCCTGCTCGCCTTTGCCGTTTAAGAGATAAATATGCGTTGCTTGAAAAATTAGGTGTTGAGCGATTAATTTGTGTTAATTTTACTCGAAAATTTGCAAGCCAAAGTGCTAAGCAATTTATTGAGCACTTACTAGTAGAAAAACTCGGTATAAAGCATTTAATTGTGGGTGATGATTTTCATTTTGGAAAAAATCGTCTTGGTGACTTTGCGATGTTATCTGAAGCTGGAGAAGAGTTTGGCTTTGCTGTAACAGATACTGCTAGTTGTAAAATGGCTGATTGCAGAGTGAGCAGTACGGCAATACGTCATGCTTTAGAGCAAGATAATTTAACTGATGTTGAAAATATGCTAGGGAGACCTTATTCAATAATAGGTAAGGTTTTTCATGGAGATAAGCGTGGAAGGCAATTAGGCTTTCCGACGGCAAACGTGTTATTAAAAAGACGTAAATCTCCGTTAGATGGTGTTTTTGCTGTTGTAGTTAAAACCAATAACGGAATTTTTAATGGTGTTGCCAATATTGGCTCTAGGCCAACGATTAATGGCTTAAGACAACAGTTAGAAGTACATATCTTTAACTTTGACGACGATCTTTATGGTCAATGTATCGAAGTAATAATTAAGAAAAAGCTTCGTCAAGTAATGAAGTTTGATAGCCTTGAAGCGTTAACAGCTCAAATAAAACTAGATAGTGAGCAGGCTAAAGAAGTATTAAACAATATAGATTAGGTGAAAGCCTAATAATTTGAAAAATTCAAACAACCGGATAATGATTTCAATGAGTGATTATAAACATACCCTGAATTTGCCAGCCACTTCATTCGCCATGAAAGGTAATATGGCGAACCGTGAACCTAATATGCTTAAAGATTGGGCTGCTAAAGATTTGTACGGAAAAATTCGTACAGCAAAAAAAGGTAAAAAATCATTCATTTTGCATGATGGACCTCCTTACGCCAATGGTAATATTCATATTGGTCATGCAGTAAACAAAATATTAAAAGATATTATCGTTAAATCGAAAACTTTATCTGATTTTAATTCGCCTTACGTGCCGGGTTGGGATTGTCATGGTTTACCTATTGAGTTAATGGTAGAGAAAAAAGTTGGTAAGCCTGGACATAAAGTTTCTCCAAGTGTTTTTCGGGAAAAGTGTCGTGAATATGCCGCTAAGCAAGTAGCAGGTCAACGTGATGACTTTAAACGTCTAGGTGTTTTTGCTGATTGGGAAAAACCTTACCGTACAATGGACTTTGATACTGAAGCGAACATCATCCGTTCGTTAGGTAAAATTGCTGAAAACGGCCATTTACACCAAGGTTTTAAACCTGTTCATTGGTGTACTGATTGTGGATCTTCTTTGGCTGAAGCAGAAGTAGAATACAAAGATAAGCAATCCCCAGCAATTGATGTGAAATTTACTGCTGTAGATCAAAGCATAGCGGATAAATTTAACCACCCTGAAAACCATGAAGGTGAAGGGAGTGTTTCCCTGGTTATCTGGACAACAACTCCTTGGACATTACCTGCTAACCGTGCAGTTTCAGTTCATGCTGATGTTGAATATACGCTAGTACAATGCGAAACAGAGCAGGGCAAAGAGCGTTTCATTCTAGCTTCTGATTTAGTTACTTCATGTATGGACAGATTTGGTATTGATAAATACCATGCGTTAGGGTTCTGTAAAGGTGCTGAATTAGATTTAGCTCAATTGCAGCATCCATTCTATGACTTTACCGTTCCGGTTATTTTGGGTGATCATGTTACCACTGATTCAGGTACTGGTTGTGTACATACTGCACCGGGTCATGGTGTAGAAGATTTCGTTGTGGGTAAATTATATAACCTAGAAGTCGCAAACCCAGTGGGAGCGAATGGTGTTTACCTTGAAGACACGCCTTTGTTCGCTGGACAACATGTATTTAAAGCGAATGCTAGTGTAGTTGAAACATTAAAGGAACATGGCACATTAGTACATCATCATGCATTAGAGCATTCTTATCCACATTGCTGGCGCCATAAAACGCCATTGATTTTCCGTGCGACACCACAATGGTTTATTAGCATGGATAATAAAAATTTACGTCAAGACTCGTTAAACGAAATTGAAAAAACACAATGGATCCCTGATTGGGGTCAACGTCGTATTGAGTCTATGGGTGAAGGTCGACCTGATTGGTGTATTTCACGTCAACGTACGTGGGGCGTGCCAATGGCATTATTTATTCACCAAGATACAGGTGCATTACACCCACGTAGTATTGAGTTAATTGAAACAGTAGCTCAACGTGTTGAAGAGAAAGGCATTCAAGCGTGGTTTGATTTAGAAGCCAGTGAGCTTATTGGTGATGACGCTAAAGAATACATTAAAGTACCTGATACCTTAGATGTATGGTTTGACTCAGGCACAACCCATTACTCTGTTGTTAATGCTCGTGAAGAGTTTGATGGTATTGCCGATTTATATCTTGAAGGCTCAGATCAACATCGTGGTTGGTTTATGTCTTCAATGATGTCTTCTGTGGCTATGAATGGTAAAGCACCGTATAAGCAAGTGCTTACTCACGGCTTTGTGGTTGACTCTAAAGGTCACAAAATGTCTAAGTCATTAGGTAATGTGATTACGCCTAAAGAAATTACGAATACCTTAGGTGCTGACATTTTACGTTTATGGACAGCGTCAGTAAATTACACGCAAGAAATAACAGCAGGCGATGAAATATTTAAACGCCAAGCAGATGCTTATCGTCGAATTCGCAATACTTCACGCTTCTTGCTATCTAACTTAAATGGCTTTGAACCGGCACAGCACTCTGTAGCATTCGATGACATGGTTGCATTAGATCGCTGGGTAGTTGATAAAGCAGCTCGTTTACAAGATGAAATTATTAATGCTTACGATGAGTATGAATTTCATGTGGTAGTACACAAGCTAATGAACTTCTGTACAACTGAATTAGGTGGCTTCTATTTAGATATCATTAAAGATAGACAGTATACGGCTAAAGCAGATTCAAACGCTCGCCGCTCATGTCAAACAGCTATGTACTTGATTGCTGAAGCAATGACTGCATGGATGGCTCCTATTCTATCATTTACAGCACAAGAAATTTGGCAGGCTCTACCAACACCTGCAACAGGTGAACGTGATGAGTTTGTATTTACTGGCGTTTGGTTTGATGGCTTAGCAACAATGCCAGAAGACACTGAATTAGGTAATGACTATTGGAGCGAACTATTATTAGTTCGTGCTGAAGTTAACCGCGCACTAGAACTTGCTCGTAAAGAGAAAAGAGTAGGTAAAGCACTTGAAGCACAGGTAACACTGTATGCAACGACAGACTTAGCACAGAAATTGGCAAAATTAGAAGATGAATTACGCTTTGTGCTTATCACTTCTAAAGTGAACCTTAATGTTGTAACTGATGCAAGCGAAGTACCTGATAGCGCAAGTGCAACTGATATAGAAGAACTATGGTTATCAATAGCTGCTGCAGATGGGGCTAAGTGTGATAGATGTTGGCATGTAACAACTGATGTTGGCACTTATGATGCTCATCCAGAATTGTGTGGTCGTTGTATCACTAATGTTGATGGCGATGGTGAAGCTCGAAAGTATGCATAAGCTTTTCACTACTTTTAGTAACTCAGGATTGCGTTGGCTTTGGCTAACGCTGCTTTGTTTAATACTTGATCAACTTACTAAGCAATGGGTTGCAGGATCTTTTAATTTATATGAATCTGTCAATGTGTTACCTATTTTTAGTATCACTTATGTGCATAATCTAGGAGCTGCTTTTAGTTTTCTAGCAGATCAAGGTGGTTGGCAGCGTTGGTTTTTTACAGCTATTGCAGCTATTGCCTGTATTGTTTTTACTGTTTGGCTAACAAGAACACCTAGATCACAAACATTATTAAGTATTGCTATTGCGTTAATGCTTAGTGGTGCTATGGGAAATTTAATTGATCGTGCATTATTTGGTTATGTTATTGATTTTTTAGACTTTCATTGGTCAGGTAATCACTTTCCAGCTTTTAATATTGCAGATTCCGTGATTTTTATTGGTGCAGCTCTAATGATTTTAGAGTCATTTACTGCTGAATCCGACGATAAAATATAAGTCATGCTTCAAGTATGACAATGAATAAGAAGATAACAAATGACAAATGAAATAACGATTAAAGCTGACTCAGAAATTTTAGTTCATATTACGATGAAACTGAGCGATGGTTCAGCAGCCGACAGTACTAAAGTAAATAATAAACCAGCTAAAATTATCATGGGTGATCAAAGTATTTCTGCTGCTTTTGAGGCACAGATACTAGGTATGGCTGTTGGTGAAAGTAAAGAATTTACCCTTGAAGCGATTGATGCTTTTGGTGAATCTAATCCTGATAATCTTCACTATATGGATATTGATAAGTTTTCAGCAGAAGTGCCGGCAAAAGTTGGAAACATTATTACATTTTCACAGCCCGGTGGTGAATTACCTGGCATGATTAAAGAAGTGAATGGTAGTTCAGTAACTATAGATTTTAATCACCCGCTAGCAGGACAAGCAGTAACATTTGTTATTGATTTGGTAGAAATACTATAGCGTTATTATCGTTTATTACTCTGAGTAAAGGAGTAATATTGTTTGATATAAAACTGATACTTTGAAGTATTAATAGAGAAATTTATGGAAATTATTTTAGCTAACCCTCGTGGGTTTTGTGCCGGCGTAGATCGAGCCATTAGCATAGTTGATAGAGCGTTAGACTTATTTGGCGCTCCTATTTATGTACGTCATGAAGTAGTACATAACAAGTTTGTGGTTGACGGTCTTAAGAATCGTGGCGCTATTTTTGTAGAAGAGCTAAATGAAGTACCAGACAATAGTACTGTTATATTTAGCGCTCACGGAGTATCAAAAGCGGTACGAAATGAAGCGAAGAAACGCGACTTAAAAGTATTTGATGCCACTTGTCCACTAGTAACCAAAGTGCATATGGAAGTTGCTCGCGTAAGCCGCAAAAATATTGAATGTATTTTGATTGGCCATACGGGACACCCAGAAGTTGAAGGAACAATGGGGCAGTATGATAGTGAATCAGCAGGTATCTATTTAGTAGAATCAGCAGATGATGTATCAAAGCTTGTTGTGAAAAATCCAGAAAAATTATACTTTTGTAGTCAAACAACTTTATCTGTTGATGACACCTCTGATGTTATTGACGCACTAAAAGTAAAGTTCCCTATGATAACAGGGCCTCGTAAAGATGATATTTGTTATGCCACACAAAATCGTCAAGATGCTGTACGAGCTATCGCAAGCCAAGTTGACTTGCTATTAGTTGTTGGTGCAAAAAATAGCTCTAATTCCAATCGCTTGAGAGAAGTGGCAGAAAAAATGGGCACAACATCTTATCTTATTGATACTGCGGATAATATTGAAGACTCATGGTTGAATAATATTAACCGAATTGGTGTGACTGCTGGTGCTTCTGCACCTGCTATATTGGTAAAACAAGTAATAGAATCTTTAAAAGACTATGGTGCTCAAGAGGTTAATGAGTATCCTGGTCGTGAAGAAAATATTGTATTTGCAGTACCTGTTGGATTACGCTAATCTTAAATAAATTGGTTGTATTTTAATCATTGCAGAATAAATAACGAGGAAACGGAACAAAATAGGGTTAACGGATAACTTTATGGATATTCCTTATGGAAGAAAGGATATGGGTTAATGCGGTTCACTTTAGTGATTTTTAACACATATAAGTTTTTTACAGAGCCTTTAGCTTATGCAGAATTGGCTCCCTCGTTTTTGATGCCTAAAAAGAAAGAAACGTTAAACATAAAAGTCTTGAAATTTTCAGGCTTATTAAAAGAATTTTTTTTCACATCCCCCCAACTGAAAATCACTCTTTTCCAAACTGTTTTTTTACAGTTAGCTCTTATGTTCACTATTAAAGAAATAATTGTTCATAATGAACGTCAACCTACAAAGAGAAAAGCTAATGTTCCGATATAGAAATAGTAGCTCTTTGAGCAAAAGTGAAACAAAACAAAAAGGCATGACCTTTATTGAAGTTTTGATTGCCTTAGTCATTATGGTAACTGGAATTTTAGGTGCTGTTGCAATGCAAGCAACGGCTAAAAAAGGAAGTTTTGATGCAATGCAACGCTCATTAGCTTCCAGCTTAGCTCAAGATATTATTGAACGAATGCGTAGTAATAACAGTGCAACTTTAGCGCTATATGCGGCAAGTAGTCCTTATGGTTCAGGAAAAATCATCTCACCTCCAACTTGTAATTCAGCAGGAGCATTATGTAGCCCTACTCAAATGGTTACTCATGATCTTTATGGTTGGGAGCTAGCGTTGATGGGAGCAGCAGTGACTAATGGTGAAAATAATGTTGGTGGCTTAGTTGAAGGAATTGGTTGCTTAAGTGTAAATGGGAATTCAGTAACCGTTGTTGTGACTTGGAAGGGGAAAGCTGAATATGCAGATGCAAATAAAGCGGCAGAATGTGGCGTTGAGAGTGAAACCCGTCGTCAAGTGGTAATAGAAGCTTTTATAATTTAGTCAGTTAAAGTGAGCGAAAGGTAAACTATTGCAAATGAAAATTAAAAGTTTAAAACCAAGCTTAAGTGCTTCTATGATGAAAAATAAAAGCCTAAGAGGACAATACGGCTTTAGTTTGCTTGAAGTTTTTGTTGCTCTAGTGATTGGTTTAGTTATTTTTGCTGGTGTATTGAGTATTTTTGTAGGCTTGAAAACGACGACAAGTGAAACTTCTAGCTATGGAGAATTGCAAGAGAATGGTCGGTTTGCTATCAGTGTTTTGAGTGATGATTTATTGAGACAAGATTTTTGGGGAGATTATACTGGTTCAATTGATCTAGGGAGTATTAACCCTGTACCAGCAGCGCCCGTAGGAGAATGTATTGGTGGTGGTATAAATAATGGAACCTTTCCTTTGGCTGTCGGCAGTTTTAGAACACTTTGGGGAGAAACCGTGACTAGTTCAACCGTATTATCAGGTTGTCGTGATGATGCAAAGGTTGGCTCTGACATTTTACAGCTTAAGAGAGCTGTTTCATTTCCGCTAGTTGATGGCTCTGGCGATCCCATTACTGTTGCCCCAGCAGGTAATTATTATTTAGTAAGTAACATGAATAATGGAAGTATTTTTGCCAGTGGTGCTGTACCAGAAATAGAGAATGCACAAGTGTGGGAGTATCAACATCACATCTACTATGTTAGAGAGGAAACACAAGGAAGTAATGTCGTGCCTGTTTTAATGCAAGGCCAATTATCAAATACTTTATCTTTTGCACCTATAATTGACGGTATTGAGATGATTAGGTTTGAGTATGGGGTTGATACAGAAACAGACCCTACTGTTGCTGGTTATGGCATTGTAAATGCTTATATTCCTGCTGCAAATATGACAGATGCGTTATGGAATAATGCAGCGAGTAGAATCATCTCAGTAAAAGTTTATGTATTAGCGCGTGATATCCAAGAGGATAAAAAGTATAAAAATACCAATACTTATCAACTAGGTGGTTTTGATTATACTGTAAATGATAATTACCGACGTTTACTTTTTAGCTCAACAGTGACTTTATATAATGCAAGTATAGACTCATGGAATTAACAAAATGAATCATAAGTATGGTCTTTTTCATAAGCAGCAAGGTGTGGTATTAGTCATTTCCTTAGTTTTTCTCGTCGCTTTAACTGCGCTTGCAGCAGCGTTAATGCAAAACACTACAACAGATATGAAAATGTCTGGTGCTAGCGAAGAAAAAGTTGTTGCTGTACAACAGGCAGTGAGTGCAGTTGACGAAATCATATTCAATCAAGTTGCACCAGGCACAACTAATGAGTTTGCCGCTGCCATTGTTACATTCAAAGATGGGGAAAAAGAACTAACAACAGAAATGCCTACATTGTGGGATTCTGATAAGTTCGATCCGCCGGAGTTAGATGTAACAAATAATGAGTATATGTTAGAAGCTGGTTGCCCCCATTCTAAGCTAGCTTCTTCAACTCAAGTGTTTACTTGTAATGTATTAAATATTCAAGTAAATCGAAAGTATGGTCGCAATGCTACGAGCACAGTGAATGTCAACTCAGGCATAGCACAGCAACTTTTACGCTAGTGTACTAACTGTGATGCAACTTATGTTTAGTTGGGGAGTTAAGATGAATAAATATTTAGCAGCAGGACTGTTACTTTGTACAGCTAACTTTGCTTTTAGTGAAGATATTGAGTTGTATATTAGTGATACCGTTAAACAAGCCAAAGCAAGACCTCAAGTACTGATTATTTTTGATACATCAGGCAGTATGACTCGAAATGAGACTGTAAAAACATCTTATAACCCCGATACCAATTATGCTGCACTTGATGGTTACACTAAACTTTCTGGTGACCATATTTATTATGCTAAGGGTCAAGGTGATATTAGCGATATTCCTATTGCGGATAACACTAGTGAAAAACGTAAATTTTTAAAGGCTATAAATAATTGTAAAGTCGCTCAAGATATTATCGATAAGTATGGGTTTTATACTGGCCACGTACGAGAATACAACTTTCAAGGAAACTCCGGCCGTTGGACAGAATTAAATGAAATAGATGGTACCGGTATTTATATTACTGATTGCGAAGATGATGTGATCGATGAGAATACTCATAATAAAAATTACTTGAAAGGAGATGTTTTAACAGAACTTTCAGCAGGCTACCCAATTGATGGTGAGGGTGAGTTAGATACTCCTCAGTTTTACACAGCAGGCTTAGATAACAGTAATGTTGAGTGGTCAGGTGCGTTAGTTACGCTATATAGTGATAATTACCTTCGTTGGTACCATAATCCTGACATTCCCACAGAAAGTAAAGATCGTATAGATATAGCACAAGAGAGTGTAACAAGTTTAATAAACTCTTCACCAAATGTTGACTTTGGTTTGCAAGTATTTAATAGAAATAACTCCGGTGGTACTAGGCATGGAGGACGTGTAGTTTTTGGGGTAACTAAATCTACACTGACTAGTCGTACGAATCTTGTAAATATGGTTAATGATGACTTAGTGGCTAGTGGTAATACGCCT
>CAXIBS010000054.1:0-12769 GCA_964022585.1 uncultured Colwellia sp.
ACGTGAATATTTTAAACGGGTAGAAAGTGTCTAGAGAAGTCAGGCCTTACCAATCTTTTATAATTAGTGAAATACAAAGAGGTTTTGTATAGCTAAGATTGAGTGTTGTTCAAAATATTATACTACATAATTTCGAGGGCAGCATGAAATGCTTCACAAAGGAACAAAAGACTTATTTTGAAATTTCTTTACCCGATATTGTTTTACCAAGTGAAGACTTTCAAAGTTAGCCAAAACATATCTGCACGCTTAATTAGTAATAGTACTAATTTCCAATTAAGTTGCTCATTAAGCCCTTTAACAAATTTATACCAATTACTTTAAATGCGTAGCAAGATAATCAACTAACACCCTTATTTTAGGTGATAAATGGCGGTTTTGAGGGTATAGAGCCCAAATACCTTCATCTGGAACTCGATAATTATCCAGTAATGTTATTAGCTCCTTACTTTTTATATGCTCTTGTACATAATAGTCTGGCAATTGCACTATGCCTAAGCCCTTTAATGCTGCATCAACTAAACCAGAGCCACTGTTATAGCGCAACCTTCCTTTTACGCGAATATTTTTTTCTCTACCCGCTTCTCTAAAATGCCAATAATCAAGAGTCCCTAATAAACAGCTGTGTTTATTTAGCTCTGATAAAGAATGGGGAATGCCATGTGTACTTATGTAACTGGGAGATGCACAAACATAGTTTGTTCTTTTACCCAACTTTTTTGCCATCATCGATGAGTCACTTAAATTACCAAGACGGATAGCTAAATCAAAGCCTTCTTCTACTAAGTCAATCTGTCGGTTGCTTAAATAAGCTAAAACCTCAATGTCATTATATTGTTTCATAAAATTATTGACCAAAGGCAAAATCTGTTGCTCACCATAAGTAACTGATGCGGTTAATTTAATTTTTCCTTGAGGCTTAGACTGTAAATTGGTTACCGCTCGCTCGGCTGCATCTAAGCCATCGAGCACACTACGACAGTGTTGATAAAAGACCTGTCCTTCTTCAGTCAGTGATACTTTACGTGTTGTACGGTAAAACAACTTGATATTCAGCCGATTTTCTAACGCACTAATTTGACGACTAACTTGTGCTGTAGAAATCGCCATTTTTTTTGAAGCTTTAGTAAAGCTCTCATTTTCTGCAACAAAGACAAATTCGCTAATACCTTCCCACTGCATGATTGTTACCTATATGTACAAGTGATTTTCCAAATTAGCATATTATCATCCAACAGGAAATAAATATAATAGCCATCATTGAAAACAAGTTGTTGTGGTTTAGCTAGTTGGCAATCCAAGTAAGACAAAGTGCTAAGGCTTTAAACAACAGATTAAAAATATAGTTAGGAGCAAATATGAGTTGGTTATTTCTTTTATTTGGTGTTGCTGCCGAAGCAATGTCCCATGTTGCATTAAAGGAAACAAATGGTTTTACCAAACCACTAGCGAGTGCTTTGGTGTTGTTTGGCCACCTCGCCGCCTTTGTATTTTTAAGTCAAGCGATGAAAAACATGCCTATTGGTATTGTGCATGCTATTTGGGCAGGTTTAGCAATAATTACAGTTACTTTATTGTCTACCATTATTTATCGTCAACATATTGAGTTAAGCACATGGTTTGGTATGGCCTTTGTTGCCATAGGTGTTGCCATGATTAACCTTTCGCAAGGTCATGGTCACTAAAGGGAGTTTAGAAAAGTAGTTAATAGTTTGATTTTAAAGGGTAAAGTCATGCAGATTGTTACTGAGGAGTAAAAGTGATTTGTATTATCGATACATTATCATGTTTAAAAAAGTTTATTAGACTAGACTAACATGTGTCATCTATGTCTACGTTATTAATCTATTGAAGTTTCATCAATTTAAAGTGAGAAAAATATGTCAGATCAATTTATTAAATCAAAAGCTGCCATTGCTTGGGGACCTAAACAACCATTATCTGTTGAAGAGGTTGATGTCATGCTACCTCGCAAAGGTGAGGTATTAATTAAAGTTATTGCTTCAGGTGTATGTCATACCGATGCTTTTACTTTATCTGGTGAAGATCCAGAAGGTATTTTCCCAGCAATTTTAGGCCACGAAGGTGGCGGTATTGTTGAACAAGTGGGTGAAGGTGTTACCAGTGTACAAGTGGGTGATCATGTTATTCCATTATACACTCCAGAGTGTGGCGAGTGTAAATTCTGTACATCAGGTAAAACTAACCTTTGTCAGAAGATCCGTGAAACTCAAGGTAAGGGTTTAATGCCTGACGGTACAACGCGTTTTTATAAAGATGGTCAACCTATTTACCATTATATGGGGTGTTCAACTTTCTCTGAATATACTGTATTACCTGAAATTTCTTTAGCAAAAGTAAATAAAGACGCACCATTAGAAGAAGTTTGCTTGTTAGGTTGTGGGGTTACCACAGGAATGGGTGCGGTAATGAATACCGCTAAAGTTGAAGAAGGTGCAACTGTTGCTATCTTTGGTCTTGGTGGTATTGGTTTATCTGCCGTTATTGGTGCAACTATGGCAAAAGCTTCTCGCATTATTGCTATTGACATTAACGAGAGCAAATTTGACTTGGCGAAAAAATTAGGTGCAACTGATTTTATTAATCCAAAAAATTACGATAAACCTATTCAAGATGTCATTGTTGAATTAACTGACGGCGGTGTAGATTACTCTTTTGAGTGTATCGGTAACGTTAATCTAATGCGTTCAGCGTTAGAGTGTTGTCATAAAGGTTGGGGTGAGTCTGTTGTTATTGGTGTTGCTGGTGCAGGGCAAGAAATTGCAACTCGCCCATTCCAGTTAGTGACAGGTCGTGTATGGCGAGGTTCTGCTTTTGGTGGAGTTAAAGGCCGCACTGAGTTACCTGATTATGTTGAACGCTACTTAGCGGGTGAATTCAAATTAAGTGACTTTATTACTCATACTATGGGCTTAGAAGATATTAATGAGTCATTTGACTTAATGCATAAAGGTGAAAGTATTCGCACCGTTATTCATTTCGATAAATAAAAATTATTCAGCTACCTCGTTAGGTACTCCCAACCGAGGTAGCCTTTAATTTAAGGTATTAAGATGACCATTGAAAATTTAAGTGTAAACAAGAGCTTTGGCGGCTGGCATAAACAATATAGCCATCATGCCAAAACACTCAACTGTGATATGCGTTTTGCTATCTATTTACCGCCACAAGCATCAAACGGAAAAAAAGTGCCGGTGTTGTACTGGCTGTCTGGCTTAACTTGCACTGACGAAAACTTTATGCAAAAGGCTGGCGCACAACGTATCGCGGCAGAATTAGGTATTGCTATTGTGGCACCTGATACTAGCCCACGTGGTGAAGATGTTGCTAATGATGAAGGTTATGACCTAGGACAAGGCGCGGGTTTTTATGTAAATGCTACCCAAGCACCGTGGAATCGTCATTACCAAATGTATGATTATGTGGTTAATGAGTTACCTCAGTTAATTGAGGCGACGTTTCCTGTATCTAATGTACGTTCGATCTCAGGTCATTCCATGGGTGGACACGGCGCGTTAACCATTGCCATGTTAAACCCAGATCGTTATCGCTCGATGTCGGCATTTAGCCCAATTAGCAATCCAATGAATTGTCCTTGGGGTCAAAAAGCCTTTACTGCTTATTTAGGTAAAGATAAAGACACTTGGCGCAACCATGATGCCAGTGAACTGATGCGACAAGCAACACAGTTTATTCCTGCTAAAGTAGATCAGGGTGAGTCTGATGACTTTTTAGCTGAGCAATTGAAGCCTGAGGTATTAATAGCAGCAGCAAAAGCAAGTGGTTACCCACTAGAGCTAAACCTTCATGAAGGTTATGATCATAGCTATTACTTTATCGCTAGCTTTATTGAAGATCATTTACGCTTTCATGCTGCCCACCTGAACAAGTAACTCATATCATTACCGTCAAGAAAACTTGGCGGTAGTTTTTTATTTTTAACTACATGCACCAGCCAATTTATTGATAGGAATACTGTCTTGTCTGATTTGTACCAAACTCACCTACAACATCTTGGTGACGCTAAAAATTTGCCATTGTTAACACGTATCCAACGCGGGATTGAAAAAGAAGGGTTAAGAGTTACATCAACTGCAACCATGGCACAAACTCAGCATCCACAAGCACTTGGCTCTGCATTAACACATAGTAGTATCACCACTGACTATTCCGAAGCCCTATTAGAATATATTACGCCAGTATTTCATCGTGTAGATGACAGCATTAATTACCTTGCTGATTTACATCGTTTTACCTTGAATCACTTACAAGGTGAATATTTATGGCCAGCCAGTATGCCATGTCGATTATCAGGGGATAACAGTATTCCCATTGCACAATATGGCCGCTCAAATATTGGTAAAATGAAACATGTTTATCGTCAGGGACTTGCGCATCGTTATGGTCGCACT
Source organism: uncultured Colwellia sp. (assembly GCA_964022585.1). GTDB lineage: Bacteria > Pseudomonadota > Gammaproteobacteria > Enterobacterales > Alteromonadaceae > Colwellia. The sequence continues at coordinate 4,434 of CAXIBS010000054.1, forward strand.
ATGCAGTCTATTGCAGGTATTCATTACAATTTTTCCATGCCTGATGACTTCTGGTCTTACTATCAAAAACTTAGAGGAGAAAGTGGTGATATCCAACAGTTTAAATCGCAATGTTACTTTGATTTAATCCGCAATTTTCGTCGCCATTCTTGGTTATTAATATACTTATTTGGTGCCTCTCCCGTACTCGATCGCAGTTTTGTTGCTAATAATGATAACCATAATTTAAGCCAGGTAGGCCAAAATACCTTAGGTTTACCTTTTGCCACATCGTTAAGAATGAGCGATTTAGGTTACCAGAGTACAGCGCAGAGTAATTTAGCGATTAGTTATAACGACCTTGACAGTTATTGCCAAGGCCTTAGCCAAGCCATTACTCAACCTTGCCCTGATTATGAAAAAATAGGGGTTAAAGTTGATAATCACTATCGTCAACTTAACGCCAATATTTTACAAATTGAAAATGAATACTACAGCGAGATTCGCCCTAAACGTACGACACAATCATATGAAAAACCGTTAACAGCACTTAAGCAAAGAGGGGTGGAATATGTTGAGGTGCGTATTTTAGATACTAACCCGTTATTGCCCGTTGGTATTGACCAACAACAAATTCGTTTCCTTGATGCATTTTTGCTTTATTGCTTGTTAGCCGACAGCCCTAAGCTTACTGCTGATGAAAATAAAGTCATCGCAGAGAATCAACAACGCGTTATTTTAGCAGGGCGTAACCCGTCATTATTGCTACAACAACAAGGAGAAGAAGTTACTTTTAAGCAATTAGCTAACGCCTTATTAAATAACATCATACCTATTGCAAACTTGTTAGATCAGGCGCACCAAATGAGTACAACAGATCCAAGTGCTGAGCAGCATCAAGCCTATGGTCAAGCAGTGAATGCTCAGCACGATAAGGTTGATAATAGTGAACTAACCCCATCTGGTTTGATAATGCAAATGAGCACTAACCAAGGTGGTTTTATTGAGTCAATGTTATTTCAAGCTAAAAAGCATCATGCTTATTTTAAATCACAAGAACTTTCTGCTGAGGTGTCGAACCAGTTAACACAAGCTGCCACTACATCATGGCAACAACAGCAGCAAATAGAGGTAAGCGATGAGCTATGTTTTGATGAATATCTTCAACAGTATATCTCAGCATAAAAGATCTAAGGTCAACCAGTTTTAATTAGCATCATCTTATTTTGCTTTATTACATCAATTATCGATTAAACAGGAGGAAATTTTGATTGTTCGTGAAAAACCTAATGCATTTCAGTTATTTTTTATTTTACGTGGCTCAGTTGTGCCTCTTATTTTTCCACAAATTGCCTTCGTCACCTTACTAGGTATCGGTGTCGCTATTACCCAGTATTATTACCCTAATATATTTCCAAGCTTTACCTTAGCACCGTTGGCCTTATTGGGGGTTGCTTTATCACTGTTTCTTGGTTTTAGAAACAATGCTAGTTATGACCGTTGGTGGGAAGCCCGTCAACAGTGGGGACAACTTATTGTTGCCTCACGTAGCTTGTCGCGCCAGATTTCTTCTTACATTGACATAAATACTGAGGTTGGCGCTCAAATGCAAAAACGCATGATATATCTGACCATTGCTTTTAATCATGCCCTACGTCATCAATTACGCCACACTGAGCCTTGGGATGATATAAAAAAATACCTTACCAAAGAGGATATGTTGTTATTAGATCAATCACAAAATTTGCCAGATGCGATATTACGCTTAATGGGACAAAAGCTTGGTGCTTGCCGTGATAAAAACCTATTGTCCGATTTTTTAATGCAGAGTCTAGACGATCACATTGCCTCAATGGCCGAAGTGCAGGCTGCCTGCGAACGTATTCATAACACACCTTTACCTTTTGCTTATATGTTATTAGTTCAACGTACAGCCTATTTATATTGCTTTATTTTGCCTTTTGGTATTGTTGCTTCACAGGGCTTAGTTACGCCATTATTTTGCGCCATTATTGCTTACACCTTTTTTGGTCTGGATGCGCTGAGTGAAGAATTAGAAGAGCCGTTTGGCTTATCAGCAAATGATCTACCATTACATGCCATGTCACGGGCAACTGAAATTAATTTATTAGAAATTTTAGGCGAAACTAACTTGCCTCAACCTATTCAAGCTAAAAAGCATCGTCTTGAGTAAAATTGGAAGGATATAATAATGAAAGAAACATTTAATATTTTTAGATTTATTAGTTGGATAGCGATTGTCTGCTCCTTATTAGGCTCAGTGCTATTATTCATTGTTGGCGCAATGAAAACTTATGCTGCCTACACCACTGTTTTTCTTGGTCAAGTCACGAACGAAAGTTTAGCTCACCTCGACACTTCGGAAGTAGCAACAACTTACTTAATTAAATCACTCGACACGTTTTTAATTGCTTTAGTGTTATTTATTTTTGCTCATGGCATTTTTACCTTATTCATTTCAGATAAAAAATCAAAAAATAAAACTCTCGTTTTAAAGTGGATCAGTACGCCTAATATTGGCCGCTTGAAAAACATTTTAGGGGAAGTGATTGTTATTATTTTATTTGTGAAGTTCCTTGAAATTATACTCATCAACTTAAATAACTTAAGTTGGGAAATACTGATTCTCCCTTTTTCTATCTTATTGTTAGCAATCAGTTTAAAATTCTTAGGCTTAGGTAAAGAGAATCATGAGTAATGTACAAACTAATTGGATCTTCACAGTGCTTAGTTTAATTAAACTTTTTAATTAAAAATTCACGAAATAATTTTCCAATATAATATATGCAACTTAAACAAAGAATAAAACTGCTTTAGGTTGCTACTTAATATAAGTTAACTATTTCCTTAGAGGGTAAAGAGTAAGTGTCACTTATATCATCAATTGATGAGCTTTTGCATAGTCTTAATTACAAAAGACATTAGGGAATGATAGAAAAGACGCCAGTAAAAAATTACTGGCGTTCAGCAGATACTAGAGATAAATCCACAATTCAATTTATAAGCTTGTGGTTAACTTTTTACTCTGATTGGTGTTACTTTTGTTTAAAAAAATCATCTAGCTTGTTAATGGCTTGATTAACATATTTATCTTGGTCATAAAGATCAAAATGAGTTGCACCTTCAATAGTAAAGAGTTCTTTATTACCTAATGCTCTAGTAATTGCACGTTGACTAAAAGGGTAGGTAAAAGCTTTGTCACCTGCAATAGCTAAAAATGGCGTATTTAAATCAGCTAAACGTTTAGCAAATTCAGTTGTGGCATTAACTGACAACCTAGCCTCAAATGAGTGTGAAGAGCGCTTATTTTCCCAGCCATTGATAAAACCTCGTTCAGTCAGGTAATAGTCATAACCTTGCCGCCAAAAGAAAGATGTTTGTGGCGTTAATGCTGGCACTAAAGGGGTATAATCCATGATACCCGTATCAAAATATTTCTGCCTTGCCAATGCTGATGCTTTCATCTTTTGTTGAAAGGTTTTGACTTGTGCGGGTTTACTCGTGGCAATATCATTTAAACCTGTTTCTCGTTCTCTAAAGTTAAATACTCCACTAACTGTTGCGAAAGACTGCACACGATAATCATTTGAGCTAGCCATCAAGCCATAACCCGCGCCAGAGCATATTGCTAGTACTGATACTCTATCGTCAACACCAGCAAGTGTAGACATATAACTCACAGCTCCTTTAATATCTTCAGCTTTATAATGTGGGTTCTCATAATGTCTAGGTTCACCACCACTTTGACCATAAGTACGATGATCAAACGCTATTGTAATAAAACCTTTTTCTGCTAGCTTTTTGGCATAAATACCTGCCGTTTGCTCCTTTAATCCCCCTTGTGGGGCAACTACAACAATAGCTTGGTATTGGTTTGTCGATTGATATGCATCAGGGTAGTACACATTTGCCGCGATAGGGTGGCCTTCTACCATAAAAGATGCAGCAACACCCCCTTTTGATTTTACTGCTGCTAGGCTATCTTGTGGTTGCTTTATTTGCCCTAATTCAGCATAAGCATTGCTTGCTAATACAATAGACAATATAGCGAATATCTGTTTAAACTTTATCTTTTTCATACTTTGATTTTGTCTTGAGTGATACACTATCAGCACTATACGGGGAATATTTTCACCGATATATAAGTCAATTATAAAATCAGATTTTGGTTTTTATTTACAATGTGAGCTCAAAGTTAATGCACGATATATATTGGAAAGGCATCCACTCTTTTATTGTTGTGGTTAAGGAGGGTAGCTTCACTGCTGCGGCAGAGTCTTCAGGACGGTCTAAAGCTATTTTAAGCCAACAAGTGTCTGAACTAGAAAAAGTTATTGGCGTCCAACTGTTATATCGAACTACACGAAATTTACGGCTCACAGAAGCTGGCGAGCAATACTACGCCAAAGCAATATTAGCTGTTCAACAGCTAGAACAAGCGCAAGATGATGTCATTCAATCAACAAATTCTTTAAAAGGCGAAATAAAAGTTAATATGTTTGCCCCACTACTCATAGCTTTCCAACAACGCTACCCAGGGCTCAATTTACAATTAAGTTTTTCTAGCAAACGTGAAGATTTACTAACTAGCCCTTATGATCTGGTCTTTAGGCTAGGTAAGCAGCAAGACTCTTCATTAATCACAAGACACCTTTATACTGTAGCTAATCGATACGTTATAAGCCCTAAGTTAATGGATAACAATGCAACAATTAATCAACCAGAGGATTTAAAGGATTTTCCGTTTATATATGGTAGTGTCAAGGAGTGGCTTTTTGAAAAAGACAATATTCAACAAACCGTTATCGCTACCACAGGCTTTCAAGCAACTAATGGTCTTATTATGCTTAAGGCTGCTAAAGCCGGGTTAGGTATTGCAAGAATGACTGCCCTGAGAACGCAACAAGCGATTAATGAAGGAAGTTTAGTAGAAGTATTGGCTGACTGGGCTAAGCCATCACAGCTGTCGATTGTATGTCCGCCGCACCGTTATCAACTTAAAAGAGTTAATTTACTTATCGAGTGGATGCTTGAACACTTTGCAAATCGTTACAATCAAGTACTTAACCGTAAAAGTGAGTATTGAATAAATGATGCTAAACTGTCGATTGCAGAAAATGTTTTATTTTGCTCATTACCACTAACCTCAAACAGTAAAAACAACCAGCTTATTATCCATTAATATTTTTTACCTCAGAACGACGATAAATCGCCCAATAAGTCATACCAACTAACAAACCACCACCAATAATATTACCGAGAGTGACTGGGAGTAAGTTATTAACTATAAAACGGGTTGTAGTTAAATCCGCAAAATCTGCGGGGCTATAGCCGACCATGGCCCAAAATTCAGGGCTAGCACAATTTTTAATTACAATAGCCATCGGGATCATAAACATATTGGCAATACTATGTTCAAAGCCACAAGCAACAAACATAGCTACTGGAAGAATCATCACCATCACTTTATCAGTGGCACTACGACAGGAAAATGTCATCCATACAGCAAGACAAACCATTAAATTACAAAGTAAACCTAATGCAACCGCTTGGCTAAAGCTATAAGTCAACTTATGTTGTGCAATTACCATTGCATTAAGCCCCCATTCCCCCCCGCCAAGCAAGTGTTGTTGAGCAAACCAAATAATGCCAACAAACAAGAAAGTGCCTACCATATTACCTAAGTATACCGTAAGCCAATTGCGAACAAGTTGAGAGGTGCTAATTCTGCCACTTGCTCGAGCAATGGTGGTTAATACTGAAGAGGTAAACAGTTCTCCACCACATATAACCACTAAAATTAAACCAATACTAAAGGCTAAGCCGCCAATAAGCTTAGCTATACCAAAAGGCATGTTACCTGTACCTATTGTCACTGTAGTATAAAAAACAAAGGCAATAGCAATAAAAATGCCTGCGGTAATGGCAAGATAAAAAGATTGAAAAGGATCTTTCGCCACCTTAACAATACCAACTTCTTCAGCTTTTTGTGCCATGGCTTGAGGTATTAATGCATCAAAAGGGTTAATCTTTTTGTTCATAGGTAATATTCACTTGGGTTACTTTTGTTCGCTCGAGTAACCAAATAATAGGATAAGAAATACTGACATTATCTGTGATAATAAAAGTAGAAAGCGAATCATAGCCAACACTCCACCATTAGTGAAGTGTTGGCTTAACACGAAGCTTACATTGCCGATTGGTATAACTTAACAATTTCTTCAGTGCTTGCTTTTCTAGGGTTTGTTAAAGAGCAAGCATCGTTTAATGCATTAATAGCCATAAATTCTAACTTGTCTTCTTTCACACCTAAGTCAGCAAGTTTTTGGTCTGTACCAACGGCACTAGATAGCTGCTCTATAGCAACAATACCTGCCTCAGCAGCATCTACTGAGCTCATCCCTGTAATATCTACACCCATTGCCTTGGCAATATCAGCAAAGCGCTCTGCCTTTTCTACTGCATTAAAGCGTGAGACTTTAGGTAATAAAATGGCATTACACAAGCCGTGAACAAGGTCATAAACACCACCTAATTGATGCGCCATTGAATGCACATAACCTAATGATGCATTTGAAAATGCCATTCCTGCGAGGTACTCGCCATATTGCATTGCATCACGTGCTTGACGATCTTCACCATCTTCAACCGCTTTTATCAAGTGTCGGCTAATTAGTTCAATTGCTTTAATAGCAACGGCATCAGTAATCGGTGTTGCTGCTGTTGAAACATAAGCCTCTACCGCGTGAGTTAACGCATCCATACCTGTGGCAGCAGTTAGTGCTTTTGGCATCGCTACCATTAACTCTGAATCATTAACAGCAATAATTGGAGTGATATGCTTATCAACAACGGGGTATTTAGTTTCATCTTCTTCATTAGTAACAATCGCAAAAACCGTCATTTCAGCAGCAGTACCTGCTGTAGTATTAACAGTTACTAAAGGTAGCTGAGGCTTTGCAGATAAGTGAACACCTGTAGAGTAATCTCTAATATGACCGCCATTAGTGGCAACTAGTGCTATACACTTTGCACAGTCGTGTGGTGAGCCTCCACCAAATGAAATGACAAAGTCACAATCCTGCTCTTTTAATAAGTCTAAACCTTGTTCAATATTTTTTTCCGTTGGGTTAGGCTTAACACCGTCAAAAATTGCGAAATCAATATCATAATTTGCTAACTCTTGAGTCAACCTATCTACTAATTTAATATCAACCAATGCTTTATCAGTAACAATTAGTGCTTTTCTAAATTTTCTTGCCACTAATTCAGTACCAAGCCCCTTAATAGCATCTTGTCCCATCAAAGACATTGGTGGCATATAAAATGTGTTACTCATAACTTTTTCCTCTTATAAAAATAAAAAGCGGCAACCACATCAAATCACATACAAGCTGTTATTTATTAGAAGTTGTGAACTGACATGGTGCAAATACTGTGTCTACAGCAACCTAATAAAGCCATTATATTTACCGCCTAATTTTAAACAATTAGTCAAATGTGAAATTCACTTTTACACACCTGTAACAATTATTGATATGTTCTATGCTGGATAGCAATACTAGTATTGGCAATATTTTTACCATTAAAAATTAATGTATTGATCTTGGGCGACAGTATTGAGTTGCGGTTGCAGTTCACCTTAGATGCTAAAGAGGAGGACAGTAGATTAGAAAAAGGCCTTATAAAACTATTGTTTCTTTAAAAAGTCTAGAGCAGATAACAGCTAGTTCTTCTCTCAAAATTAGTTTAAATTGTAGTGTTCAAAGTTTCATATAGTTCGAACAAAGCTCACCATCAATTTAATATTATATAGAATGGCTCATTAAACACTCAGACAAACCATTCAAGAATGATAAGGGAGCTACTACCAGACAATAATAGCCTGTCGATAAAACCTTAATGACAGTAATTTTAGCTCGCTCAATATAAGAGTTACTCGTATATTAAACTGATAAGAAAATCATCCCTTATGTTCTACACTCTCTACAATATAAATCACCTAACTATCGGTGGTAAAAATTTCATACCACATTTCAGTTCAAGTCGGGGTCGGGCCACCATTCTTCTTTATATTTTTTTGCGACAGCAAATACCTACATTACTTGTTAGAGTAATTCTAGGCAACTTGATGGGCGCAATACTCATGCGCAACCCAAATGTCTATCTTGCTGAGATTGAAAATAACATTCATTTATTAAATTAAGCATTGAATAGATTCAATCGCACAGCACGGCATGAGTGGTTAGATATGTATGAGTTTGAAAGTATATCTCATGCTCAAGATGTAGCAACAAAATGGCTTTGGACATACAATAACGAACGTCCCAATACAG
>CAXIBS010000055.1:0-12420 GCA_964022585.1 uncultured Colwellia sp.
AAAGACCTTACTTTTGAAGACGAAAATTTAAAGCGTAATGGTTCTTTAATGAGTGAAAAAGAAACAAAAGCACTCCAAACTAAAATGAACAACTTGTACCAGCAATATCAAGCTAAAGTGAAAGTATTTCAACAAAAAGTTGCTCAAAGAAAAAATATTGAAACGAATAAACTTTATGCACTAGTTACTCAAGTAGTTGATAATATCGCAGCTAAAGAAAAATATGACTTAGTACTTTCTAAACAAGCGATTATTTTTTCTAAGCCTGCGATGAATATTACAAGCAAAGTTGTAGAACAAGTAAGTAAGCTTAAGTAATTTCTTATTAGTACAAGATAAATAGAGGCACTATGAATTATACCCTTGCATATATAGCAAAACATATTAATGCAGAGCTAGTTGTTGTATCAACGTCTGAAACTAATGACGCAGATATCATTGTAAGCGGTTTGGCAACGTTAGCTAATGCTCAAGCGGGTCAAGTTGCTTTTCTAGCTAATAGTAAGTATGTGTCTCAACTGAGTGAAACCAAGGCAAGTGCAGTGATTGTTTCGCCTGAAGCATTATCACAGTGTCCTACTGCTGCATTAGTCATGGATAACCCATATATGGGTTATGCTCTACTTGCAAACTTACTTGATACAACTCCTGCCGTGGCTAAAGGTATTCATAGCAGTGCGGTAATTGCCAATGATGTAACAATGGGAAACAATGTTTCAATTGGTGCAAATACTGTTATTGAAACAGGGGTTCATCTTGGTGATAATGTTAGCATTGGCGCAGGGTGCTTCATAGGTGAACATGCCTCTATTGGAAAAGACACAAGGCTTTGGGCTAACACTAGTATTTATCATCGTGTTATAATTGGTGAAGCCTGTTTGATTCAAGCAAATACCGTTATCGGCTCTGATGGTTTTGGTTATGCTCCAGTTAATGCGCAATATAAGTGGCACAAAATTCCTCAGCTTGGCAGTGTTGTTATCGGTGATCATGTTGAAATTGGCGCTAGTACAACAATTGATCGAGGAGCATTAGAAGATACCATTATTAAAGATGGTGTTATCCTCGATAATCAAATACAAATAGCTCATAATGTTGTGATAGGTGAAAATACAGCAATGGCTGCGTGCAGTGTTATTGCGGGTAGTACTGTTATAGGTAAAAACTGTACTATTGCTGGTCTTGTTGGCATTAATGGGCATATTAACATTGCTGATAATTGTGTTTTTACTGGAATGTCGATGGTAACAAAAGATATAACTGATGCAGGTGTATACTCATCAGGTATGCCTGTTGTACCTAATCGAGATTGGAATAAAAACAATGCCAAAATTAAACGATTAGATAGTTTAATTAAGCGAGTAAAAGAGCTAGAAGCTCTTGTAAAAAATAACTAAAATAAACCAGTTGCCAATTAATAATAAAAATAAAGCACTGAAACGACGTAATTGTTCTAAATTCCTTAATAATAGAATTAGCACATAGTAAAGTAAGGGACACTCTTTTGGAAAACCTTGACACAGAAAACACTACACTTGAAAGACAAGCAAAACCAATAACGCTTAATGAAATTAAAACGCTAATACCGCACAGATATCCAATGTTGCTGGTTGATAAAGTAGTAGATCATGAGCCTAGAAAATACTTACACGCAATTAAAAACGTAACAATTAATGAACCTATCTTTACTGGTCACTTCCCTGAAGCGGCCATATTCCCAGGTGTGTTAATTTTAGAAGCATTAGCACAGGCTACTGGTATTCTGGGTTTTAAAAGCACAGATGTGCGTGAAGAAAATGAAATGTATTTATTTGCCTCTATTGATAAGGCTCGTTTTAAACAACCTGTACTACCTGGTGATACTATGCACCTTCATGTTGAATTTATAAAAGAACGCCGCGGTATGTGGAAGTTTTATGGTGAAGCAAGAGTTGATGGTAAAGTTGTTTGTTCAGCTGATTTAATGTGTGCTAGACGCGCTTTATAGCATTTTATTTATCACTTTATTTTGACACCTTGATGTGAAAGTACTGATTAATTTTCACCAATTATGTACTTTTTACTTCAAGTAAATTATACGACTAACCATTAACTTGCGTGAGTTGTACTAACCCCCTATATCAAAAGATTTATCTAAGGTGCCTGTTATGATACACCCACAAGCGATTATTGAGCCAGGAGCCGTCATTGGAAAAAATGTCACCATAGGCCCATGGACTTATATTGCTAGCTCTGTTGAGATTGGTGATGATTGTGAAATTAGCTCACATGTTATTATTAATGGTCCAACGAAAATAGGCAAAGGCAACCGTATATTTCAGTTTGCAAGTATTGGTGAAGATTGCCAAGATTTAAAATATGCAGGTGAAAAAACAGAACTCATAATTGGCGATAATAATACTTTTCGTGAGTGCTGTACTATTCATCGTGGCACAATACAAGATAACAGTTTAACGCAAATAGGTAGCAATAATTTGTTTATGGCCTATGCACATGTTGCCCATGATTGCATGGTAGAAGATAACTGTATTATGGCGAATAATGCATCTATTGCAGGTCATGTGCATGTTGGTAGTCATGTAATCATTGGTGGAATGTCTGGCGTACATCAATTTTGTCATATTGGTGCCCACAGTTTTATTGCTGCAAATGCGTTAGTGTTAAAAGACGTACCTGCCTATGTTATGGCATCGGGTCATCCGGCTAAACCTTTTGGCTTAAATACCGAAGGTATGAAGCGTAGAGGCTTTGCTAGCGAAAGTATTTTGTCCATTAAGCGGGCTTATAAAGAAGTTTACCGTAAAAAACAATCTATTGAAGATGCATTGTCAGCTATTACAGAGCAAAGCACTGTTACTTCTGAACTTGAATTGTTTACAAATTCAGTTAAAAACTCAACACGTGGCATTATACGTTAATGCTAAATTACTAGGTTTTACCTAGGTAATTAATGTCTATGAATTAACGCCTAGGATTTAACTTCGTGGCAATATCTCAACAAAATAACATTTCCTTATCTGAACCTGTGTTTGCCATTGTTGTTGGTGAACACTCTGGTGATACCCTTGGTGCAGGCTTAATGGTTGCACTACAAAAACAATTTCCACAGGCAAAGTTTATCGGGATCGGTGGCGATAAAATGATAAAACTAGGCTTTGAAAGCCTTTTTGCTATGGATGAATTGGCAGTGATGGGAATTGTTGAAGTACTCGGCCGTATTCGTCGATTGCTTCATGTCAGAAAAACATTAGTAGATTATTTTACTATTAACCAGCCAGATGTTTTTATTGGAATTGATGCCCCTGACTTTAATATAGGGTTAGAACAACGACTGAAAGATAAAAACATAAAGACTGTGCACTATGTAAGTCCTTCTGTTTGGGCTTGGCGTGAAAAACGAATTTTTAAAATAGCTAAAGCAACAGATATGGTACTGTCACTGTTACCTTTCGAAAAAGCTTTTTATGATAAACACCAAGTGCCTTGTACCTTTGTTGGACATCCATTAGCTGATGATATTGAGATGGAAAGTGATAAGCAAAAAGCGAGACGTGAACTTGGCTTATCTAATGATTCAAAAGTATTAGCGTTAATGCCAGGTAGTAGAGGCGGTGAGCTTTCTCGTTTACTAGCGCCATTTTTTGCTAGCGCAGAACAATTACAACAAGACGATAAAAGTTTAATTTTTGTTGCACCTATGGTTAGTGAAAAACGTGCTCAGCAGTTTAATAAAATTAAAACTGAAATTGCTCCAGATTTAGCTGTAGAAGTTATCATTGATAAAACGCAAACGGTAATGGCAGCTAGTGACTGCCTCTTAACAGCTTCAGGTACTGTTACTTTAGAAGCAGCTCTAATAAAACGACCTATGGTTATTTGCTATAAATTTAATTTAGTAACCTATTGGCTGGCAAAGTGGTTAGTAAAATTACAGTGGTTCTCATTACCAAACTTATTAGCAAATAAAACTTTGGTGCCAGAATTATTGCAAGATGAAGTATGTGCAGAACGCATAGTTCCTTTAGTTAAAGAGCGCCTATATCAAGATCAAACTCAGTTAAATGAAAGCTTTACTACAATACATCAGCAGCTAAAATGTAATGCCAGCGAACAAGCAGCTAATGCTGTTATTGCAATACTTCCCCCTGTTTTAAATAGTAAAGCGTAACGATTATGCCTAAGACAAACAAATCTAAGACAAAAGCACTTCCTCCTTTTGAATATCCAATTGCTTATTGTATCGCTGGAGTTGACGAAGTTGGACGAGGCCCATTAGTAGGTGATGTGGTAACAGCTGCTGTTATTTTAGATCCCGATAACCCTATTGAGGGTTTAATGGACTCTAAAAAATTATCTGAAAAAAAACGTGCACTTTTATCAGAAGAAATTAAAGAAAAATCGATTGCTTGGTCTGTTGGCAGAGCTACTCCTGAAGAGATTGATACCTTAAATATTCTTCATGCAACTATGTTAGCGATGCAAAGAGCAGTGCAGGGGTTATCTGTATCACCCGATCATATACTGGTTGATGGTAATCGTACGCCTACTTTTGCCAATGATCAGGGTGCTATCAACAGTCAAGCGGTAGTTAAAGGGGATGATCGTGTTGCTGAAATCAGTGCCGCGTCTATTATTGCTAAAGTGACACGTGATGAAGAAATGATTGCACTTGACAAATTACACCCTGAATATGGGTTTGCAAAGCATAAAGGTTACCCAACGAAAGTTCATTTAGAGAAAATAATTGAGTTAGGTGTACTTGACTGCTACCGCCAAAGCTTTAAACCCGTTGCCAAAGTATTAGGGCTACTAAATGAGTGAAGACGTTGTAGCTGAACCGATTTCAGAAAAGCAAGGCCAAGAGCCAAGCTTTATTCACTTACGCGTGCATAGCGATTATTCAATGTGTGATGGCTTGAATAAAGTCAAACCTATCATAGCTTGCGCCGCAGAATTGAACATGCCGGCACTAGCATTAACTGACCAAACTAATTTATGTGGCTTAGTAAAATATTATCATGCTGCTCATGGTGCAGGGATAAAGCCTATTATTGGCTGTGATTTTTGGGTTAGAAGTGATGAATTAGGGGATGAACTATCTCGTCTGGTTGTTCTAAGTAGTAATAATGTTGGCTATAAAAACTTAACTGAACTTATTTCAAAAGCTTATATGCGCGGACACCTGCAAAATAAAGCGGTAATTGATAAAAATTGGTTAAGTGAATTTAGTGAAGGTTTGATCCTCTTATCTGGAGCAAGAGAAGGTGATATCGGCAAAGCCTTATTGAAAGGTAATAATGAGCTTGCCTTGCAAATGTTTAATTTTTATCAACACCATTTTAATGATTGTTTTTATGTTGAATTAATTCGTACTGGCCGTAATGACGAAGAAAATTATCTGCATCTTGCTGTAAATTTTGCAGCCGAGCACAATTTGCCTGTTGTTGCTACCAATGAAGTGATGTTTTTATCTCCAGATAATTTTGATGCACATGAAATTCGCGTTGCTATTCATGACGGTTATACGCTTGATGATAAACGTCGGCCTAAACGCTATAGTGCTGAGCAATATTTACGCTCTCAAGATGAGATGTGTGTATTATTTAGTGATATTCCAGAAGCATTAGCCAATACAGTAGAAATAGCCAAACGCTGTAACGTAACGGTACGTTTAGGTGAATATGTATTACCAGACTTTCCAACCGAAGGCTTAGAAATTAATGATTACTTTATTAAAGTTTCTGAGGAAGGTTTAGAGAGACGTCTAACAAAATTATTTGATAGAGAAGCTGATAATTTTGCTGAAATACGTAAACCTTATGACGACCGCCTGAAAGTTGAATTAGAAGTTGTTAATAACATGGGTTTTCCCGGTTATTTCTTAATTGTAATGGAATTTATTCAATGGAGTAAGGATAACAATATCCCCGTTGGTCCGGGCCGTGGCTCTGGTGCGGGCTCGCTTGTGGCCTATGCGCTTACGATTACCGATCTTGATCCCCTGCGCTATTATTTATTATTCGAGCGCTTCTTGAACCCAGAACGAGTATCGATGCCAGATTTTGATATTGATTTCTGTATGGATAGACGTGATGAAGTTATTGATCACGTTGCAGAGCTTTATGGGCGTGATGCAGTATCTCAAATTATTACTTTTGGTACTATGGCGGCAAAAGCGGTAATTCGTGATGTTGGTCGAGTACTTGGTCACCCTTATGGTTTTGTTGACAGGATTTCAAAACTTATTCCCCCTACGCCGGGAATGACATTATCAAAGGCTTTTGAAGAAGAACCCAAACTCCCTTAGGTATACGCACAAGATACTGAAGTGAAAGATCTCATCGATATGTGTCGTATTCTCGAAGGTACTACACGTAATGCCGGTAAACATGCCGGTGGTGTTGTTATTTCACCAACAACAATTACGGATTTTGCCCCGCTTTATTGTGATGATGAAGGCAATAACCCAGTAACCCAGTTTGACAAAAATGATGTTGAAGATGCTGGATTAGTTAAGTTTGACTTCTTAGGATTACGAACCTTAACTATTTTGCAGTGGGCCATTGAAATGGCTGATGAAAAACTGCTCAAAGCTGGCAAAGAGCCTATTGATATCACAACGATTAATTTAGAAGATCCTGCAAGCTTTAAGGTGTTACTTGCCTCGCAAACTACGGCTGTATTTCAGTTAGAATCAAGCGGTATGAAATCGCTAATTGATAAGCTTAAACCTGATTGCTTTGAAGATATAATTGCATTGGTGGCATTATTTCGCCCCGGACCTTTACAATCAGGCATGGTTGATAACTTTATTGAGCGTAAGCATGGCCGTGAAGAAGTTAGTTACCCTGATGCCACTTGGCAGCATATTGACTTAAAACCTGTATTAGAACCTACTTACGGCATTATTTTATATCAAGAACAGGTAATGCAAATTGCTCAGGTGCTTGCAGGTTACTCATTGGGCGGAGCAGATATGCTACGTCGAGCTATGGGTAAGAAAAAGCCAGAAGAAATGGCGAAACAACGTGCAGGTTTTGAGCAAGGGGCAATAGATCGCGGCGTTGATGGCGAGCTAGCAATGAAAATTTTCGATTTAGTTGAAAAGTTTGCTGGTTACGGTTTTAACAAGTCTCACTCTGCCGCTTATGCTTTAGTTTCTTATCAAACCTTATGGATGAAAACCCATTTCCCAGCCCCTTTTATGGCAGCTGTTATGTCAGCAGATATGGATAACACTGAGAAAGTCGTTATTCTAGTTGATGAATGTGAAAATATGGGCATTGATTTGCTACCCCCTGATGTGAATGCTGGCCAATATAAGTTTACCGTTAATGATGATAATCAAATTGTCTATGGTATTGGAGCGGTTAAAGGGGTAGGTGAAGGCCCAATTGAAGCCATTATTGCTGCCCGTTTGGCAGGAGGTCCTTTTACCGATTTATTTGATTTGTGTGCTCGCTTAGATTTAAAGAAAACAAATAAACGAGTCCTAGAAAAACTAATAAAATCAGGCGCAATGGATGCCCTAGGGCCTACGTATAAATTAACTTCAGATGGGAAAGACTTACCTCACCGAGCTGCATTATTTGAGACGCTCCCTGAGGCAATGAGAGCTGCGGATCAACATGCAAAGGCTGAAGCTATAGGTCAAAATGATCTATTTGGCTTAATTAACGATGAACAAACAGACTCTCGCCAAAGTTTTAAAAATGTGAAAAAATGGCCGGAAGAAGTATGGCTTGATGGTGAAAAAGAAACCTTAGGCTTATACTTAACAGGCCATCCGATTAATCGGTATTTAAGTGAGATTAAAAAGTATGCTTCTAATCGATTAGTTAATATGCAACCAACAGGTCGAGATAGACAAGCTGTTGCCGTTGGCTTGGTGATCGGTGTTCGTGTTTTGGTAAATAAGCGAGGTCGTCGATGGGCATTAGTTACATTAGATGATAAAAGTGCTCGTATGGATGTACGTTTATTTCCTGATGATTACGACAGGTTTTCGGAGTTATTGGAAACTGATGCTATATTAGTTTGTAGTGGACAGGTCAGCTTTGATGATTACTCTGGAGGTAATACAATGACCGCCCGAGATATCATGACGATAACTGACGCCAGAGAAAATTATGTAACTTCCCTAGATATAAATGTAAATAGGGCAACAATTAATAATGATTTTATTGAGCAATTTACACAGATATTAACACCTCATAAAGAAGGAACTTGTCCTGTCAGAGTTTATTATCAGCGAGAAGAAGCTCGCGGCATGCTAGAACTTGGCGTACAATGGCGAGTATCACCAGCTGATGTGTTATTATATGATTTAAAAGAATTATTAGGTGAAGAAAGTATCACCTTACAATTCAAATAATTGAAATAAATTAGCTAATTATTATATGAAATTAACAGTTATTAGTACCAATACTAATAACTAAATCACGTACAAATTTTGGTACATTTTTTAGGTACAGAGAAACATATGTCATTAAATTTTTTAGATTTTGAACAACCAATTGCTGAGCTTAATGCAAAAATTGAAGAGCTTGAGTTAGTTAATACAGGCCAAGAGCTCGATCTTGATTTAGAAGAGCAAATAGCGCAATTACGTGAAAAAAATAAAGAGCAAACTAAAAAGATATTTGCAGATTTAGACCCATGGCAAACAGCAAGGGTAGCTCGTCATCCACAGCGCCCTTATACGCTTGATTACTTACCACGCATTTTTACAGAATTTGATGAATTAGCTGGTGATCGCGCTTATGCTGATGATAGTGCTATTGTTGGTGGTACAGCGCGTTTAGATGGTAAGCCAGTAATGGTAATTGGCCATCAAAAAGGTCGTGCCACAGCGGAAAAAGTGAAACGTAATTTTGGTATGCCTAGACCTGAAGGTTATCGCAAAGCCTTGCGTTTGATGGAAATGGCAGAACGATTTAACATGCCAATTATTACCTTTATTGATACTCCTGGTGCTTACCCTGGAATTGGCGCTGAAGAGCGTGGTCAAAGTGAAGCAATTGCACGTAATTTAAAAGTGATGGCTCGATTATCGGTTCCTATTGTATGTACTGTTATTGGTGAAGGTGGTTCAGGTGGTGCATTAGCTATTGGTGTTGGTGATAAGGTTAATATGCTTCAGTACTCTACTTACTCTGTTATTTCACCAGAAGGTTGTGCATCAATCTTATGGAAAACAGCAGAAAAAGCATCTACAGCTGCAGAAGCAATGGGTATTACGGCAAAGCGTATTAAAGAATTAGAGCTAATTGATAGTGTCGTTGAAGAGCCATTAGGTGGAGCGCACCGTGATATGGATCAAATGGCAGCAATGCTTAAAGAAGCATTAAAAACTGATTTAGCTGAGTTAGAAGGCTTATCTAACGATGAATTAATTGAAAAACGTTATGAAAAACTAATGTCATTTGGTTACTGTTAAAGGTTAAGCTAGATAAATATTTATCTAGTATCGAATGTCTAAAACTATTGAGTCTGCACTTTTAAGTGCCATCAACAAGCACAAAAACACTCCGCTGGTTATTGCCTACAGCGGAGGTGTAGACTCTCAAGTTTTATTGCATGCTATAGCAAAGCTTCAGCATGCAAAACAAATTACTAATCCTATTACTGTTTGTCATGTTAATCATGGCTTAAGTAAAAATGCTACAAGTTGGCAAAACTTTGCCCAGCAAACATGTCTACAACTAAATTTACCTTTTGTCGCTAAACAAGTAAATATTCAAACACAAGCCCAGAAATCGTTAGAAGCGCTAGCTAGAGATGCTAGATATCAGGTTTTACAATCCCTTTATAAAGAACAATCATTGATTATAACCGGCCATCATCGTGATGATCAGGCTGAAACTTTTCTGCTTGCGCTGAAAAGAGGCTCAGGCTTAAAAGGTCTGTCGGCTATGGCTGCTGAATCTTCGCAAGGTAAAGATATTTTCATAAGACCTTTACTGGATGTATCACGTAAAGAAATTGTGTACTATGCAAAAGAAAAGCAACTTAAATGGGTAGAAGATGAATCTAACTCTGACACTCAGTTTGATCGTAATTTTATTCGACAAGAAGTTATGCCATTACTCACTAAGCGCTGGCCAAGTATTTCGCAAACTATTACCCGTAGCAGTAGTCATTGTTTAGAAGGACAATCATTGTTAGATGAACTGGCTGAAGAAGATTTAGCAACCAGCCAACTAACAAAAGGTAGCTTATCAGTAAGTGTACTATCAACTTTATCAATTGCTCGGTTTAATAATTTAATAAGATATTTTCTAGCGCAACATAATTATTTAATGCCCAGTGCAGAGCAATTAAAGCAAGTTCGCCAACAATTATTAGTAGGCGAAAATAAAAACCCTGCAATTAAAGTGGCCAATAATTACCTACGTCGTTATAAAAGTGCTTTATATCTAACTCGTGATTTTGAAGATGTTAGCGCTTGGGAGATTAATCTTAACTTCATAGTTAACCACTCAGAAAAAACGATTATTAAAGCTGAACTACCTGATGATATCGGGGAGTTGACCTTTAACTTTAATCAGCATGATAACCCAACAAACTTATGCCACAATATAACGCCACCGAATAGTGATCAAAAAGTAACGCTTAAGTTTTGCCATGATAATCCAACATGCTTACCCGATTATAGAAAGCACTCCCGAAGCTTGAAAAAAGTTCTACAAGAGATGGATATTCCGCCTTGGCAGCGCAAGCGTATTCCTTTTCTTTATTATGATGACAAACTAGTTGCAGCTATTGGTTATTTTGTTTGTCAAAATTTTTTACCAAAAATGAATGAGCCTTCTATTAATATTTACTGGGAATAGTAATAGAAAGCTTATTAGCAAAAGAACTTATAGCGAACTTATTAGGAGAGCAAATTTAACTGCTCGTTCTATAAAGGGAAGCTAGTAGCTGACTATTACTTGGTTAAATGATGTGAAATCGTTGCAGAAAATACTACATCGGTAGAGCTATTGAGTGCAGTTTCAGCTGAATCTTGAATTACACCAATTATAAAGCCAATAGCAACAACCTGCATTGCAATATCTTCTTCTATTCCGAATAAACCACAGGCTAATGGTATCAATAGTAATGATCCCCCAGCAACACCTGATGCGCCACAAGCAGAAATTGAAGCAACAATAGATAATAAGATTGCTGTAGCAAAATCTACTTCAATTTGTAAACTGTGCGCTGCTGCAAGTGTTAACACCGTTATTGTTATTGCCGCACCAGCCATATTAATAGTAGCACCCAAAGGAATAGATACTGAGTATGTATCTTCATGTAAATTGAGCCTTTTACAAAGTGCCATATTCACAGGAATATTCGCTGCTGAGCTTCGAGTAAAAAATGCGGTAATGCCAGATTCTCTCAGGCAAGTAAAAACGAGTGGATAAGGATTTGTTTTGGTAATTACAAAAACAATAAGTGGGTTGACTACTAGTGCAATAATTAACATTGCGCTTAATAAAACTGCGACTAAATGGCTGTACTCAGCTAAAGTACTAAAACCTGTTTCAGCGACAGTTTTGGCAACAAGGCCAAAGATACCAATAGGTGCAAAACGAATAACTATTCTAACAATGCTTGAAATAGCTTCACTAAAATCATGTACAGTTTTTTTAGTATGGGTATTTGCATGTTTAAGTGAAAAACCTAAACCAAGCCCCCAAGCTAATACTGCAATGAAATTTCCATTTGCAATAGCACTGATCGGGTTTTCAACTACTTTATAAGCTAACGTTGTTAATACCTCACCTAAACCTTGTGGAGGGTTTGCTGTAGCACCTGCTAAGTCTAGCGTTAATGTTGTGGGAAACATAAAACTCAATACCACTGCGATAATAGCAGCGCTTAGCGTACCTAATAAATATAAGCCAATAATAGGCTTAAGCTCAGCATCACTATTAGCTTTTTGATTAGCAATACTAGCGGTAACAAGTACAAATACCAAAATAGGCGCTACTGCTTTTAATGCACCAACAAATAGATTACCAAAGATTGAAAGGGATTTGGCTAACTCAGGGCTAATAGTGGCGAGTAAGACGGCTAAAACTATAGCAATAATGATTTGTGACACTAAACCTAATGATTTAATTTTTGATAGTAATGAAGTACTTTTTAGCGCGGTATTTGGTGCAGTCATATAAAGATTTACCTAATGAGAATGTTTATAGGCTGATTTTTATCATTGCAGAGTAAATTTGTCTACTTATACTCATTGAATAATCATAAAGGTCCAAAGCCTTAATCTTTATCAAGTGGAATAATTATGTAATATATATGAATTCCTATTCTTGAAAGACTTTATCGTAGCTAATTTACTTTTAAAAGACCTAGGGTCTGTTGAACTTTCGAGATTGTTTTTGCAGCAATTTGTTGGGTGTTTATACAAGGCAGAGTCTT
>CAXIBS010000056.1:0-12349 GCA_964022585.1 uncultured Colwellia sp.
AAAAATATTAGGCGATCCCACAAGGCTTATTGACACAGCAACGAAGATGTCAACATTCCTCCTCAAACTTAATCCTAAAGTAGAAGTGTTTCTTACCTCGACTTGGTCAAGGGCGGATCTGATTTATCAAGCTGATCGTCCTTGGTCGAATACACCCATCGAAAAAATGGCCTTAGACATTCGCGCCGGGTACGACGAAGCAGCAGCGGCTATTCCGGCTGTCAAAGCAATTAATGCTGTGGGAGAAGCATGGACACGTGCCATGGTATTAGGCATTGCTGACACAAATCCATACGATGGTATCGAATTTGGAAAGATTAACCTATGGGCTAAAGACCATTATCACGCTAGCACTTACGGTTATTATTTGCATGCGCTTGTTGTATTTGGAAATTTGACTGGTGCGGATCCACGTTCGTTAGGAAAAAATGAGTGCTCGGGTTATGAACTTGGCATGACACGACAAGAAATTAGCATGCTACAGCAAGCCGCCTATGAGCAACTAGCTCACGAAAAGAAGGTAAAAGCGACACCTCTAACTTTACCAAAATTGGTTTGGCCTAAGCCCTGTATTTCGAGTCAATAGTACTTGATTATTTCCATAACTAAAGCAGTTGAACATTGTAACAATCAACTATATTTAAAGACATCTTTAAGCGCTTTTTAATAATTTCACTTCACGCTTTAGCTGCTCACCTCAATGAAGATAAAGCACTAACACAAACAATGAAAAGGGTATAAAAATATTCCCGAATATAATTAGCCCGACCCAAGACAGATTAAATTTAAATAAATTAAGTAGTAAACACATAGCAATTAAAAGTTTAGTAAAATCTTTAATCATTTTGAGCTAACTAAAATCAGTTATCTACGTTAAGAATATTTAACTTTTTCTGCAACCTAAACTAACTATGAATATCGAGTTACTATCCGTTTTATGATCATGTTATGCCGTAGACTTTTCCTTATTCTTGGGTGCATTAACAGCAACAACAACAACAAGGCACTATATTTCCTTTAGTATAGATTGTTTTTGGCGTATCTTTCCTATCACTATAGGTCTATAACTGAGAGCTTCATTTGAGTTTCACTAATTATTTAAATTTGATATTTATCTTGAGTTTTTCCATTTAATGATTGTTTACTGTGAAGAATTTTTTCAATATATAACCTAGGTTATATTTCCTAATTCTGTGCACCTAACTTTTTAGCCAATTCAACACGCGTGTCTGTGTCGTTTAAAATAGTCCAACCTTGTAAATGTTGTTCTAATAACTTTGCCATCATGTCTATATGACCTGTTTCAGCGTTCAACGCTTTAATATATTCGTAACGATCTCCACCTGCCTTTATAAAATAATCACGGTTTTCTACATCAATTTCTTCAATTGTTTCTAAACAATCAGCAGAAAAACCAGGGCAAACTAACTGTACTGATTTAACGCCTTGCTCAGGTAATGCAATGAGTGTTTTATCTGTGTAAGGTTGCAACCATTCTTCACGCCCAAACCGAGATTGAAAGCTCACTAGGTACTCTTTTTCATTTAACCCTAAATTTTCAGCTAATAATCGTGACGTTTTATAGCATTCACAATGATACGGATCACCATTGAGCAAATAGCGTTTTGGAATACCATGATAAGTAAAAATTAATTTATCTGCTTTTCCATTAATTGCCCAATGCTGACGTATTTTATCTGCGACTGCTTGGATATATTCAGGAAAATCATGATAATGATTAATAAATCGTAATTCTGGTATTAAACGTTTTTTTGCTAAACTGGCCGCTACAGCATCAAAAGTAGACGCGGTAGTTGAGGCGCAGTATTGCGGATAAAGTGGTAAAACTAAAAGTTTACGCACACCTTGTTGTAGCATTTTATCTATTACTGAATCAACAGAGGGTGATCCATAACGCATAGCAAAGTCCACCACAATATTTTCACCATAGGTTTGCTTTAACTTTATCCGCAAAGCGTCAGCTTGATCTTTAGTATGAAAAAGTAAAGGTGAGCCCCGCTCTGTCCAAACTGTACTGTATGCTTTAGCCGAGCGCCGAGGACGGACATTTAAAATAAATAAATTAAGTATCATCCACCATAAAAGACGCGGGATCTCTACTACTCGAGGATCTGATAAAAATTCACGTAAGTATTTTTTTAAATCGGTTTTTGTTGGGGAATCTGGCGTGCCAAGATTAGTTATTAATACACCAATCTTGTCATCTTGCTTATGGGAAAAATTTTGGTTTCCTTGGTATTTCATTTATAAACTCTGCATAATTTTAAATAATAAATTGGTAATGTAAATAGCCATTAACAATATGCTCTATATAGATTGGTAAAGCACTTCTAAAAAGAACTGTGACTTACTTTCTAGCCACTAAATGCACTGCACTGGTTGACCGCTCTAAGAATGCACCTTCACAATAAGCAAAGTAATATAACCATAAGCGCTTGAAATTATCGTCATAGCCAAATGGAGTTAGTTCTGACCATGAATTTAAAAAATTAATTCGCCAATCATTTAATGTTTTAGCGTAGTCTAAGCCTATGTCATGTAAGCTTTCTACTACCAAATCGCTATGCTCTGTAATATGTTGACTTAATGTATTTACTGAAGGTAAAAAGCCCCCTGGGAAAATGTATTTTTGAATAAAATCTACATTATTTTTGTAATAGTCAAAACGCTGATCTGCGATAGTTATTGCTTGAATAAGCACTTTGCCTCCAGGCTTTAATCTATCGTTACACTGTTTAAAGAAACTCGGTAAAAACTCATAACCAACGGCTTCAATCATCTCAATGGAAACCACTTTATCGTAACTACCGGTTAGATCTCGATAGTCTTCTTTTAGTAAGGTGATTCGGTTAGATAACCCTAATTTTTGTATGCGTGCTTCAGCGTATTGATATTGCGCATCAGAGATGGTTGTTGTTGTTACGCGACAACCATAATGCTTTGCTGCATAGATAGCTAAACCGCCCCAACCTGTTCCTATTTCTAATAAATGGTCATTTTTATTCAGTGATAAACGTTCACATATAGTTTTTAATTTGTAGTTTTGCGCTTGCTCTAACGAACTTGTTTCTGCAGGATAAATAGCTGAAGAATACATCATTTCAGGATCTAAGAAGCGAGTATATAATTCATTACCTAAGTCATAATGGGCCAAAATGTTGCGTTTTGAACCTGACTGCGTATTTCTATTTTGCCAATGACTTAATGTGTTTTTTATTCTATTTATCCAAGATTTTTTAGCTTCTAACTTATCCGTTTGTTGCTGCGCTTTCGCAAAAATACGAATCACATTAGTTAGGTTTGGGCTAGTCCATTTGCCGGCAATAAAAGCCTCTGCAACCCCGATACTGCCAGCTTTGACGAAGTCTTGATAAATACTTACATCATGAATATGTATCTTTCCCTGTATTTCATCACTTTTTACATTGTCAGGAAAATAATAATGTTTTGAGCCTTCAACGACTTCTAATTTGCCGTAGTTGAGTTTTTCAAATACAGAGTGAACAATAGAGCGGCAACGTTTATCAAACCAACTTGCTGTTTTCAACATTCTAATACCTTGAACTTGCTCCATTTAATTCTCCTAACACCTGTATAATATTGTGATTAACTTCTATTTATTTAGTGACTTTTTGATAGCCAATAAACGGGATACGTTTCAGAAAAAGTTTCATTGCTTGCCAATAAATTCCCAGTACAACTTTTACTGTCATTACAGGCAATTGACACCAAACACGTAATAAATTCTTTTGATTAAACGTTTGTTTTTCCATTATTAAGTGAGCATCAAATATTTTATTTATTTTTCCACTTTCTGAACCTAAACGATTATTCTCAATATGCACCATTATCTTTTTTTCATCTTCACTTGGCGGTTTTACTTGCCAAGAATAAGACATATCTAAATCCATAAAGGGTGATACTTGAAAGGCCTTTTTATTCAACTTTTCATCTTTATTCAGTAAATCTATTAAATAATAATGTCTTTCATTCCAAGGTGTATTACTGACCTCTGCAAGCATTTGGGTACATGTACCATGTTGGTCGTAACAAAAATAGAAGTTTGCTGGACTAAAATAAATACCAAAACACCTAACTTGCACTAACATCACTATTTTATGGATATCTGCATGACCATTTAATTGCGTTACTTTGTTTGTTATACGTTGTGTTAATCCGTTTGGTTCACCTCTTAGGTAATCTTTTTCAACAAACCGCAATGGGTGGTACCAAGAAAATCCAAATAACCCCATTCCGTTAGTTGCATTCTCAATCTCTGATACATCAAGCGCTAACATATAAAGTGAATAATCAAAACTGTGTTTCTTGGGGCTGAATCGACGATGAACAATATTTCCTAAAAAAATATTACTTTGGCTGAAAAGGCTTTTCATGTTAACTCTCTAAGCAACAATCAAAGCGTTTTGCCACTTCTACAGCACTTCTCACGCCATCTTCATGAAAACCATTGTGCCAATAAGCACCGGCGAAGTGTGTTTGCTTTATGCCACATATTTTATTTCTTTGTTTTTGTGCTGCAATAGAGTCTGCAGAGAATATAGGATGATGATAGGTAAATTCTCTTAAAATTGAATTAGGATCAATATCATCTTTTTGATTCAAGGTAACACAAAAAGTATGCTGGCTTTTAATACCTTGTAAAATATTCATATTGTAGGTAACACTGGCTGCTTTATTTCTATCTTGGCTTAATTGATAATTCCAACTTGCCCAAGCTTTTTCACGCTGTGGTAATAGTCTTTTGTCTGTATGCAACACTACAGAGTTTTCACTATACGGCATAGCGGCTAAAATTTTATCTTCATCAGCTGACGCGTCATTTAACAACGCTAATGCTTCATCTGAATGACAGGCAATAACAATTTCATCAAAAATCTCACTGTCGCTATGGTTAAAATCTAACTGAACCTTGCCATTGTTTCGACTAATTCCGCTTATATCCGCATTTAATCTAATGTTATTTTTAAACGGTTCACACAAGGGTGCCAAATAACTTCTTGAACCCTTAGGGATAACATACCATTGAGGTCTATCAGCAATATTTAATAAGCCATGATTATGAAAAAACTGTACAAAGAATCTAAATTCAAAGTCTTCCATTTGCGCTAAAGAACTTGACCAAATTGCTGCGCCCATTGGTAAAATATAGTGCTCCGCAAAATAATCACTGAAATTATTTTGCGATAAAAAACACCCTAACGTTAAACCACTTTGATAACCTTGTGTTTCAAATACCTCTTTACATAGCTTGTTAAATCGTAAAATTTCTTTCACTAACATCCAAAATTTAGGTCTAAATATATTACGTCGTTGAGCAAAAAGCGTATTTAAATTATGGCCATTATATTCCATACCGGTTTGACAGTTATGTACGGAGAAACTCATTTCAGTTGCTTGCTTGCCAATACCTATTTCAGACAATAACGCTAAAAAATTAGGGTAAGTTTTATCATTAAACACAATAAATCCGGTATCAATAGCGAATTCCTCACTACTTTTTTCAATATCAACGGTAGCAGTGTGTCCGCCAATACGGTTATTTTTCTCAAAAACGGTGACCTTATGCTTTTTAGATAACAAGTAAGCGGCAGTTAGGCCCGAAACGCCTGAGCCAATAATTGCAATGTTTTTCATGCGGTTTGCTTCCTTGTAATAATTTTTTGCCAAAGAGATGAAGGTAGATACGAGATAAGCTTTAAAAGTAAGGTTAATCGTTTTGGAAAGTGTAAATAGCGTTTACGTTTATCTACGCCCGATATAATTCGCGAAGCAGCTTCAGTACTTGTAATAAGAAAAGGCATGTTGAAATCATTTTTATCCGTTAATGGTGTTTTAACAAAGCCTGGATGAACTAAGGTTACATCAATATTATGCTCGGCTAAGTCTAACCGTAAGCTATTAGCTAAATAGTCCATGCCAGCTTTAGATGCGCCATAAGCTTCACTTCTTGGAAAAGGTAAAATTGTTGCACTTGAACTAACCAAAACCAACTGCCCGCCTTTATTTAATTGAGGTAATGTGAATTGTAATAACCAACCTAAAGACGTTAAGTTGGTGGTGATAATATCGGAAAATAGTTTACCGTCAAAATGCTTAGCATCATCTATATACCGGCAATCTCCAGCGTTCAAAATAACAATATCTAGCTCACCCACTCTCTCAAGCTGATGCTGAATATCTTCCGGATTATTAAGATCAAATAAACATGTTTTATAAGCACTATCTAATAAAGGGGCTGATAACGACGCTAACTTTTCTGAATCTCTTCCACAGGCGATTACTTTATCGCCACGCCTTAGATAGTGTTCGAACAACGCTAAGCCGATACCTGAGGTTGCACCAGTAATTAAAATAGTTTTAGACATTATTCGCCGCCTTTGCTTTAATCCATTTGGTTAACTTACCAAACAGCGGTATTTGCTCATAAAGCATTGCCCCAACATCAAGGTAGTCTCGATGATAAATCACTTTATCTTCTTTTCCTTGAATATGAGAAGAGCCAGAAACCGACACTAGTTCTCCTTTGTTTAACTTCTTGTGTTGGTATGTCATGGTCCAATAAATAGCGGCTTCCTTACCATCAAAGATAACTTTTTCGATAACAAATTCACATGTCTGTAGATTTTGATAGAGACCATTGAAGTAATTGTATAAATCATCAAAACCTTCAACGTGGTGAAGTGGGTCAATAAACGTTATATCACTATGATAAATAGTTGCCAGCAACTCTAAGTTATTGGTTGCAAGCGTTTGGTAAATACTAACAAAGTTACTTAACCATTCAGGTGAATCTTTAGGTAAACTATTTAATTGATTTTTTTGCATTTTATTACCAATAAATATAGTAAATATAATTAAAATGATAGAAAGTCATTAACGTACTCATAGTTTAAAAGCAATGCTGACTATTTATAAAAAGCTAATGCTTTCAATCTCGCTTCTTTATGGTCAACAATTGGCTGCCAATATTGTTGCAATTTATGATTGGCAATATATTGGTGAGGAAAGTGAATATGTTTATCTGGAATACTTTCTAACTCTGGTAAGTACTTACGAATGAACTCTCCATTTGGATCAAATCTTTCGCTTTGTCTTATTGGGTTAAAAATTCTGAAATACGGCTGAGCATCACAGCCCGTACTTGCAGCCCATTGCCAGCCACCATTATTTGAAGCTAAATCGCCATCAATAAGATGCTGCATAAAGTACTTTTCGCCTAGTCGCCAATCAATCAATAAGTGTTTTGTTAAAAAACTGGCAACGACCATTCTTAAACGGTTATGCATCCAACCGGTTTGATTAAGTTGTCTCATTGCTGCATCAACGAGCGGATAACCTGTTTTACCTTCGCACCACGCATTAAATAACGCTTTATTATTATGCCATTGCACGTCTTTATACTTTTGGTTAAAACATTGATGCATGCATAGTCTTTGTTTATGAAAGAGTAAATGTCGGTAAAACTCCCGCCAAATAATTTCATTTAACCAAGAGAATTCTTCACTATCAGTTGCCACTAAAATATCGGGAAAACGATTTAACAGTGAAATCAAAACATATCTAGGGCTAATAACACCGGCTGCTAGATAGGGAGAAATACCAGACGTCCCTTTAATTGAGGGAATATCCCTATGACTAGCATAAGCAGTCACTTTATCTTTAAAAAATGTTGGTAAGGTATTGAGTTCATAATCACGCGCTAATGGCCACGAACGAGAGGCAGTGTTTTCAATATCAAGAGTTAACGCTACATCAACAGATGTGTTGGTTTCTATTTTGCCAAGGTATTCAAAACCCAATTCTTTTACATGTTTTAACCAAGCTTTTTTAAACGGTGTGAATACTTTAAACATAGCGCCAGATTGATTTAGCACTTGCCCCTTGGGAACAATAACATCTGCTTCAAAAAGCGTTAAGGGAATGCCTTGTGCACTACAGGATTTATCACGTTGTTGTTCATTGTATTCAAGCTCGCTATTTGCAAAAACTTTTTGAATATTATGACATTGGCAATATGCTTTAAGATAAGCTATTTGCGCTGAAAAATCAGGCACATGGACTAATTCAAGTTCTATATTAAGCTTGGCTAATTCTTGAACTAATGCTTTTGCATGACGGGTAACAAAATCAATTTTTATAGGTGCCCAGTCGTGAACCTGCCATTGTTGTTCTGATATAAAAAAAATCGCCTTACGTGGATCTTTATCTAACCCTTCTGCACGAGAAGTATTTATAAAATGGTGTAAGGCGGGGTTATCGTGTGTTCTTAAATCGTTACGAAACCAAAGTATCATGGAGTTCCTTTATTCCTTTAAATATTAATACGCATATCTAAGTTTAAGCTGTTCCGGGTACGGAGATAAATAAGCTTGATTTGATAAATAATCCTTCGGGTATTGTAATAAGTAATGCTTAACCAAAGTTAATGGTGCGATCAGCGGAATAAGTCCTTCTCGATAGGCATTAATTTGCTCACATAACTCTTGGCGTTCATTGCTTTTTAAGTGCTTAGAAAAATACCCTTGTATATGTGCCAAAGTATTTGCATGTTTTTTTCGCGTTGCTTTGATAGTTAACGCTGCCATTAACCCTGAAATATATTGAGCAGCCATGCTTTCTAACGGTAAATCTGGTCTCGCTAATAGCTGACCTAATTTTTTATAAGCAATCAAATCATGACTCATGACCGTATATTTATACTGGCTATGAAAAGTGGTTAATTTATGTTTAGTTAATCCTGACTCTTCCAGGTTTTGCCAATGTTTATAGGCATACACACGTGCAACAAAGTTTTCTCGGATCAATGGATCGTTAAGTCGACCGTTTTCCTCACAAGGTAATAAAGGATTCGCGGCCATAATCTCTTGAGCAAAAGCACCGACACCATCAGATTTAAGGGAATTACCCTCGGGCGAATAAACTTTCACTCTTTCCATACCGCAACTAGGACTTTTTGCACAAAATACATAACCACTTAAATGCTTCGTTATCTTGGCTACTCTTTTACCGTATGCCTTCAGTGCATCGGTTACATCGCCTGAACCATCAGGTCGTGATACGGTTATTACATCATCTTTTTTTATTTGTCGTATTGTAGGTCTTGGAATAGGTAAACCTATCGCCACTTCAGGGCAAAATGATTTATAGGTAACATGCTGTCCAAATTCTTGTATACAAAAGGTAGAAGGTTTATTGCTCGCATCAAATCGAACTTTCTCACCGATTAAGCAAGCACTAATCCCAATATGTAAATCTTTTTTATCAACAAAATGAATCATAAAAACTCCCTCGTTAAAACTTAGTTAACTCGTAATTAAAACAGCAGATTAATAAATAAAAGTGCCGATAGGATTAAGTAATTTATTTATGCCTTGGGTAAAGTGTAATGCATCGTTTGCAACCGTGTAACACAGACACCCTTGGGCAGAAACTGGGTTATGAGTATGTGAACCATCAAGCATGATAAAATCACCTTTAACATACTCACCTCTTTCATCACTAAAAGAGCCATCTAATAACAACGTTAGCTCAAAGCCTTTGTGAGTATGCTGCGGAACACCCCCACCGGGTTCAATTT
This sequence comes from uncultured Colwellia sp., assembly GCA_964022585.1. Taxonomy (GTDB): domain Bacteria; phylum Pseudomonadota; class Gammaproteobacteria; order Enterobacterales; family Alteromonadaceae; genus Colwellia. The sequence continues at coordinate 9,620 of CAXIBS010000056.1, forward strand.
GAAGAAGACTTGTATGTATTTCATTTTCGTTCAGCTGAATACGTGCTCTTGATAACTTGCCGATATGTGACGTTTTACCAAGCGACATATTGTTTAGAGCCGCTGGCAATGTATAAGCTTTGTTATTAAATAACATTGTTTTTTCAATGGTTGGTTCAACTTTATCAATATCATCAGACAGGGTGATTTGTGTAATCATATCTTCTATATTAAGTGAATCAGTATTTAAATTATCAACACTTTCAGTAGATTGATGTTCATCTACAATAAATCTATCTAATAAATTTTCATCGAAGCTAACTTCTGCTATTTGATCGGTTAATTGCGCTATTTGTTGTTTGCATTGAGGACACATGTCAGCATGAATAGCAATTGCGGCTGATAAAGATGCAGGTAAGTCACCATTAACAAATGATTGAATTAATTCAAATTTAGGGTGGTGCTTAATCATGTTCTTCTCCTAACTGCACTTTTAATTTAGCTAAAGCTAAACGCAAACGAGACTTTATTGTGCCAAGGGGTAAATTAAGGTGCACGGCAAGTTGTTCTTGAGACATTTCCATAAAATAGAACCCTTTAACCACTTGTTGTTGTACTTCAGGAAGCTTTTCAATAACCGTTAATAACTGTTTATTTTCCAGATGATCATCAAAAGGCTCATCTTCGCTGGTCATGCTTTCAGCAATTGGCCAAATGTCATCACTGAGGTTATCTTCCTTATTACCTTTAATTTTTCGCAACATATCAAAAGTAACGTTTCGCATTACGGTATATACCCAGGTCGTTGCTGCCCCTTTGTCTTGGTTAAATAAATGGGCTTTACGCCAAACATTGCTCATTGTTTCTTGAACAACTTCGCTTGCTTGGGCTTCATTGGGAAACTTGTTTCGCGCTATCCGTTGAATTTTAGGTGCGAAAAAATGAAACAACTGCGTAAAAGCTTTTTTGTCGCGTGATGTTGCAACGGCCTTAAGCCACTGACAAAGTTGAGGATGATCTATTTTATCTGACATGCCACTAGGTTTAGCATTTGTCACATCGCTTAGCAAGTTAGTTTGCATTGCATTATCACTGATTAATCATTAAAACATAACAGGTAATACGCGAGGCATTTGAAAAAGGATCACTTTTCTTTAAATTAATTTAATGTTTTTTATTTTGACCGATAATCGATTGTACAAAGTGCTTAGCTTCATCGTAACTATGAACATCAACAAAAGCACTTTTTACGTCTAAATTAACCGGTAAAATCTCTAACCACCTAGCTACAACCCAGTTTGGACTTTGAGAATACCTATCTGGGTATAACGCACTAAACATATTATTATGCTCAAGTACTTCTTCTAATGAATCGCCAAGTTCAGTAACAGGGCTATCATCTACCCCTTGTGACCAATGAAATGTTTCACATACTGTGCCAAAATGTAATTCATCTAAATCTTTTTCAATCGATTGTATATTTACAAGAGCCTTGCACTTAACATCAATCTCTAATACGCCATCTTTACCTTGATCAAAATTAACCACTTCAACCCAACTTCCCCACTCAATCATTGGTTTTTCTGCTCCCTGAATACTAAGCCATAAAATAAAGCCTTCACCTTGAGTGGCTATTTTTACCATTTTCAAATAGCGCGGCTCAAAAATTCTTAACCGTGTTATACCCTCAGGCAATATAAAAACAGGTAATGGGAAAATAGGTAAGGTTAATGTTTTATGACTCATGTTTTTATCGCTTCTTTATTTATTCATCTATGCTGTATATAGCGGTATATACGATGCAAAGTTTATAAACGATCAAAAAAAAATACAGAAAAAGACTTTTCTACTGATCTTATGTCTGAAAAACGCGTATTGGTTAAATGCTATGTTACAAATTCCACTTTTAAATTGACGAGGCTTTTTATGAATGTGCTTATAACCGGTGGTACAGGGCTGATTGGGCGGAAATTAGTACACGCACTTAAGCAAGACAACGCAAATATTACGGTACTAACAAGAAACAGTAATAAAGCCGTCTCTATTTTAGGCTCACATATTTCATTTATTCAAAAGCTGTCTCTTTCTTGTATTGAGAATCAAGACGTTGTTATCAACCTTGCTGGAGAGCCTATAGCAAATAAACGATGGTCTAAGGGGCAAAAAGACAAAATTTGTTATAGTCGTTGGAATATCACTAAACAATTAACCGAGTTAATCAACAAAGCAGAAAACCCACCGAGTTTATTTATTTCGGGTAGTGCTATAGGCATATACGGCAGACAACCAAATACACCGATAGATGAAACCTTTACACAATATAATCAAGAATTTACTCACGAAGTATGTGAAAAATGGGAAAAACTCGCATTAGAAGCAACATCTGATGCAACCCGTGTTGTTGTGTTAAGAACGGGTATTGTGCTCGATGCTAACGCAGGTGTACTTGCAAAAATGCTGTTACCTTTTAGATTGGGCATGGGTGGCAAGGTAAGTAGTGGACAACAGGTCATGTCGTGGATTCACATTGAAGACATGATTTCTGCCATTTTGCATATTCAAAATACACCGTCATTTAAGGGGGTGGCAAATATAACGTCGCCATACCCCGTAACTAATGACACTTTTTCTCAAACGTTAGCTGAAATATTAAAACGCCCTGCCATTTTTAATACACCAGCAATAATTCTAAAAATGCTATTTGGTGAAATGGCTGAGTTACTACTCTTTGGACAACATGTGTTACCTCGT
>CAXIBS010000057.1:0-12160 GCA_964022585.1 uncultured Colwellia sp.
CCCTATTGAGCCTTGGAATAACACATCACCAACTTGTGCTAATTTTGATTCGCGATGGAAAAAAACCACATGGCCAGGTGTATGTCCCGGACAAAAGTAAACTTCTAATGTGATATTACCAAAAGATACTGTATCACCTTGGTTTAAGAATCTATCCGATGTAAACGCTTCAGCATAATCAAAGCCAAAACGCTGCTTTTGATCTTCAATCAAGTCAATCCAAAATTGATCTTCTTTATGAGGCCCTTCAATTTCAACATTATAATGTTTTGATAAGGCATTAGTTGCACCAGCATGGTCGATATGCGCATGGGTAAGCAGTACCTTAGCTAAAGTCAATTTACGTTTATCAATAGCTGCAATAATTTGTTCAAGATCACCACCTGGATCAACAACCGCTGCTTGCATCGTTTCATCGCACCAAAATAAAGTACAATTTTGTTGAAAAGGTGTAACCGGAATAATTTGATGTTGCAGCATAATAAACTCGTTATAAAGGGCTAAAAAAATTTTGCTGATAATAACATAAATTACTAGTATTAAATTAGCCTTAATGTGTAACAAAAGTGAATAATTAATATCACTCGCAAATGATGTATTAAACTAGCCAACTAATAATTGGTAGCTCGCTCAATTTTCAATTGCTATTGATTATTCCCTACTTTACTCAGGCTGTTTTACTGGGTAAGCTCACACACATCAAAACTTATCCATAATAATTATAAAAACTATGTCATCTCCCGTTACTGCCCGTGATTCATTTCATTCTCGAATTGGTTTTATTTTAGCTGCTGCAGGTTCTGCCATTGGCTTAGGCAATATATGGGGATTTCCAACTCAAGCAGCTAATAATGGTGGCGGTGCTTTTTTATTTGTTTACCTGATTGTGACTGTGTTATTAGCTGTTCCAGCCCTTTATGCTGAAGTATATATCGGTAATCAAACACAAAAGAATCCAGTAAGTGCACTAATAGAAGCCTGTGGAAAACGTTTTGAAAATACTGGCCGTAATGCGGGCATTATTGGCTTAGTTGGTGCCATGATGATGCTGAGCTTTTACACCATTGTTGCGGGTTGGATGTTGGCACATGCCTTAAGTGCTTTATTTGAGTTATTAGGTTTACTTGATATCGCTAGTTGGCTCTCCACTTCAAGTACTTTACGTAATGTTATTTTCACTCCTATTTTTATCTTATTAGGTGCCTTAATAGTTCATCAAGGTGTACATGCAGGAATAGAGCGCTGGTCTAGTCGATTAATGCCTATTTTATTACTCATGTTAATTGGCTTAGTGATTTATATTTTACAGCAAGAGGGAGCCCAAGAAGGTGTTGCTCTTTATTTGATACCTGACTTTCAACAAGTTTTAGAGCCAAAACTCATCATTTCAGCTATGGGACAAGCTTTTTTCTCTCTCTCTATTGGTGTTGGCGGCATGATGGTTTACGGCTCATATATGAAGAAAGGCCAAGACTTAGGTAAACTCGTTCTCTCTATTGCAGCGCTCGATACTTTCATTGCATTTTTAGCAGGGTTACTAATTATACCTGCTCTTTTTGTAGCTCAACATGCAGGACAAGAAGTCTTTCGTGAAGGTAACTTAATTGGTGAAGGACAATTGATTTTTCAAATTTTACCTTCTTTATTTGCATCGATGGGTTCTGTGGGCTTAATCGTATCTTTATGCTTTTTTACGCTATTATCCATTGCAGCATTAACCTCCACTATTTCATCAACTGAAGTGCCTGTTGCTTATTTAGTTGAAGATAAAAAGGTTAACCGAAATCGTGCTACTTGGTTAGTTTCAGCCGTTGTTTTGATTGCCAGCATGACCTTAGTCGCTTTTTTTGATGTGTTATTTGGATTAGTTATTCAGTTACTAACCACTATTTTACAACCGTTAATGTCACTATTTTACTTCATTGTGGTTGGCTGGATTTGGCAACGTGGTAATCAATTAACTGATATAGCACAACTACAAAAGAACCCCAAATTAAAGGCCTTTGGTTTTTACTTACGCTATTTTTGTCCTGTACTACTGACTATTGTATTTATTAATGTTGCTTTTTAGCTTTATTAATAATGGGGGAAATAGCCAGAGTAAAGTGAATAGTGTTTATTTACTTTCTATTAACTAACATTAGAAATAGCATTTTCAATTGCTTCTTCTTCTTTTAATTCAACTTGTTCTATTTTTTCAAAACGACTAGATATTTTATCTGCCGAGGTATGAATTTGCTTCACATCAACAGCCGCTTGATCTATGTGTTTTGCAAGATTAGCAAAACGTCCCTTAAAGCGATTAAAGTCTTGTGCTAAGTCAGAGAGATGTGCCTGAATAATATGTATTTGCTTACGTGTTGCCTCATCTTTTAACACTGACCGTGCAGTTGTTAATATCGCCATTAAGGTCGTAGGTGAAGCAAGCCAAACTCGCTTCTTATTTGCAAATTCTACCAAGTCGCTTTGATGACCATGAATCTCAGCAAAAATAGCTTCTGCTGGAATAAACATAATAGCGCCATCAGCCGTTTCATTATCAATTAAGTATTTACTGCTAATATCATTAATATGCTTTTTAATATCCATTTTAAATTGTCGTTGTGCTAGTTTTCTATCAGAGTCTGCTTGTTCAAAGTCCATCATTTTACGATAATTTTCTAAGGGAAATTTAGCATCAACGACAACATTGCCCGTAGGTTGTGGCAAAAATAAAACACAATCGGCAATTTTTCCATTAGATAAGGTATGCTGTAGTTTAAAACTATTTTCAGGTAAAACATTTCTGATTAATGAGTTTAATTGTACTTCACCAAATGCACCGCGAGAGCGTTTATCGTTTAACACTTCTTGTAGGCTTACTACGTTAGTTGATAATTCAGTAATTTTTTTCTGTGCATCATCAATCAAGGCTAATCGTTGTAAAATATCACTAAAGGTTTTAGTTGTTTTTTCAAAGCCTTCAGCTAATCGTTTTTCTACTTGGCCACTAATTTCTTGTAAACGCTTATCTGTTGCTAGTGTTAGTACATCAATCCGCTTGGTCATTTGTCCACTACTTTGCATTAACGAATTACTTAGCTCTTCTCTATTAGCTTGCGTTGTTTTGTTTAAATGGTATATTAATTGCTCAAGTGTTTGGTTTTGATTTTGACTTAAATTATGGTTTAACTGTTCTTTCTGACTATTTAATTCTCTTAGCAATTTAATACGTAAATCAGCCATTTTTTGTTCAAATAAATTCGACAGTTGTAATTGCTGCTTTTCAAAACACTGTGTTTGTACATTACTTTGTGCAGCTGATAACTGTTCAATTGTTAAGTGCAATTGAGATACTTTTGTACTTTGTCTAACTACAACGAGTAGTACAAGTAAAATAGCCAACAAAGAACCAACAAGAAAAATAATTAAATATTCAGGCTGAAGCAAAGAAGAAAACATATAAGAAACCAAAACACTGTAAATAATAACAGTTATTTAATCATACCTTTCCATTTACAACCAGCTATTTCCATCATAAGAAGTAAGCAGGCCTTCAATATTGATTAATAAGCATTAAAATTCGTTTGCTAATTGAAAATTAAAACGGTGCAACATTCTTTACAATTTTTCATTTACATTATATCTATTGGTTTTTTAATTCCAAATCGCTAGGTGTTTTTATTAATAACTATTAATGATAAAATGGCTTGATAATTATCCTAGCGTGTTATTTCGCTATCTTATGCACTTGTAGAGAACCCCATGAAAACCCATTTCGATGAATTATTAGACTTTCCTACCGTATTAAACTTTAAAGTTATGGGCATCGCTTGCGATGAACTACCAGACTTAATTATTGCTGAAATACAAAAACATACCCCAGGCGACTATGTTGCAAAATTGCGTCCTAGTTCTAAAGGTAACTACGTTTCAGTATCAGTAGCAGTTACGGTTACCAGCAAAGAGCATATTGAACAAATTTACTCAACACTAAATGCCATTGAAGAAGTTCGTTACGTTTTATAATTGTCAGACGGTGAAATTCAGGTATACTTAATAAAACAAAATTTAATAAGGTTTTATCATGAAAAACGCTTTGATAATTCGACAACTATCAAATATGAACTACAGTGAGGTTTGGCATGCCATGCAAAAATTCACTGATGAGCGTGATGATAAAACCTGTGATGAACTATGGTTAGTTGAACATCCGCCAGTATTTACTCAAGGGCAAGCGGGTAAAGAAGAACATTTATTAATGCCTGGCGATATCGAAGTAGTAAAAGTTGATAGAGGTGGTCAAGTTACTTATCACGGCCCTGGCCAACAAGTTATTTACTTTATGATCAACTTACGTCGTAGGAAAATCGGTGTTAGACAATTAGTCACTTTAATTGAGAATGGCATTGTTGCTGCACTTAAAGATTACAATATTAACGCATACCCAAAGCCTGATGCGCCAGGTGTTTATGTTGATAACAAGAAAGTAGCTTCTCTTGGCTTAAGAGTCAGAAAAGGTTGTTCTTTTCATGGCTTAGCTCTCAATGTCAATATGGATTTATCTCCTTTTTTACGAATAAATCCATGTGGTTATGCTGGCCTAGAAATGGTTCAAACGTGTGATTTGCAGGGACCGCAAGATATAGAAAGCGCAGGCAATGCCCTAGTAAAACATTTAATTGACTTGTTTGATTCTACAGATGTTGAATATCAAACAGGATTACCTCCCAGCGATATTGACGCACTTAAGCGAGAGCAAGCAAATGCCAAATAATGACGTTAAGATAATAGATGCCGCAGCTAAACCTGCGATGAAATCAACTAAAGTTGAACCCGGAACTAAATTACGTGATGCCGATAAAATGGCACATATCCCTATTAAAGTTGTTAGTTCAACACGTGAAAGTATGTTACGTAAACCTAGCTGGTTGCGCATAAAACTACCTCGCAGTAGTGATCGTATTGATAAAATAAAAGCTAACTTACGTAAGCATGACTTACATTCAGTATGTGAAGAAGCCTCTTGTCCTAACTTATCTGAGTGTTTTAATCATGGTACAGCGACCTTTATGATTTTAGGTGATATCTGTACTCGCCGTTGTCCATTTTGTGACGTTGGCCATGGTCGCCCATTAGCTGTAGATAAAGATGAACCTAAAAAACTTGCATTAAGTTTGCAGAATATGCCGTTAAGTTATGTCGTTATCACGTCAGTTGACCGTGATGATTTACGTGATGGTGGTGCACAGCAGTTTGCAGATTGCGTGAAAGAAATTAATGAGAAAGCGCCTAAAACTAAAGTTGAAATTTTAGTACCAGATTTTCGTGGTCGCATGGATAGAGCATTAGAAATATTAAATCAGCATCCTCCGCATGTATTAAATCATAATTTAGAGACATGCCCACGCTTATATACTAAAGCGCGTCCAGGTGCTAACTATCAGTGGTCTTTAGATTTGTTGAAAAAGTTTGGTGAAGCAAACCCAGGCGTTACAACTAAATCAGGAATCATGGTTGGTTTAGGTGAAACAAACGAAGAAATTCTACAAGTAATGCGTGATTTACGTGCTCATGGTGTAACAATGCTTACCATTGGACAATACTTACAGCCAAGTAAAGATCATTTACCAGTAGAGCGTTACGTTCACCCTGACGATTTTGATATGTTCCAAAAAGAAGCTGTAAAAATGGGCTTTGAGCATGCAGCCTGTGGGCCATTAGTTCGCTCTTCATACCACGCTGATAAACAAGCAGCAGGTGAAGAAGTTAAGTAATAAACTACCAATAAATTAATTTCAAAACGGGTAACTCTATAAAGAGTTACCCGTTTTTTATTTAATATATTCTAAGCTGTGTATTAGTGATAAAGGCTTATTCTTCCCCCCCCTCACCTTCAAGTAGTTCAGAAAAATAAGCTAATTTTTCTAGCGCTAAACGATGAATAGATTTATTTGGATATCTACCGGTACTATTGATAGCACCTGCGGTTGTTTCCATTAATATCTCGAGTGCTTGATCTATTGTTTCTACAGCATAAATAGCAAACCGCCCACGTGACACGGCTTCAATAACTTCACTATCAAGCATTAAATTAATCACATTGGTTTTAGGAATAATAACACCCTGTTTCCCCGTGAGTCCTTTATCTTTACATAGCTGAAAAAAGCCTTCAATTTTTTCATTAGCACCGCCAATAGACTGCACTTCACCGTGTTGATTAATTGAACCAGTAATCGCTATGCTCTGATCAATGGGCAGTAAAGTGATCGCCGAGATTAATGCACATAGCTCAGCCATTGATGCACTATCTCCGTCAATATGCCCGTAAGATTGTTCAATAGCAATGTTAGCCGAGATAGAAACAGGAAAAGTTTGGCCATACTTGTGACCTAAGTAGCCTGTTAACAACAGCACACCTTTAGAGTGAATAGACTTACCTAAATCAACTTCACGCTCAATATCTGTCACCCCTTCACTACCAGCATAAACCGTTGCAGTAATTCGCGCAGGTGTTCCAAAAACACTATCGCCGATTTCTAATACTGTTAAGCCGTTAACCTTACCTACATACTTCCCTTCAGTATTAATTAACACTTGTTGTTCTTTTATTTCATCAAGCCAAGTTTCACTTAGTCTACCTGTGCGACGTTTTTTTGCCGAAAGAGCCATGGCAATATGTTTCGCTGTTAATCTACCCTTACCATCACTTTTGCTCCAACAATAGTTTGCTTCATCAAGTAAATCATTCACTTGTACGATATTGGCAGATATTTTATTTTTATGTTCGGCACGTCTTAAGGCGTAACGCACTAACTCAAGTACAGCTTCATCATCAATTTCAGGGTATTTGTGCTGTAAAGCCCGTTGACGAATTAAGTTACCAAATGCCTGTAAATTTTTATCACTTTTATCTAAATGACGATCAAAATCAGCAAGCACTCTAAATAGTTCGGTAAACTCCTGATCATAATCTTGCAGGGTGTAATAAATCTCGGCATCGCCAAGAATGATCACCTTGACTTGTAAAGGAATTTTTTCAGGTTGTAAGCTGTACGCCCCTGGCTGACTTAATTCAGAGTAAGGGTTTTCTATAGTTATCTGCCCTGTTTTTAATGCAAGCTTTAAACGTGACCACACTAAAGGCTGGGTTAATAATTTATCTGCATCAAGCAGCAAATAACCACCATTGGCTTTATGAAGTGCACCGGGACGAATTAATCGGTAACTACTATATGTATTTCCCTGAAAGCTAGAAAAGTCTACATGGCCAAAAAGATTCTGATAGGTAGGATTTTGCTCATATACGACTGGCGCGCCATCACTAATATTTCTTGGTACCAACAAATTTGGCAAAAAGCGCTCAACCATTAACTTACGTAATTCTTTATCATTGATAGCTTCGTCATCATCACCCACTAAAATTTCTAGCGAAGCATCTACAATATGAGTTTTAACTTTACTAAGGTATTTTAATACCCCTTTATTATTAGCAAACTCTTGTTCAAGCTCAGTTAAATAAGGCTGAATAGCTTGCTCTGCAGTTTCATTTTTTAATTGTCTTAACTTATCTGAAGATTCTCGTTTCCATAAAGGCAGTTCAAGTAATTGCTCAGCAAGCACTACTTCTAACTCAGATAATAATTGATAAAAATTAGCACGTTCAGTTTCATCAATATTAGCAAACTCTTTATCATTTAAAGGCTTACCATCAACCAATGGCGAAAAACCTACTTCACCTTTATCTTCGTAGAGTGATACATTATTTTTTAAAGCGATTTCTTCAACTTTAGCAATAGCGTCATCGTATTTTCTGTTAAAGTCTCTATCGATTGAAGATTTCTGTCTTTGATAACCAGGGTTATCAAAAATCTCTGGAAATAAATCCATCAACTCATCAATAAACTTATTGATCCTTGATAGTAATTGCTTACCATCACCTGGATTAACATAAAGGTTATGTGGGGTATGGCTCTCATCAAAGTTATTAATGTAGCACCACTCAACGGGCGTAGGTTGATCTTTAGCTAATGCAGTTAACATTTGCTTGATTAGTGTTTGCCTACCCGTTCCATGCTCTCCCATTGCAAACACATTAAAGCCAACAGAGTTCATTGATAAACCAAATTCAAGCGCTTCTTTAGCCCTATCATGACCAACAAAAGTCTGAGTTATTTCAGTAGGATATGGCTGTTGAGTAAAAAGTGCTGCGGATAAGGTAGAACTAAGTTGGGATACATTAAGTTTGCATTGAGAAACAGAGGTTGTGAACATGGCTATCCTTAAAAATTAAAATTGAATTAAAGAGTAAAATTACGACTTAAAGAAAATACGTATTAGAAAAATAAAGTTTAAGGATCAAGTGGTGCTCGAGTATAGCTATCGCCACCGCATTTAGTACAAACAGGCACTTCACTGGCATGCATAATGTGAATCTTTTCACTACACTGTTGGCAAACTAACTCGCCAAAGCCAATGATATTGCCGGCCTTATAAATACCATCATGCTCAAAATCGTCAACAAGTTCAGCCCATTCAACTTGAGATTTATCCGTTAATTGAGCAAGACTGGCCCACATTCTTTCATTGAGTAAATTAAGATAAATTGAATGTTTTATTTCTGTTTGATTTTGTTGATAAAAATCATGTAAATCATACTTTAAATTATCCACAAATTGATTCAATTTTTCTTCAGTCATGCCTTCCGCTGTTTGTGCGTAAGATGTCGCTTGCTTAATCAACTCATTGATTCTAGGCTTTTGAATTTCTTTCATTTCATCTAACCAATCACTAAGGCTTTGATAAACTTCCATTAAATATTCTTTTTTTTCTGTCATGATGACTTCCTAAATCTGAAAAAGATGATCTATTTAAAACTTATAGGTTAAGTATATACCCGTTATCAATCAATATACATGTTTCGGCACATTTGAGTATATCTATTTGAGGCAACAGTGAAAAAGTAAACTTAGCCTAAGAATGTAAACTGCGCTTAACTAACATATCATCATCCGACAAAAGTGAAATTATGTGCATTAAGATCTAGCTAGTTACCAATAAAAAGTCCCTCTTTTATAAAGAGACATTAATTCTTACTAAAATATAAAACCATAAGGTGAACTTAGATAAACAAAGTTGATGATTAAACCTATATTAAGCTTGTCGTGCTATAGCTTGATAAGGTATTCTAACGCGATAATTTAAACATAAATTCACTGCGCTTTTTAATCTCTTTGTTATAAAGAATAATCAAGAGAATTGCGCTAATAAATTCCAAATATACCGTTCGAGACCCCATTAATGGAAGCCATTTATAATCCCCAAGCGATTGAAGAAACAGTACAAAATTTTTGGACTGAAAACGATACTTTTAAAGCTGTTGAAGACGACAGTAAAGAAAAGTTTTACTGCTTAGCCATGTTCCCCTACCCAAGTGGTCGACTACACATGGGCCATGTACGTAATTATAGCTTGGGTGATGTAATTTCTCGTTACCAACGTATGCAAGGCAAAAATGTAATGCAGCCTATGGGTTGGGATGCCTTTGGTTTACCAGCAGAAAATGCTGCAATAAAGAATAAAACAGCGCCAGGTAACTGGACTTATCAAAATATAGATTACATGCGTAACCAATTAAAATCTTTAGGTTTTGGTTATGACTGGAGTCGAGAGTTAGCGACTTGTAAACAAGACTACTATCGTTGGGAACAGTGGTTTTTCACTAAGCTTTATGAAAAAGGCTTAGTTTACAAGAAAAATGCCACAGTAAACTGGGATCCTGTTGATCAAACTGTATTAGCCAATGAGCAAGTCATTGACGGACGTGGCTGGCGCTCAGGCGCTATTGTTGAAAAGAAAGAAATTCCACAGTGGTTTATTAAAATTACTGATTATGCGCAAGAGTTATTAGATGATTTAGATCAGCTAACTGACTGGCCTGAACAAGTAAAAACCATGCAACGTAATTGGATTGGTCGCTCACAAGGTGTTGAGATGACATTCCAAGTTGACGGTTTAGTTGAAGGTAAACAAGAAAGCTTTGATATTTATACAACGCGCCCAGATACCTTAATGGGGGTAACGTATGTAGCACTTGCTGCTGAGCACCCGCTAGCATTAACTGCTGCAAAAGAAAACGCTGAGCTTGCTGACTTTATTAAAGAATGTAAAGGCAATCAAACAACCGAAGCCGATATGGCAACAATGGAGAAAAAAGGTGTTGATACAGGCTATAAAGCTATTCATCCTATTACGGGTGAATTAGTACCTGTATGGGCGGCTAACTTTGTCTTAATGGATTACGGTTCAGGTGCTGTAATGTCTGTACCAGGTCATGATCAACGTGATTATGAATTTGCAACTAAATATGGACTAGCAATCACTCAAGTTATTACAGGCACTGAAGAAGATGATATTAGCAAAGCAGCTATTATTGAAAAAGGCACATTAATTAATTCAGGTGAATTTGACGGGTTAGACTTTGATGCCGCATTTACTGCTATTAGTGATAAATTAGCTCAAGAAAACAAAGGTAAAGTAACCACTAATTTCCGACTGCGTGATTGGGGTGTTTCTCGTCAACGTTATTGGGGTACACCTATTCCGATGATCAACCTTGCTAATGGCGAATCTGTACCAGTTCCTGAAAATGAACTACCGGTAGTATTACCTGAAGATGTTGTGATGAACGGCGTAACTTCTCCTATTAAAGATGATCCTCAATGGGCAAAAACAACCTTTAATGGTGAAGACGCCTTACGTGAAACAGACACCTTTGATACCTTTATGGAATCTTCATGGTATTACGCACGTTATTGTTCACCTAACGATGATACACAAATGCTTGATCCTGCTAAGGCGAACTACTGGTTACCTGTAGATCAGTATATCGGTGGTATTGAGCACGCAATTTTACATTTATTATACTCACGCTTCTTCCATAAGTTACTACGTGATGTTGGGTTAGTTAAATGTGATGAACCTTTCAAAAAGCTACTTTGTCAGGGCATGGTATTAGCAGATACTTATTATCGTGAAGCAGATAACGGTGCTCAAGATTGGATTGCACCAAGTGATGTAACTGTTGAAAGAAATGAAAAAGGGCAAGTAACTTCTGCTGTTAGTAAGGTAGATGGTGAAGCTGTTATTTCAGCAGGCATGAGTAAAATGTCTAAGTCAAAAAATAACGGTATTGATCCTCAATCAGTTATTGATAAATATGGTGCTGACACAGTGCGTTTATTTATTATGTTTACTTCTCCACCAGAGCAAACTTTAGAATGGTCTGATGCAGGGGTTGAAGGTGCTCATCGCTTTGTTAAACGTGTTTATAAGTTAGTTCATGATACAGTTGAAAGTTGTCAAGGTAATAGCTATGAAGTTGCCAGCTTAACCCTAAATGCTGAACAGAAAAAACTACGCCGTGAATTACACAAAACTATTGCTAAAGTGACTGATGATATAGGTCGACGTAATACCTTTAATACCGCGATTGCTGCAATTATGGAATTGATGAACCATTTAAGCAAAGCTGCTATTAAATCTGACGAAGATAAAGCCGTTATGTTTGAAGCACTTCGTGCAGTTGTATTAATGCTAACGCCTATTACGCCTCATATGTGTCATTATTTATGGCAAACCATTGGCAATAGTAATATGGATGTAGAAAATACGCCTTGGCCTTTAGTTGATAATAGCGCATTAGTTGAAGATGAAAAACTTATCATTGTGCAAGTTAACGGCAAACTAAGAGCAAAAATTACTGTTGCTGCAGATGCAAGCAAAGAAGAAGTAGAAGCACTTGGCTTAAGTGATGAAAACGTTACTAAATTTACCGATGGTAATACAATACGTAAAGTTATTTATATTCCAGGTAAATTACTTAATATTGTGGCTAATTAATATGTTTGTCTATTTAACCTCATTGAAGGCAACTTACAAACGTGTGTTAACCATGCTCACTTTAGTAAGCTTGTTATCTGCTTGTGGTTTTCATTTACGAGGTGATTACTTACTTCACGATGAACTACAAACGTTGTACGTTAGTTCAAATGATGTACACGGTGAGTTAACACGCTTAGTAAAGCAACATTTGTCTCATAATCAAGTTAAGATACTTAAGCACAAAAATGCACAAGTACCTGAACTGCGGATCATGTCAGATAAATTAGATAGAAGAACG
>CAXIBS010000058.1:0-12076 GCA_964022585.1 uncultured Colwellia sp.
ACCTGAATGGAAATAGCTTCTATAATTCACTTTGCTTAGCGCTATCAAAAGCCATTAATGCTTCTTTTGTAAGTATTGCTACAATAGATCATCACAAAAAAATAGCTTCAACAGTATCCTTTGTTGCCCATCATAAAGTCATTAAAAACATTACTTATTCACTAGAAGGTACTCCTTGCGATAATGTCTCGTGTGGAAAAGTATCTGTTTATGTAGATGGCATTCAAGACACTTTTCCTGAAGATAAATTTCTCATTGATATGAAATTGAGGGGATATATTGGCGTCCCGTTGCTAAACCCAGAAGGCAATGTTACAGCCCTTTTTGTTGCTACTTATGAAGATGTTATTTCGAATGAAAAAGAAGTTTTATCTTTTTTTCTACTCTTTAAAGGCTTACTTGAAAAAGAGCTGGAAAAAGATGCTTATGTAGAGAAACTTAAGTTTTCAGAAACAATTATTGAAGAAAGCCATGAAGCTATTTTTATATGTAATGAGCAAATAGAAATCACCAACTGCAATTCTGCTTTACTTGAACTCACTGGCTACGAGAAACAGGAGATTTTTGGACAAACACCAAGGATTTTTAGCTCCAAGCAGCATTCGAAAGATTTCTATCAACAAATGTGGCACAAAATAGAGAGTGAAAACAAATGGTCGGGTGAAATAACAAATAAGAAAAAATCAGGTGAGTTGTACACTCAGCACTTATCAATTAGTCGGATAAAAAATAATTTAGGACAGAAATGTTACGTTGCTTTTATTTGGGACATTACTGAACATAAAAAAGCACAAGAAAAAATTTACTATCAAGCTAATCACGACACATTAACAGAGTTAACCAATCGCTTTTATTTTACAGAACAGCTAGTTAATAGAATTACAAATTACCAATATAACTTGAATAGCCCATATAAAACATCGGTCATTTATTTTGATATTGATAACTTTAGTCATATTAATAATGCTTATGGATTAACTTTTGGGGATAGGGTACTAATTGAGTTAAGCCAAAGGTTAAAACATTTACATGAACAACACACTTTTTCTCGATTAGACGGTGATGGTTTTGGTGTTTTAATTAGCTATACATTAGATAGCCAACTAAAAAAAGAAATTGATAGAATAAATGAATTACTCATTAAACCCCTTAATATTGAAGGCACTTCAATTTCGTGTTGTGTCTCAATGGGGATTAGTACCTACCAACCTCATGTATCTCACTCTGGGCAAGATGAATTGCTGTTAGAAGCTAAGGTTCTCCTGAGACAAGCTGATCAAGCAATGCGTAAAGCTAAAAAAATTCAGAATAAAAATGTTATATTTTTTGATGGTGATATAGAAAAGGCTATCATTCAAGAGGCTCTTTTAGAAAATGAATTAGCCTTAGCGATAAAAAATAAACAGCTTGCGGTTCACTTTCAACCTATCATCAACCTTAATCAACATAAGGTTGATAAATTTGAGTGCTTAGTTAGGTGGAGTCATAAAGGTGTATGGATTTCACCAGAAGAGTTTATTCCTATTGCAGAAAAATATGGTTTAATTATTCAATTAGGGAAATTTGTACTTGAAACAGCCTGCGAGCTTGTAAACGAGCTAAAAGATAAAGGTATTGAGCATATATCCTTTAATGTGAATCGTTCAATATATGAGTTTTCACAACTTGAAGAAGATAAAAATAACTGGCTTGAAACCATTAAAAAATATCAAACACCAACCCACCTCGTCGCGTTTGAATTAACTGAGAGTGTACTAGCTCCTGAAAATCAACAACATCTGATGTGTTTAAAGCAGCTTCAATCTTCAAACTGTAAAATATCATTAGATGACTTTGGTACAGGGTATTCATCACTAAGTTACTTAAGAAGATTTCCCATTGACTACTTAAAAATAGATAAGAGTTTTATTAATGAAATTTACAATAATAATGAGGACAGGGTATTAGTAAAATCTATTATTTCGATGGGACATGCATTAGGTATAAAAATTGTTGCTGAAGGAGTGGAAGATAAAGAGCAATTATCTATTTTAACTGACCTAAACTGTGACTATATTCAAGGGTATTACTTTTCTAAACCCATACCAAAAAATGAGATAATGTCTTTTATACAAGATTTCAACGGTGCTCATTCTTCAAAATAGTTTAAAATGAAACCCCATTTAAATAGTGTAAATTTAAATGGGGTTTTAAAATTGTTGACGATTTGCTGAGTCGGCTTTATTGGTGGATAAAATGCTTTCTCACTGCCTCTGCCATTAACTTAGGTGGAATTAATCCCTGTTTTAAAACAAAGTTATTAAAAGCTAAGCGATTAAACTCTTCTCCAAGTGCTATTTCAACTTCTGCTCTAATTTCCAGTAATCTAGATAATCCATAGAAATAGCTACCAGCTTGACCAGGCATTCTCATGGTATATCTATCAACTTCTTGTGTAGCCGCTGCTTTTGAAAAGACAACTTCATTGCTTAATAGCTTAAAAGCGTATTCTTTTGTAGTAAGACCTAAATTTAACATAGGATCTAACATAGCGCGGGCATTTCGTAATAAGCGATGCTGAAGTGCAATGAGCTGGCCTTCAATAGGAAGGTAGGGCAGCATTTCTGCTTCAGCATAGAGTGCCCATCCTTCTACGTTAACGCTATTGAACGCATAATAAACTCGAGCGAGAGACACGCCTTGTTCTAACATTACAGAAAATTGTAACTCATGACCTGGTCTACCTTCATGTGCACTTAAGGTGTAAGCAACTGCATCAAAGTTAAAGTCATCGTACGCTGCGTCGCCACTTAAGGCAGGGTTACCTGTTGTAAGAACAAATTGTCCTTGCTCACCTGTATTACCGATAAATGGCGGCGGTAACATATGAGGGGCTGGGCTACCTGCTGCTTCTGCTTCACTAGCAAGCCTCATTATCATATCGCGTTTTGGTAAGTTAACTACTTTATGCTTACTGATGATATCTTCAAGGCTTTTATTAACTTCACGATAGTGATTTTCAATTTTATCATTTGATAATGGAGCTTTTTTAAGAGCCCGTATAACATCTCTGTAATCATTCGATGGTAAGTTAAATTTTTGAGCAACCAAGGGAGCTAGAGCCTGCATATTAGCTTTAGTTATCATATAACTTGCTTTTGCTCGTTCAATTAGTAATTGAGGAGCAATGTCAATACCAACTGTTTTGAGTTTTAATGCATAAATCTCTGCAGGTAACCTAAAGTTATCACGGGTGCTTGGCATGACAACTTTCTCAGCCCATTGACGATAATCTTGGATTTGCTGAGTTAATAACAACATATTGTCATTAGCTTTAGTAAAGTTATTTTTCTTAAATAATTGCTGTAAACCTTCTACCAATGTAGTACTTCTGGCAAGTGCTTGTTTAACTTTTTCTTTTGTAGGCCCTAGTAAACTGTTATCAGCTAATGCCGTTTCAAATAAGTTTTTAGCTTGTTCAGTTAATGCAGGTTGGCCAGTTTTACCCACGTAGCAAGCTAATCGAGTAATCGCTGCTTGTTTACGTGTGGCAGACATCTGTTCATCTAATAAAGATGAAACACCTTTGAATATAATTAATGGTACATCTACCCAAGGCAATAAATATTTATTCTCTAAAGCGTCGGTAGCAATAGTTTGTTCAATATTGCTAATAATAATATTAATATCTTGACGAACAGGCAGCAGCTTTTCTTTGTTAAGAGCCTGTTGTAACATTTTTTTATTAGTCTTTAATGTGCGGATAAACTTATTTTGCTGCGTTTTAGTTATGTTGCTGCACTGACTATCAGCTTCAGTTATCCCTATAAGACTGGCAATTTCAGGCTGAAATTGACTCGCAACTTGAATTTGTTCATTAGTATATTCGTTACTAATATCAACCCAAGTATTTGCTGATGAAGTTAAAGAAAATAAAGTAAGTAGTGGAATGGCACAAGCGAATATTTTGCCTGACATTGATTTAATCCCTTTTATTATTTTGGAGTTATTAGTATATAACCCAACAACAATTAAACAACTGATCTTAAAGATCAAATATAAAATACTAAAAGCTAAAGCAAATAAATATTGAGCAAGGTGGTTTATTTAAACATAGTAACTGTTAAGACTATTAGCTTACGTGCTGGCTACATTTTTTTGATTTAAGTTGTTATAGTAATTAGCTACTTTATTATTAGGTTAGTTATCATAATGCTAAGAAAAAAAGTTTATTTGATTCCCGGAACTATGTGCAATGAAAGACTATGGGTAGATTTTTTATCGTCTATAAATAACCTTTCAGGAAGTTGTTATGAATTTATTCATATTAACATACCAAGAAATAAATCTTTTTCACAACTGTCCGAGTACTTGAGTAACTTTTTTGTGGATGAACAAGTGCATATTATTGGCTTTTCTTTAGGTGGCTATATCGCTTCTCATTTTGCTGTAACTTACCCTCATCGTGTAAATCAGGCTTTTATTATTGCTAATACTCCTTGTATATTACCTTTAGCTGAACAGCATCAAAGACAAGAGTTAATTGAATTTGTTAGTCGTTATGGATACAAAGGAATGAGTAATGAAAGAGCGCTGAAATTACTTGATAGCCAAGAGTTACTTAGCCGCAATGATGATGCTGAAAAGCTTGATGAATTGATAAATATCATGATTACTATGGATGCAGAATTAGGAGAAGAAGAGTTTTTAAGTCAACTTAGCTGTACAACAAAGCGAACCGATCTTTATGAAAAAATAATCACATCTCGAGTGCCATTCGTATTTTATTACAGCCAGAGTGATGTCTTAATCAATAAGAAGTGGTTAAGTGAGTTACAACGGGAAAGCGAGAACTGTGTAATGATACCAAAACAGGGCGCAAGTCATATGTTGCCACTTGAAAAACCAAATGAGTTAGCAGGTTATGTTCATAATTGGCTTAGTACTCATTAAAAATATAGTATATTTAATAAAGTTTAAATAGCCTTTTTACCCCTTATAAGGAGGAATTAAAATGGAAGAATCAATTAATGTGTTTGGTGAGCCGTTAGAGATATGTGGAGGAAATCCTGTAACCGGTTTTTATCGTGATGGTAAATGTAATACTTGTGAGCAGGATACAGGTTCACATACGGTTTGTATTGAAGCATCTACGCAGTTTCTAGAATTCTCACGATTTAGAGGTAATGACCTTTCTACGCCAAGACCTGAGTTTGGTTTTGAAGGGGTAAATGCTGGCGATGCTTGGTGTTTGTGTGCAACTCGGTGGTTGGAAGCATTAGCAGAAGATAGAGCGCCAAGAATTTACTTGAAAAGAACTCATATTAAAGCGCTTGAGATAATACCTATTGAATTATTAAAACCCTATGCGCTTGATTTGAGTTAATTCTTATAACGCTAAATTATTTCACACAAATACGCTAAATTATTTCACACAAATACGCTAAGTTATTTGAATATAATGGCACCCAATAAGTTAAATAGCATAGTATTAACGCCCCTATAAATGTAATTTCCCTCCTTTCTTATTATTCTTTATACGCCAAAAGTCCGATAGTAAAAATTTTTGTATGTGTTATTTTGTAACCCCACAATTACAGCAAGATAAATTTTCACTGGAAAGAGATATGAATCACTTGTTAAATTTCACTGTAAGAAACCCTTTCAGTTTAAGGTTTCTTATCACCATTATAGGTTTACTAATGTTTCCTTTCTCCGCTTTAGCGGAATCTGGAGGGGGAGCATCGATCAGCCAAATACCTGAATTAAGCGCCACTTTTTATGGGTACGCGAGTATTGCTATTTTCATCTTAGCTTATTCGCTTGTCCCTTTTGAAGAGAAAATTCATTTACTTAAGAGTAAACCGGTTTTGTTTGCCGCTGGCTTGATTTGGATTTTAGTTGCACTGGCATTCAACAGTGTTGGTGCTTCGGATTTAGCACACAACGCTATTCGTCACGCTATCATTGAATATGCTGAATTATTCCTGTTTTTATTGGTAGCAATGACCTATATCAATGCCCTTGAAGAACGCTCAGTATTTAAGGCACTTCGCTCCTATCTTATTTCTCGTGGTTACTCACTTAAAAAAGTGTTTTGGGTAACCGGAGCTTTGGCATTTGTTATTTCACCTATTGCTGATAATTTAACAACGGCTCTGTTGATGGGCGCTGTTGTAATGGCTGTGGGCGGTAAAGACGTTAAGTTTATTTCTATAGCGTGTATCAATGTTGTTATTGCTGCTAATGCTGGTGGTGCCTTTTCACCCTTTGGTGATATAACCACGCTAATGGTTTGGCAAAAAGGTAAAGTGGAGTTTTTACAATTCTTACCGTTGTTCATACCGTCTTTAATTAACTGGTTAGTGCCAGCTATTATCATGAGTTTTGCAATCTCAAATGGTACACCAGAGGCTTCGCAAGAAAAATCTCATATGAAGTTAGGTGCAAAGGTCATGATAGGGCTTTTCCTTGCCACTATCGTTACGGCTGTATGCTTCCATAGCTTTCTTCATTTACCACCAGCCGCTGGTATGATGTTTGGTTTAGGTTATCTAGGATTGTATTCGTATTACCTCAAAAGAGTAGAGGGACGAACTATGATGGCTGACTCAATATTTGGTGGACGTACTGAAGCTCATAATAACCCTCTAAATGTGTTGCAATCTTATGGTAAGAATATTGGCATGCATTTGAACGATCAACCATACCCAGCCTTTATGCTCGACATCGATCACAAAGTGAGTCACTGGAACACTGCTTTAGAAGAGCTGACAGGCTACAAAGCGAAAGATATGATAGGGACTAAAGATCAATGGAAAGCGTTTTACAAGGATGAACGCCCAACTCTGGCAGATATAGTTTTAGAGGATAAGTCTGCAGTTGGCGTTAGACAGAATTACCGCGGGAAATTTCGTGATAACGAGATAGAGGGAGCGTCTTATGATGCTGCTAGTTACTTCGAAGATATTGGTGATTCAGGCGCTTATTTAATGTTTAGTGCAGCCCCTATTACTGATGATAATGATGAAAAAATAGGCTCGGTAGAATTGTTTGAGGATATGACTGCAAACAGAGCAGAAGTGAAAGAATTCGATATCATGGAACGAGTTTCCCACGCAGAATGGGATACTTTGCTGTTTTTCTACGGTGTTATTATGTGTGTTGCTGGTTTAAGTCAGTTTGGCTACATGGCTATCGTTTCTGAGTTAATGTATAGCGATATGGGACCTACATGGGCTAATGCACTGGTCGGTGTATTATCGGCTATTGTAGATAATATCCCGGTTATGTTTGCCGTGTTAACTATGGATCCGAATATGCCTTTAGAGCAATGGCAACTTGTAACTCTCACAGCAGGCGTTGGTGGCAGTATGTTGGCTATAGGTTCAGCTGCAGGTGTCGCATTGCTTGGAACAGCTCGTGGCGTTTATACTTTTGCCTCTCATCTTAAATGGGCGCCTGTTATTGCGCTTGGATATGTGGCGAGTATCGGGGCTCACTTGTTGCTCAACGGCAGTGGTTATTAGCGGGCAGTTTTTAAAGCTTAGAAATGTTGCAATTAAGCAGTCATCAGAGAACTCTGATGACTGCTTTCAACAATAATAGTGAAGACAATATACTTTGGTGTACTATTACTTGTTATCTACACCTAAAAGGAAACTTATTAGTTAAGTATCTCTTCTATTTCATACTATTTGTAAAAATCT
Source organism: uncultured Colwellia sp. (assembly GCA_964022585.1). Lineage (GTDB taxonomy): Bacteria > Pseudomonadota > Gammaproteobacteria > Enterobacterales > Alteromonadaceae > Colwellia. Next base: position 7,689 of record CAXIBS010000058.1, read on the forward strand.
AGCTTTTTATAGTCGCTTTAATTTGTTCAATACTGGCGTGACGCACATCTTTACCTTCGACTAAATAAACAATGTACTCACAAAGGTTAGTCGTATGGTCGCCAATACGCTCAAGTGCTCTCGCACACCAAGTAACACGTAGTGCATTTTTAATTTCACGTGGGTTTTCCATCATTTTAGTAACAAGTAATCGTGAAATATTATCAAATTCTTCATCGACTATATTATCATTTTTTATGATTTCTAATGCTGCATTAACATCCATTTGTGCGTAAGCAGTTAAGGCTTTATTTAAGGTTTCACTGACATGCTTACCTAAATGTTTTAACTCAACAAGAGGTCTAGAGCCCTCTTCGGCAAAGTTGCCTTTAGCTAACTTAATTGCATTGCGACCAAACTTTACAGATTCGTCACCCATTCGCTCTAAATCAGTAATACTTTTAATTACGCTAACTAATAAGCGTAAATCACTCGCGGCAGGTTGTCGACGGGCTAATATTTGTGTGCAGAACTCATCTATTTGCAGCTCCATAGTGTTTACTTCGTGATCCCGCTCTATCACTTTGAGTGCAAGCGCAGAATCGGCATTTAATACAGCATTTAGGCCATCATTGACTTGTTGCTCAACTAGTTCGCCCATCTCCATCACGAGTGTTCTAACTTGCTCTAATTCTTCGTTAAAACGACGAGAAATATGCTTATCAATATGTAAGTTAGTTGTGAAACCAGAAGGGGTGTTTGTATTTTCTTGTATTGTCATGCTTTTCTCCATCTAACCAAAACGGCCGGTGATATAGTTTTCTGTTAATTTGTGACTTGGCCTAGTGAATATGTCTTCTGTTTTCCCCATCTCAACAAGCTTACCCATGTGAAAATAGGCAGTGTGCTGAGATACTCGCGCAGCTTGCTGCATTGAATGTGTAACAATTGCAATGGTATATTTCTCTTTTAACTCATCAATTAGCTCTTCAATAATAGCGGTAGCAATGGGGTCAAGTGCTGATGCAGGCTCATCCATTAAAATTACTTCTGGGCTAACAGCGATAGTTCTAGCAATACACAAACGTTGTTGTTGACCACCAGATAAGCCTGTGCCTGGATCATTTAGCCTGTCTTTCACTTCGTTAAATAGGCCAGCTTTTTGCAAGCTTGTTTCAACAATTTCATCTAATTCGGCTTTATTATTTGTTAGTCCATGAATACGTGCACCATAAGCAACATTGTCATAGATTGATTTTGGGAAAGGATTTGGTTTTTGAAACACCATACCAACGCGTGCGCGAAGTAACACTGGATCAAGGCTATTAGCGTAGATATCTTCGTCATCAAGTGTAAATTTTCCCGTGATATTACAGATATCTATAGTGTCATTCATACGATTTAAGCTACGTAGAAAGGTCGACTTACCACAACCAGAAGGACCAATAAGTGCCGTTACCTGATTTTTAGCAATATCTAAACTTATATTATCAATGGCTTTTTTTGCACCATAAAAAACATTGGCGTTTCTTATGGACATTTTGGCATCATCAGCATAAATGCTACCAACCGTTTCAGTTAACTCAACTTCAGATAAATTTGTTTGAGTTGCTGTATTTGTTTGCTCTTGTGTAGGCAAAGTTATTGCGTTCATTATTCTTTCCTATTTCTTTTCAAATTTACTACGCAGCGTAGTTGCAGTTAGGTTGATTACCATGAGTAATGCTAATAGCACTAAAATGGCTGCGGAGGTTTTTGCTAAAAATGCTCTTTCTGGACTATCGGCCCATAAAAATATCTGTACTGGGAGTACGGTGGCTGAATCTACGACACTTGTTGGTACGTCAACAATAAAAGCAACCATACCAATCATGAGTAACGGTGCTGTTTCTCCTAACGCCTGTGCTACACCAATAATAGCGCCAGTAATGATGCCTGGCATGGCCTGTGGCAATACATGAGAAAAGGTAACTTGCATTTTTGAAGCACCTAAACCTAAAGCAGCTTCTCTTATTGAAGGAGGTACTGCTTTTATTGCAGCACGACTAGCAATAATGATTGTAGGTAAAGTCATTAAAGTTAAAACAATACCGCCTACTAATGGGGCAGAGCGGGGTAAACCAAACAAGTTAATAATAACGGCTAAGCCTAGTAGTCCAAAAACAATAGAAGGAACAGCGGCTAAATTATTAATGTTTATTTCTATTAGGGCAGTAAATCTATTTTTTGGTGCAAATTCTTCTAAATAAAGTGCACCAGCAACGCCTAATGGAAAAGACAATAGCAAGGTCACAAGCATAGTCAGTAGGGTACCTGTTAATGCTCCTTTAATGCCGGCAAGTTCAGGCTCTCTTGAGTCTCCAGATGTAAAAAATTCGAAGTTAAACCTGCTTTCAATGCGGTTACTCTTTTGCAGTTGAGCCAACCATTGAGCTTGTAGTTCATTAACTCTTAAGCCTGCTTCACCTGTAGGGAAGCCTTCTTTTAAATAGCTATCTACATCATCATCTAATCTAACCCAAACATTCGTTTGTTTTTCTAATAAAAGAGGAGAGTCCACTAGGTGATCTTTTATAGTGAACTCTGCATTTGTACTTAATAAAGTGGATAATTTACGTTTATTTTTGCGTCCACTAACTTCAGGAAACATCTGATAAAGTGATTTTTTCAACACGTTACGATAACTTGCTTGGGTAAGTTGCTTTTCAAGTAAAAGTTTATCTGATGTTTCATTAATATTAAGCCATGATGACTGGTAATCAACGTCCAGTTTAACCCAGTGTTGATGGAACGCTGGTAATGCTTTTAGTGTTATATCTGAGAGTAAAGTAACAACCAAAAGAAAGCCAAATAGAACAGATAAGAGTCCTAAGCTTTTGAAGCGTTTCTCTTTGCTGTAACGTTTTTTTAAGCTCATTGCTACTTTTTCAGTAGTTGAACTAACATTTTCATTGTCATTACAACTCACATTTTTACCTAAGCTTTTGTTTGTATTTAGTTTAGTCATATTGTTCTCTATATTTTCTAACAACTTTAAGCGCTAAAACATTTAGACCCAGTGTCGTGATAAATAACATCAAACCTAGTGCAAAGGCTGCTAATGTTTTGGGACTATCAAACTCTTGATCGCCAGTTAGTAAAGTCACTATTTGAACTGTTACTGTTGTTACAGAGTCTAGCGGGTTGGCGGTTAAATTAGCTGCCATGCCTGCTGCCATCACAACTATCATGGTTTCGCCTATAGCACGGGATATAGCGAGTAATATTGCGCCAACAATTCCAGGAAGTGCCGCGGGTAATAGTACTTTTAATACGGTTTCACTTCTCGTTGCTCCCATACCAAGTGAGGCTTCTTTTAGGGCGTTTGGAACAGCGCTTATAGCATCTTCGGATAATGATGATACAAAAGGAATTATCATGGTGCCCATTACTAAGCCAGCAGCTAATGCACTCTCTGAGGCTACACTCAATCCTAAAGATTCGCCCAAATTACGAATAACGGGTGCAACGGTTAAAGCAGCAAAGAAACCGTAAACGACGGTAGGGATACCTGCTAATACTTCAAGCATAGGCTTTGCAAAAGATCGTAACTTTGCTGAGGCATATTGTGATAAATAGATGGCAATCATTAAGCCAACGGGTACTGCTAGCAGCATGGCAATAAAGGTGATTAATAAAGTACCTGCAAACAGTGGAATTGCGCCAAAAGCACCAGAGCCGCCAACTTGATCGCTTCGCATAGCTGTTTGTGGACTCCATTGAGTTCCGAACATAAACTCAGTTGGAGGTACACTTTTAAAAAAGTGAATAGACTCTAAAAGAACCGAAATAACAATACCAAATGTTGTCAGCACTGCAACGGCAGACGAGGCAACTAATAATACCCGTATTATATTTTCTGATTTTTGTCTTGCTTGATAAGTAAGACTAAATTTTCTTGTCAGTAAACCAACACTGACACAAGCAATGATGAGCACTAAAGCAGTTTTCAGCCAAGTTGCTTGTTGATTTAATGTTTGAAGTGTTTGTGCAGCTTTATATTGCTCTTGTGTGCTGATATCACTATTAAGGTTTATTTTTTGTAAAATATCAGAGGCTAACTCTGCACTGGCGATTGAGCGAATATTATTTAAATATAAGCCGAGATCTACGCTTGATAATGCTTGAATATTTTGAGGAAGCGTTGCTTTAAGAAGTTGTTCAATAACTATTTGCTCGCCACTATTAAAAATTAATAAAGCAATTAAGGCAGGCAAACCACATACCATGGCAGTGAGTAGACCAAACTGCTGAGGTAAGCTAGTAAGTTCTTTTTTATGCTCTACGCCACCTGCTACTTTTAAAGAGCGTTGTACGCCAAACCAATAACTAAATAATGTTAGGCAAAGTAAAACAAAAAATAATAAAGA